>JAQTYE010000097.1 GCA_028749255.1 Paracoccaceae bacterium | reverse complement strand
ATGCCGATGGCGGGCGCGGGCGCGATACGATTCTGGGCGGCGCTGGCGCGGATACGCTGCTGGGCGGATATGGCAACGATCAGCTGTCCGGCGGGTCGGAAAACGACTGGCTTGATGGTGACCGCGGCATCGACCGGATCTGGGGCGGCACTGGCGATGATACGATCCATGGCGGGGACGATAACGACCTTCTGCTGGGCGAGGACGGCGATGATCAGATCCATGGCGGCGCGGGAACCGACCGGATCTGGGGGGATGCCGGCAACGATGCGATCTGGGGCGACGCAGGCATTGACCTGATCCGCGCGGGCCGCGGCGATGATACGATCGAGGGCGAGGCGGGCGCGGACCGGATCTGGGGGGATGCCGGGGCTGACACGATCTTTGGCGGGGCCGATGCCGACACGCTGCGCGGTGGTGCGCAGGCCGACTGGATCGACGGCGGCACCGAGGATGACGTGATCTATGGTGATGCGGGCAATGACGCACTGATTGGCGGCGACGGCAATGATGCGCTGATCGGAGGCACCGGGCGCGACTGGATCGGCGGCGATGCGGGGGACGATCTGCTGATCGGTCAAGACGATGCCGACACGCTGACCGGGGGCACGGGTGCCGATACGCTGGATGGCGGCACGGGCGATGACCTGCTGTCGGGTGGCAATGGTGATGATATCCTGCGCGGGCGCGAGGATGCCGACATGCTGCGCGGCGGTGCGGGGGATGATCTGCTCAATGGCGGGGATGGCGCCGATACGCTGGACGGGGGCGCGGGGTTTGACATCTATCTGGGCGAGGCCGGGTGCGATGTGTTCGTCTTTGCCGCAGCGGGGGATTCCGGCGGCGTCAGGATCGACGAGATCCGCGATTTCATCGCGGGCGAAGACCTGATCGACCTGAGCGCGATTGCGGCCACGACGGGCGGGCTGACCTTTATCGGCACCGCCGATTTCGCGCAGGCGGGTGATCTGCGCTATGGCGAAACCACGCTGGGGCTGTTGGTTGAAATCGATCTGGATGGCGATTGCAGCGCCGATTTCCAATGCGCGCTGCGCGACGTAGCCAGCCTGACCGAGGCTGATTTCCTGCTGTGACACCACCCTGCGACCGCGCCCTGCGGCCCCCGCAAATCCCCGCGACCGCCAGACCTTGCAGCCCGCCCCCTGCCCCCCTATATTGGCATCGTTCGGGTTCGCCCGGACTATGGACATAAACGCGCACGTAATAACCGGATCGGACTCGGGGGCGGTACCCGACGGCTCCACCATCAATCCTTCATTGGGGGCGAATGGGGCCGAAATAGGATCGACGAACGTCTAAAGGTGTTTGCTTTGTCTCGGTGAGCTACCACCGTAATCGGTGCAAATCGTACAGTTGCCAATGACAACCGTGCTCCGGCAATGGCTCTTGCTGCGTAAGCAGTTCGGGTCGCCGAAACTAAGTCCTTGCGCCTAGCAGCGTAAGGCGGGGCCCGCAGGAGCCTGGCAACAGAATCCTGCACCTTCCCCCTCTGCTCTGCCTTCCCCTACGTCCCCTTCGGGTTCCCCTCTTGCCAGGTTTCGCGGCCCGGCGCAGAGTTTGGCGATCAACATTCCCGGAGGTTTCATGCGTTCCGCCCTGCTTGCTGCCCTGATCTGTTCCCCCCTGCTATGCGCGGCCCTGCCGCACCGCGGCCAGGCCGAAGATGCGCCCGCGCCCAAGCTGGGCCCCAACGCGGTGCTGCTGAGCACCGACAACGCCTATCTGCGCAGCGCGCCCGCGCCCGATTACTGGGCATTGTCCAGTTTCGTGAAGCCGCAATTCACCACCTCGGCCTGTGGCGTGGCGTCGGTCACGGCCGCGGTCAACGGTCTGGCCGGGCTGCCCGCCAAGGCCGAAGACACGGTGATGAGCCAGCCCGAGTTACTGGATCTGGTTGGCGATGACACCTGGAAGGCGATTTCGGCCGAGGGTGGCGACGGGGTGAAATTCGAGCAGTTGGTGGACTATGCCGGCAAGGCGCTGGCCGCACGCGGCCTGACCGGCGCGGTCACCACCTTCCATCCCGCCGACAGCAGCCCGACGGCCACCCCCGAACAGGGCGCCACCCTGCGCGAATGGCTGGCCACGAACGAGGCCAGCGCCAGTGATGCGCTTTTGGTCTATTTCAACCAGGGTGTGGTGACCGGCGATTGGGACGGCCCGCATGTGTCGGTGATCGGCGCCTATGATGCCGCCGCCGACCGCGTGCTGATCCTTGAAGTCGATCAGGAGTGGTACACTCCCTATTGGACCCCGGTCGATGTGCTGCTGGAGGCGATGCTGAAACCCACCTCCTCCGAGCATGGCGTGCTGGAAGGTCAGACAGGCGGTCTGGTGCGGCTGGCGCTGTAACTGCCTTACGTTGGGTCATAGGGCTAATTTCAGGCCCGTTAACCACGCATTCACCTCGTCGGCGCAGTCTGGATCAGGACAGCACCGACGAGGACAGGCGCATGAGCAAACTGGCACTGTTACACGACTGGTTCGAGCGGGTCTGGATCGGCGGCGATCTGGCCGCGATTCCGCAGTTCTTTACCGAAGATTCGCGCGCCGCCGGGGTGATGCGCGGGCTTGATCTGGGGCCACAGGAATTTACCGAACTGATCCCGGCGCTTCTGAACCTGATCGAAGCCCCGACCGCCACCATTTTGCGCCATATCGAAACCGACGACTGGCTTTGGGCATTGCTGGTGGTGCATGCGAAATCGGCCGCGACGTTGGAGCCGATGGAATTCACCGCGCAGGTATCCATGCGCTATGAAGGGGATCGCATCGCAGAGGCCTATAACCATTTCGACATGATCAGCTTTTTCGAACAACTTGGGGCGTTCCCGCCGGAAACCATGGCGCTGTGCCTGTCGGGTGAACGGCTGAGCTGAGGCATCACGCCCGCATGCCGGGCCTTGTCTGCATTGCGCGCAGCCCGCACACTGGCCCGGCCCCAGCCGAAAGCCCGCTCATGCTCCCCTCCTCCGACTGCCCCGCAGCCCCACCCGATCAGGTCACCTGGCACGATCTGCATCGCGAATTCGCGCGGATCGGCCTGCTGTCTTTTGGCGGGCCTGCGGCGCAGATCGCGCTGATGCACCGGATGCTGGTGGACGAACGCCGCTGGCTGAGCGAAGCGGACTATCTGCGCGCGCTGTCGTTTTGCATGGTTCTGCCGGGCCCCGAGGCGATGCAACTGGCAACCTATGCCGGTTGGCGGTTGCGCGGGGTTGCGGGCGGCCTGATTGCGGGACTGTGGTTCACCCTGCCCGGCGCGCTGGCGATTCTGCTGCTAGCGGCGGGATATGTGCAGTGGGGCACCGCGCCGGTCGCGCAGGGGCTGCTGTTGGGGGTGAAGGCCTGCGTGGCGGCGCTGGTTGTGCAGGCGCTGATCCGGCTGGCTCAGCGCAGCCTTGCCGATACCACGGCCCGGGTGACCGCAGCACTGTCGTTCGTCGCTTTGGCGTTGGCCGCCCTGCCGTTTCCCCTGGTGATTCTGGCCGCCGCCCTTTGGGGTGCACGACAGGCGGGAACGGCCCCTGCGCCCCCAGCCCCCCCCATTCGCCCCGGTCCCGGAATTCTGCGCCGCGCACTGCCTTGGGCCGCCGCATGGCTGCTGCCGCTTGGCGCGCTGATGCTGCTGCCCGATCCGTTCTGGGCGCAGCTGGCGCTGTTTTTCTCGAAACTCGCCACGCTCAGCTTCGGCGGCGCCTATGCGCTGTTGGCGTGGATGGCGCAGGTTCTGGTGCGCGATTTCGGCTGGCTCAGCCCGGGCGAAATGATCGACGCGCTGGGGCTGGCGGAAACCACGCCGGGGCCGCTGATTCTGGTCACGGCCTTTGCGGGCTTTGTCGCGGGGTTCCACCACGGCGGGATCTGGGCCGCAATGGCGGGATGGGCGGTGACGCTGTGGATGGTTTTCACCCCCTGCTTCTTGTGGGTTTTCGCGGGGGCGCCGCTGATCGAGGCGCTGACGCGTCGCCCGCGTCTGGCGGCCGCGCTGTCAGGCGTCAGCGCCGCGGTGGTCGGCGTGATCGCAGCCCTGGCGCTGTGGTTCGCGCTGCATGTGTTGTTTGCACAGCTGACGCCCGGCCCGCTGGGGCTGAGCCTTCCCGACCTCGCCAGCTTCCGCCCGATCGCCGCCGCGTTGATGGCGCTGGCGGCGACGCTGCTGATCGGCTGGCGCTGGCCGCTTTTCGTCGTGCTGACGCTTTGCGCGGGGCTGGGGGGCGTGCTCGGTTTGGGTGGGGTCTAAATCCCGTTTTGCCCCCCTTCCCTTGCGCGCCAAATCCCCTATGCTGGCCAAAACTGAGGAAGGCCCGGCATGACGCGCAGCATTGATTACGGCAACCTGATGCACCAGGCCATGCGCGGCCTGATCCAAAGCGTTCTGACCGATGTGTCGGAACACGGTCTTCCCGGGGCGCATCATTTCTTTATCACCTTCGACACCCGTCATCCCGATGCCGAGCTGGCCGACTGGCTGCATGAACGCTATCCCGAGGAAATGACGGTGGTGATCCAGCACTGGTTCGAAAATCTGAACGTCACCGACGACGGGTTTTCGATCACGCTGAATTTCGGCGATTCCCCTGAACCGATGTATATCCCCTTCGACGCGGTCACGACCTTCGTCGACCCTTCGGTCGAGTTCGGCCTGCGGTTTGAAACCCAGGATTACGACGACGAAGACGCGGAAGATGACGAAGAAGACGGTGCCGAAGAGCCCCCCGCACAACGTGGTGAAGCCGAGGTTGTCAGCCTCGACAAATGGCGGAAATAACGCCACTCTGCCCTTAGTTAACCAAACGTAACCCGCTGCGGCGGGAAGGGGCATTAATGAACGATCTGGCGGTGTTTCTGGGGCAGGTCATCCGCCGCCCCAGCCAAATTTCGGCGCTTGTGCCCTCGTCAAAACATCTGGCGCGCGCAATGGCCGCCAGCCTGGGCCCCGACAGTGGGGCGGTGGCCGAACTTGGCCCTGGCACCGGCAAGATCACCCGCGCGATTCTGGAGCGCGGCGTGGCCCCCGAAAACCTGACCCTGTTCGAGCTGAACCCGGTGTTCTGCCGCCGTCTGGCGGGCGACTTTCCCGGCGTGCGGATCGAAAACAGCCCCGCGCAGAACATGCCCGCGCTTGGACTGATGGGTTTGGGCGCGGTGGTATCGGGCCTGCCCTTGCTGTCGATGCCGCCCAGCCTGCAGCACCAGATCCTGCACGCGGCCTTTGCCGCGCTGGCGCCCGAGGGCCGGTTCATCCAGTTCACCTATGGCCCGCGCCCGCCGCTGGACGCGCAGGTGCAAAACGAGCTGGGCCTGCGGGTCACCCGCGGCGCACATGTGCTGGCCAATATGCCCCCTGCGCGGGTCTATCATTATACGCGCCATTAGGCGGTATACCGCCGCATACAGATTGCCAAACGCCCCCGGGCGCCGTATGAAAACGCCAATTCCATTTGGATTGCGCATGGAGGCCCTGATGACCGCGACCCGTACCGAGACCGACAGCTTCGGCCCGCTTGAAGTTCCTGCTGACAAATACTGGGGCGCGCAGACGCAGCGCTCGATCATGAACTTCCCGATTGGCTGGGAACGTCAGCCGGTTCCGATCATCCGCGCGCTGGGGGTCATCAAGAAGGCCTGTGCGCTGGTCAACAAGGCGCAGGGCGACATGCCCGCCGATCTGGCCGATGTGATCGCCGCCGCCGCGACCGAAGTGATCGACGGCAAGTTCGACGACAACTTCCCGCTGGTCGTCTGGCAGACCGGTTCGGGCACGCAATCGAACATGAACGCCAACGAGGTGATCTCGAACCGCGCCATTGAAATGCTGGGCGGCGTGATGGGCAGCAAAAAACCCGTCCACCCGAACGATCACTGCAACATGGGCCAGTCGTCGAACGACACCTTCCCGACCGCGATGCATGTCGCCATCGCCATGCAGGCACGCGATGTGCTGATCCCGGGTCTGGAAAAGCTGCAGCGCGCGCTGGCCGCGAAATCCGACGAATTCAAGGATATCATCAAGATCGGCCGCACCCATACGCAGGATGCCACGCCCTTGACGCTGGGCCAGGAATTCTCGGGCTATGCCAAACAGGTCGAGCGCGGGATCGAGCGGGTGAAAATGTGCCTGCCGCATATCTATGAACTGGCGCAGGGCGGCACCGCCGTCGGCACGGGCCTCAATACCCGTGTGGGTTGGGATACCCGCGTGGCGGCCCAGATCGCCGAAATCACCGGCCTGCCCTTCGTCACTGCACCGAACAAGTTCGAAGCACTGGCCGCGCATGACGCGATGGTGATGTTCTCGGGCGCGCTGAAAACCGTGGCGGCGTCGCTGTTCAAGATCGCCAACGACCTGCGCCTGCTGGGTTCGGGCCCGCGTTCGGGTCTGGGCGAGCTGATCTTGCCGGAAAACGAGCCGGGATCGTCGATCATGCCGGGCAAGGTCAACCCGACCCAGGCCGAAGCGCTGACCATGGTCTGCGCGCATGTGATGGGCAACGATGCGGCGGTGGGCTTTGCCGGCAGCCAGGGCCATTTCGAACTGAACGTCTATAATCCGATGATGTCCTACAACGTGCTGCAGTCGATGCAACTTCTGGGCGACTCGGCCAGCGCGTTCACCGACAACATGGTGGTGGGCACCCAAGCCAATGTCGCGCGCATCGACAAGCTGATGAAGGAATCGCTGATGCTGGTCACCGCACTGGCGCCGACCATCGGCTATGACGCGGCGACGAAGGTTGCGAAAACCGCGCATAAGAACGGCACGACCCTGAAGGAAGAGGCAATTGCCCTGGGCTATGTCGATGCGGAAACCTTCGACCGCGTGGTGCGCCCCGAGGATATGATCTCGCCCAAAGGCTGATCGCAGCACAGTCCAAAACCATGCAAGGCGCCCTTCGGGGCGCCTTTTTGCCTCCGGCGGGGATATTTTCTCCAAGATGAAACCACTTTCATCTTGATCTGAAATATCCTGGGGGTCGGGGGGCAGCGCCCCCTTTTCCGCCCGCTCCAACGGTGGCACAATGGGGTTATGTCGAACGTCACCAACCTGACCCGCTTCCGCAAGGACAAGGCCCGCGCCGAAAAGCGCGCGGCGGGCGATGCCAATGCCGCGAAATTCGGGCGGTCCAAAGCGCAGCGTCAACTGGAAGAGGTGCAGGCCGAGAAAGCGCGCATCACGCTGGACGCGCATCGCCGCGAGGATGCCCCCCCGCAATGAGCCGCCCGGAAAAGCACTCGCTGACGCTCGGCGGGCATCGCACCTCGGTCTCTCTGGAGCCTGAATTTTGGGCGGCATTCCGCGACATTGCAGCCCAAAAAGATATGGGTATCAACGCATTGGCGGGCGAAATTGATGCAAGTCGCGGCGTCGAGATGGGCCTTGCCACGGCGATCCGGCTGTTCGTTCTGCGCCACTATCGCGGAAGTTAATCGACGAAGGGCAGACCCGCGCGCACCTGCGCCTCGCAGGCGGCGGCCAGCGCCTTGCGCGAGGCGAACGCGGCGACATCTTGTGGATCGTGAAACACGATCTCGACCGAGCCCTGCCGCGGCGCGGCCAGAACTTTCAGCAAATGCGGGCCAAAGCTCATATCGCCCCACCAGCCGTAAAACCGCGGATCTTCGCCCTCGGGCGCGCGGTAGACCACCGTCACCGGCTGGATCTGCATCACCTTGTCCAGCCCGTGGCTGTAGAACGCGGCAAACAGCGTGGTCTTGAACGGCAGCACCCGGCGCGCATCGGTCGAGGTGCCTTCGGGAAAGAACAGCAGGTGATGCCCGGCGCGGATCCGGTCTTCAAAGACCTGTTGCTGCGCCTTGGCCTCGCGCGGGTCGCGCTTGATGAACACCGTGCCCGTGGCGCGCGCCAGCCAGCCGATGCCGGGCCAGCGCGCGACCTCGGATTTTGACACGAAATAGATCTGCTGGCAGGCGTTGAGCGCAAAAATATCGAGCCACGACCCATGGTTGGCCACCACCGCGCCGAAATGTTGCATCGGCTGGCCGGTGACCCGGTAGCGAATACCCATCACCGGAAAGGCCGTGCGACAGATGACGCGGGTGATCCGGGGCGTCCACGGGCGGGCTTTGCCATGGATCGGCGCCTCGACCAGCCGCACCGCCAGCAAAGCCAGCATCCCGCCATAAGTTACAGTGCCCAGCACCAGCCCGCGCCGCAGCGCGCGCAATCCGCCGCGCAGCCCGATCGGCCGCGGCGCAGGTGCGGGCGGCCCCGCCCAGGTGCTCACGCGCGGGGCTCCTGACGGCGGGTATAGAACTCGCGGTGCTTTTCGCTCATCAGTTTGGTATCCATCAGCAGCAGCACATCGGTGGTGTTGAACGGCGCGTCGATGAACGCCCCCTCGCCCACAAACCCGCCCAACCGCAGATAGGCCTTGATCAGATTGGGCATCTCGGCCATCGCCGCGCGGCGATCCAGATCGGCGGCGGGGACCAGGTCCATCGGCTGGAAATGCGCCTCCAGCGCGCGGGCGCGCAGCGCCTCGGGCGCCAGATGGTGGTGATGCAGCCAGCTGAGCGGCATCTTCAACGCCTGCGCATCGGTGCCATGAAACGAGGCCACGCCGAACAGGATTTCAATGTCATGTTCCAGAACGTAATCGGCCAGCGCATTCCATAACAGCAGCATCGCAGCGCCGCCACGATGCGCCGGATGCACGCAGGATCGTCCCAATTCCAACAGCTTGCGCCCCGAGGCACGCAGCTTGCTCAGGTCATATTCCGCATCGCAATAATATCGCCCCAGCGCCTCTGCCCGATCCGAGCGCAGCAGACGATAGGCGCCAACCACGTGATCCAGACTGTCGGGGTCGCAGGTTGGATCAACCATGATCAGATGGTCATAAGCGGCGTCGAATTCATCCGCTTCCAGCCGATTTTCGTGATCGACCAAAGGCCCGGTGCCGCCCAGTTCTTCGACGAATACCGCATAGCGCAACCGCTGCGAGGCCCGCAGATCGCGCGCGCTTGTCGCAAGACGAATCTCGTAAGTCGCCGATTCTAAGGCCATTTGTTCCTGCCCAATGGTCTGGCGCGTTTTTAGGCCAAGCCCGCCCTACAATGCAAGCCGAAGCCGCCCGGGCCTGTGGTAACCTTGGCGGCACGCGCCCCTTGCGTGTTAACCCTTCATAAACCTTAATCAGGGAGAACCAGATGCAGCTGCACCCGGCGCCCGTCCATTACCTGTTTACCGGCATGTTCGAAATTCACCGTGATCTTGTCTGCGATGCGCGATTGCACCTGCCCCAGGCCCCAGTCGGGCGCCTGCGGGTTGCGCACCAGCATCCCGGGTTCGAGAAATTCGTTCATCCTGCCCTCATTTGCGGAAACGATCCATGACCACAGACACCGTTGAAACCCAGGCCGACCTGGTGGCGCTTGTCGGATCGCGACTCTGTCATGATCTTATCAGCCCTTTGGGCGCAATCGGCAACGGGGTCGAGTTGCTGGCGATGTCAGGCGCGGGGATGAGCCCGGAATTACAGCTGATCGCGGATTCCGTGGCTGCTGCCAATGCTCGGGTAAAATTTTTCCGCGTGGCGTTTGGTCAGGCCACCCGCGATCAACGGATCGGGCGGCCCGAGGTGGTGGCGATGATGGCGGAGGTTTCGCAATCAGGTCGGCTCAAGATCACATGGGCCGTCGAGGGCGATCAATCGCGCCAGATGGTGAAGATGTGCTTTCTGGCGCTGCTATGTCTGGAGGCTGCCTTGCCCTGGGGGGGGGATGTCGCGATTTCCGAAACCGCGGGCAGCCGGCAGATCGTGGCGGCGGCCAGGCGCACCAAACCTGACCCTGAACTCTGGGCCAGGCTGGATGGAAAAGGCGCGCGGGTCAGCCCGGCGCAGGTGCAATTCGCGCTGCTGCCCCGCGCCGCACTGGACGCAGGGCGCCAGGTTCAGTGGCAGATCACCGACACGGGGGCGGCGATCACCTTTTGATTACAGCAGATGGCGCAGCCGTTTGGTGATCAGCGGCATGATTGCAAAAACCATGCTCAGCACCACCAGCGGGCAGATGATCAGCGTGGTCTGATACAGCGGCGCGCCGCGCATCAGCGGTAGCAGCAGATACAAAAGCCCGGTCACCAGCGGGTAGATGAAGCAAAACACCAATGCGGACATCCGCAGGCGAGAGGGCGCACGGGGGGCTGCCTGCGCAGCAGATCCGGCTTGGGCTTGAAGCGGTTGGGTCATCGGGATACCTTCGGAAAGATGCGTCTTGAGGAGGATCTGGCGCAAATAGAAACGCCGCGTATCTATATATGAACGCAGCGTTCCCATATGTCAAGCGGAGCCCCTGTGACCCAACCATCCCGTGCCTCGATTGGCGCCAAACGCAACCCCGCCACCGAAACTGCCGTTCTGGCGGCCGCGCAGGACATCCTGGCCGAGGGCGGCATTCAGGCACTGACGATGGAGGCGGTGGCGAAACGCGCGCGGGCCAGCAAGGCCACGCTCTATCGCTGGTGGCCCAGTCGGGCGCGGCTGTTGCTGGCGGTTTACAGTGCCTCGAAAGACAGCCTGCCCACCCCCGACACGGGCAGTTTGCACGGCGATCTGGTGGCCTATGTCGGCGCGATGCTGCGGCACTGGAGCGAGATGCCCGAAGGCCGGGTGCTGCGCCATCTGATCGCCGAGGCGCAGTCCGAACCCGCCGTGATGGAGGCGCTCAAGGCACAGCGCGCGGCGCGCTGGCACCATATCCGCCAGTTGCTGGACCGCGCTGCCGCACGCGGCGAGTTGGCGCCGGGACTGGACGTTGCGGCCTGCGAAACCCGGATCGCGGCGCTGGCGTGGTTTTGGCTGCTGACCGACACAATCCCCACACCCGCCGATTTGCCCACAGAGATCGACCAGCTATTGGCCCCGGTTCTGGCCCCGGCGGGGTGATCGCCTTGCGCGAAGAACGTCGCGCAAGGCTTTGATTTATTTACGACACGTTCCATCACCCGTGACCAGATACTTGAACGAGGTCAGCTGTTCGGCGCCCACCGGCCCGCGCGCATGCAGCTTGCCGGTGGCGATGCCGATTTCCGCGCCCATGCCAAACTCCCCGCCATCGGCAAACTGGGTCGAGGCGTTGCGCATCAAGATCGCACTGTCGAGCCGCTGGAAGAACCGCGCGGCGGCGGTGTCATCCTCGGTCAGGATCGATTCCGTGTGGTTCGAACCATAGGCGCGGATATGCGCAATCGCGCCATCCACCCCATCAACGATCTTCGCGGCACAGATCATATCCAGGAATTCGCGCCCGAAATCCTCCGGCGCCGCCTGCACCGTGCCCGGCACCGCCAGCAGATCGCCGGTCGTGCGGACCTCGACCCCGGCGTTCACCAGATCCTCGACCAGCACCGCCCCATGCTGCGCATAAAACGCGCGGTCGATCAGCAGGCACTCCATCGCCCCGCAAATCCCGGTGCGCCGGGTTTTCGCGTTCAGTACGACGGCACGGGCCTTGTCCAGATCGGCCGCGCCATCGGCATAAACGTGGCAGATCCCTTCCAGATGGGCAAAGACCGGCACGCGGGCCTCGGCCTGCACCAGCCCGACCAGCCCCTTGCCCCCGCGCGGCACGATCACGTCGATGAAGGCCACCGCGCGCAGCATTTCGGCCACGGCGGCCCGGTCGCGCGTCGGCACCAACTGGATCGCGGCCTCGGGCAGACCGGCAGCGCGCAGACCATCGACCATGCAGGCGTGGATCGCGCGCGAGGAATGGAAACTTTCCGAGCCCCCCCGCAGGATCACCGCATTGCCCGCCTTCAGGCACAGCGCGCCGGCATCGGCGGTGACATTCGGGCGCGATTCATAAATCACCCCGATCACGCCAAGCGGCGTGCGCACGCGCTGGATATGCAGGCCAGTGGGGCGGTCCCATTCGGCGATGATCTGGCCGACCGGATCGGCCTGCGCCGCAACCGCCCGCAGACCGTCGCAAATCGCCTTGATCCGGCCTTCATCCAGCGCCAGCCGGTCCAGCATCGCGGGGCTCAGCCCCTTGTTGGTGCCATAGGCCATATCTTCGCCATTGGCGGCCATAATCTCGACCCGGTGCGCCCAGACCGCATCGGCGGCGGCCATCAGCGCGGCCTCTTTCGCCGACGCTGGTGCAAAAGCCAGCTCCGCTGCGGCGGCACGCGCCGCGGCACCCATCGTTTCGATCAGGGTTTTCGCGTCGATCTGGTCTTTCATCATCAGGCTCCTTTATTCAGGGCCTGATATAGCTGCCCGACGCCGGGCGGTCCAGCGTCCTGCGGGGTCAGCCGGGGGTGCGCGTCCATTCAATGATCTTGTAGATCAGCAGTGCCCAGGGCAGCGCATGAAAGCACAGATCGAAGATGTCGATCGGCCGGCTCAGCGTGCCCGCCGCCAGCATCTTCAGCTTTTCCCAGATATGCGGTTCGGGGACGAACGGTGCCAGGCCCAGCGTCAGCGCGACAAGCGCCGCCTGCCCCAGCGTGATGGTGTCAAGCAAGGAGCGGAACATGGCGACCTCTGATCTTGGAGGGGAGAAAATGGCGCGGTTGACGGGGCTCGAACCCGCGACCCCCGGCGTGACAGGCCGGTACTCTAACCAACTGAGCTACAACCGCGCATTATCTGCGCTCGGGCGATCTGGTGGTGGCGCGGTTGACGGGGCTCGAACCCGCGACCCCCGGCGTGACAGGCCGGTACTCTAACCAACTGAGCTACAACCGCAGCACCACCACCCAGATCGCATCTCCGAGCGTGGGGAGGGTATTACGCAGAGCCGCAGGCGGCGTCAAGCGGCCACGTCAGAAAAGTTTCGCTTTTGTCGGAAATTGCTGTGGCGGGGGCTGCGGGCGGCATCATGCCGCTGCCAATTTTCCAAGTAAAACAAATGGTTTGTGCGTCAGAAACTGTATGATTCCGATGCCTGTGCGCGGCGTGAAATACCGCGCGCCCTGCCCCTCTGGCCCCTTGCAGCATTGAGAAAATCCCGATACCCAGCCCGCTTTCCCGCCGCAGGAGGCCCCGATGCCCGCCCCAACGCTCGCCATTGATTTTGGCACCTCGAATTCCGCCGCGGCCGTGCTGCACGATGGGCAGGTCCGGCGTCTGCGGATCGAAGCCGGGGAGGAGACCTTGCCGACGGCGGTGTTTTTTCCGGCCAATGGTGGCGCGATGCGGATCGGCACAGCGGCAGCCGAGGCCCTGATCGGCGGCGAAGACGGCCGTTATATGCGTGCCCTCAAAAGCGTGCTGGGCACCGCGCTTTTCCATGAACCGCGCCGGATTGGTGGCGCGCGCCGCACCCTGGCCGAAATTGTCACCGCCTTTCTGGCCGAACTGAAGGCCCGCGCCGAGGCGCAGACCGGGCTGCGGTTCACCCGCGCGCTGTCGGGCCGCCCGGTGCATTTTCACAGCAACGATGCCACCCGCGATGCCCGCGCCGAGGCCGATCTGCGCGCCTGTTATGCGGCTGCGGGCTTTGACGAGCTGGACTTTCGCTTCGAACCCGAGGCCGCGGCGCTGGCCGCCCATGCCCTGGGCGAACCCGGACAGATCGGGCTGATCGTCGATATCGGCGGCGGCACCTCGGATTTTTCGGTCTACCGGAGCGATGGCGGTCGGGTGCAGATTCTGGCCAGCCATGGGATTCGCCTTGGCGGCACCGATTTCGATCAGGCGATTTCGCTCGATCATGCGATGCCGCTGCTGGGCCATGGCGGCAAGCTGCGCCGCG
>JAQTYE010000096.1 GCA_028749255.1 Paracoccaceae bacterium | reverse complement strand
CGGGCGGAAGTTCGGCTTCAGGGGGGCTTACCGGGGCCGCGGTTTCCTGTGCCATGGCCAGCCGCGGCAGGGCCGTGCTGCAGGCCAGAAACGCGCCCGCAGGCACCGCTGCAAGCAGGCGGCGGCGGGTCAGGACCGAACGGGTAAGAGGGCGCATCGCGGGCATATATTTTCCAAGTGATCTCAGATAGTTCTTAAGGCCGATCCAAGGCGGCCCATGCGCTGATTTCTTACGCATAGAGCCGAAAAACTTGCAAGGTGGCATTGTGTTACAAAACCGTCAAAGGCGCGTGACGAGGATGCAATCCGCGCAATGTTGCCGAGCTGCCGCGCCGAAGTTGCGGATTATTGCGCATTCTGCGGCTGCGAAGGGGTTTGTCGCGCAATTTTGCAGTGGGTGCGGTGGGGCGATATGCCGCCGCAGCCCCGCATCGCCCTGCGCTGATGGGGTGAGTCGCGCCGGTTTTACCTTCTGTTTGCGCCAGACATGGAAAACTTTGCCCGGTTCCGCTTGACAGTTGGGGGTCGCTTTCGCACTTAAGGTAAACCCTTGCGGTAACCCCTTGTGCCACAGGCCCGGCGCGCATCTTCGGTGTCCCTGCCAAGCTGTCTGCGCTTCCAAAGGCCCGCCAAAGAACGGACCAAAGACCGATGTCGCCTGCCCTCATCGCCGCCTTGCCCTTCCTCGGAGCATTCCTGCCCGCGCTGTTGATCCGTACCGGGCGCACCCATGCGGCGGCGGCGGCGGCGCTGACCTCGGGGTTGGCGCTGCTGGGGCTGCTGCTGCATCTGCCCGCGGTGCTGCGCGGCGAGGTTATCACCACCCGGATCGAGTGGCTGCCCTGGCTGGGCCTGAACGTGAATTTCATGATCGACGGGCTGGGAATGCTGTTTGCGACGCTGATCCTGGGCATCGGCATTCTGATCATTCTATACGCCCGCTACTATCTGACAAAATCCGATCCGGCGGGGCAGTTCTATACCTATCTGCTGCTGTTCCAGGGCGCGATGGTCGGCATCGTCCTGTCCGACAACATCCTGCTTTTGTTGGTGTTCTGGGAATTGACCTCACTCAGCTCGTTCCTGCTGATCGGGTTCTGGAAACATCTGCCCGAAGGTCGTCAGGGGGCGCGCATGGCGCTGACGGTGACGGGCCTCGGTGGGTTGTCAATGATTGCGGGGATGTTGATCCTGGGCAATATCGCGGGCAGCTATGATATTTCGGAAATCCTGAAACACCGCGAGGCGATCCAGGCGTCGGACATGTATCTGCCCGCGCTGATCCTGATTTTGGGCGGGGCGTTCACCAAATCGGCGCAGTTCCCGTTCCACTTCTGGCTGCCGCATGCGATGGCCGCGCCGACGCCGGTGTCGGCCTATCTGCATTCGGCGACGATGGTTAAGGCCGGGCTGTTCCTGATGGCGCGGCTGTGGCCGGTGTTGTCGGGCACGCCCGAGTGGTTCTATATCGTTGCCACGACCGGGCTGATCACCATGCTGATCGGCGCCAAGATCGCGATTTTCAAAGATGACATGAAGGCGCTGCTGGCCTTTTCGACGGTCTCGCATCTGGGGCTGATCACCTTCCTGCTGGGGCTGGGCACGAAAACCGCGGCGGTGGCGGCGGTGTTTCACATCATCAACCACGCGACCTTCAAGGCCGCGCTGTTCATGAGTGCGGGGATCGTCGATCACGAGGCCCATACCCGCGATCTGAAGCGGCTGGGGGGGCTGCGCCACCTGATGCCGATCACTGCGACGATTGCGACGGTGGCGGCGCTGTCGATGGCGGGGATTCCGCTGTTCAACGGCTTCCTGTCCAAAGAGCTGATGCTGGAAGAGGCCGCGCATACCGTCTGGGCCGAGACGACCTGGCTCGTGCCGGTGGTGGCGACGCTGGCGGCGTTGTTTTCGGCGGCCTATTCGTTCCGCTTCATCGCGCATGGCTTCTTTGGTCCGGTGCGCGACGACTACCCGACCACCCCGCATGATCCGGGCATCGGCATGTGGGCCAGCCCCGCGTTTCTGGCTACGCTGGTGGTGCTGATCGGTGTGATGCCCATGACCTTTGCGGGGCCTTATGTGCAGATGGCGGCCAATGCGGTCGTGGGCGGCGATCTGCATATGCACCTGATTAAGCATTGGCACGGTCTGACGCCTGCACTGATCATGTCGGGGATTGCGGTGCTGGGGGGTGTCGCCCTGCTGTTCGTGTTCAAGCCGCTGAAAGTTTTGTGGGAAAACATGCCGCGCCCCGAGGCGAAAGTGATCTACGACTGGATCGTTGAGGGCATCGCCACCTTGTCCAGCCGCTTCACCGCAGCGCTGCACAACGGTTCGATGGCGCGCTATCTGATGCTGTTCACGCTGGCCTCGATTGCTGCGGGGCTGTGGGCGTGGAGCGGTGGCACCCAAGGCCCGATCACCCGCGCGATGCTGCCGGTGACGCCGGTTGCCGCAGTTGGTTGGGTGATGCTGGTGACCGCGACACTGTGTGTGGTGGCGTTCCATCACAACCGTCTGCTGGCACTGGTGCTGATTTCGATCGTCGGGCTGATCGTGTCGATCTGCTTCATCTATCTGTCGGCCCCCGATCTGGCGCTGACCCAGATCTCGGTCGAGGTGGTGACGGCGGTGCTGATGCTGCTGGCGCTGAATTTCCTGCCGAAAACCACCGCGCTGGAATCCAGCAAGCTGAAACTCAGCGGCGATGCCGCGCTGGCGATTGCGGGCGGTTTGGCGGTTGGCGGCCTGATCTATGCACTGATGATGCGCGATTTCGCCTTTGACACGATGGCCGCGTATCATTTGGCCAAGTCCTATGAGCTGGGCGGCGGCACGAATGTCGTGAACGTCATTCTGGTCGATTTCCGGGGCTATGATACTTACGGTGAGATCACCGTGCTGGGGATTGCCGCGCTGGTGATCTTTGCGCTGACCGAAGCGCTGCTGTCGGGCACCGCCTCGCGCAAGCTGATCGCGTGGCGCCCGGATATGGTGCGCGGCGGCGATAAACACCCGCTGATGCTGCTGATTGCCTCGCGGGTGATCTTGCCGATTGCGCTGCTGGTGGGCGTGTTCATCTTCTTGCGCGGGCACAACCTGCCGGGGGGTGGGTTCATTGCCGGGCTGGTCGTGTCGATTGCGCTGGTGATGCAATACATGGCCTCGGGCTTTGCCTGGACGCAGGCACGGCAGAAGGTTTACTACCACGTGCTGATTGGCGCGGGGGTGCTGGCCGCCGGGATCACCGGGGCCGGGGCCTGGTTCAACGGCATGCCCTTCCTGACCTCGGATTTCGGCTATGTGAAACTGCCGGGGCTGGAGCCGTTCGAACTGGCCACGGCGGCGGGCTTCGACCTCGGCGTGTTCCTGGGCGTTGTCGGATCGGTCATGCTGTCGCTGGGTGGGCTTAGCCGTCTGGCCCGCCGGGCCGCCGCGCTGGAAGATGAAGAGGGTGCGCATATCGTCGCCGAAAAACCCGCCGCGCGCGATCTGGCTGCGGCCGGGGCTGCGGCCTATCCGGCGGGCGCGCCATTGCCGCAACGCTGGCTGAGCGCACGCGCCGCCAAGGGAGAGAAACAATAATGGAAGCCCTGGTTGCAAGCGCCATCGGCATCATGACCGCCGCAGGGATCTATCTGATCTTGCGGTTGCGCACCTTCCCGGTCGTTCTGGGCATGGCGATGCTGTCCTATGCGGTGAACATCTTTCTGTTCGCCACCGGGCGACTGGCGGTGAACATGCCGCCGATCCTGGAACATGCCGGGGTCAATACCCCGGGCTACACCGATCCGATGCCGCAGGCGCTGGTGCTGACGGCGATCGTGATTTCATTCGGGATGACGGCGGTGGTGGTGATGCTGTCGTTGGGGGCCTTCATCGAGGCGGGCAACGACCGCATTGATCTGGGCGATGAGGAGAAGACGAAGTGATGGGCCATTGGATCATCGCGCCGGTTGTTCTGCCGGCCTTCCTCGCGCCGCTGATCGTGTTGTGGATGCGCTTCGATCTGCGCACGCAGCGGGTGTTTTCGGTGGCGGGCATGGTCGCGCTGCTGGCACTGGCGCTGACACTGGCGGCTTCAGCCAGCCTCAACCCGCCCGAAGTGTATCGTCTGGGCAACTGGGAGGCGCCCTTTGGCATCGTGCTGGTGCTGGACCGGCTGTCGGCGCTGATGCTGGTGCTGACCTCGGCGCTGGGACTGGCGGTGGTCTTGTATGCCATCGGTTCGGGCTGGGATAAACGCGGCTGGCATTTCCATTCGCTGATGCAGTTCCAGATGATGGGCATCAACGGCGCCTTCCTGACCGGCGATGCGTTCAACCTGTTCGTGTTCTTCGAGGTGCTGCTGATCGCGTCCTATGGCCTGATGATCCATGCGGGCGGCGAGGCGCGGCTGAAGGCGGGCGTGCAATATGTGGTCTATAACCTTGCGGGCTCGACCCTGTTTTTGTTCGCACTGGGCACGATCTATTCGGTGACCGGCACGCTGAACATGGCCGATCTGGCGCAAAAGGTGGCGCAGATGCCCGCCAGCGAGACCGGCCTGCTGCGCGTGGGGGCCGTGCTGCTGATGCTGGTGTTCGCGGTCAAGGCGGCGCTGGTGCCGTTCCAGTTCTGGCTGCCCGCAACCTATACCAATGCGCCGGGGCCGGTGGCCGCGCTGTTTGCGATCATGACCAAGGTCGGCGTTTACGCGATCATCCGCGTCTATACGCTGGTGTTTCCGGCGGGCGGCACCATCGGTTTTCTGGCGCAAGAGGTGCTGATGCCCGCCGCGCTGGTCAGTCTGGTGATTGGCATGGTGGGCGTTCTGGGCGCGCGCGACATGGGCCGCACGGTGGCCTATTCGGTGATCGGCTCGGTCGGGACGATGATGCTGGCCTTCAGCCAGTTCGATCAGAACGCTGCGGCGGCCGGGTTGTATTACATGGTGCATTCCACGCTGGCGGCGGCGGCGTTGTTCCTGATCGTCGATCTGGTGCGCGAACGGCGCGGGGCCGCCGGGCTGCGGCTGGTGCCGGTGCGACCGATCAAGAATGCGGGTCTGCTGGCGGGGATGTTCTTTGCCGGTGCGATTGCGATGGCGGGGATGCCGCCCTTGTCCGGGTTTCTGGGCAAGCTGATGATCCTGGATGCGACGCGCGGCAACTGGCTGATCTGGGGCACGATCCTGGTCACCTCGCTGATCGCGATTGTGGGCTTCGGGCGCGCCGGGTCGATGGTGTTCTGGAAGGCTCACGCCGCCGAGGGCGTCCCGCCCGAAGCGTCGCGTGATGCGTCCTCGCCGGGGTTGGCGTTTACGGCGGCGGGCGGGTTGCTGGCCGGACTGGTGGCGCTGACCGTGTTGGCCGGGCCCGCGACCGACTGGCTGCGCGCCACCGCGGCGCAGATCTATACGCCGCAGGCCTATATCGGGGCCGTGATGGACGGTGCCTATGACCGCGCCTGGTCGGCGACCTCGGGGCATGAGGGCGCACATGGCGCCGCGGCCGATGCCGATGCGGACCACGCCGCCGAACCCGAAACCGGGCATTGAGGGAGGATGTGATGCTGAAAAAACTGCTTCCCCACCCGCATCTGACGCTGTTGTTGACGGTGGTCTGGCTGCTGCTGGCCAATGCCTATACCCTCAATTCGCTGGTCTTTGGGCTGCTGATGGGTTTGTTGATTCCCTGGATCACCGCGCCCTACTGGCCCGAACGCCCCCGGATTCGCAATTTCCCGATGATCGTGGAATATGCGCTGATCGTGCTGTGGGACATTCTGAAATCCAACATCACGGTGGCGCGGATCGTGTTGTTCGTGCCCAATGACAAGCTGGAACCGGCTTGGGTCACGGTGCCGCTGGATCTGCACGAACCCGAGGCGATCACCGTGCTGGCGGGCACGATCACAATGACGCCGGGCACGCTGACCGCGGAACTGGCCGCCGATGGCCATAGTCTGCTGGTGCATTGCCTGCATGCGCCTGACCCTGACGGGGTGCGTGACGAGATCAAGGAACGCTATGAGCGCCGCCTGAAGGAGATTTTCGAATGATCACCTATGCGTTGATGTTCGCCATCGCCTGCTATGCCGTGGCGCTTTTGTTCAACCTGTATCGCATCGTGATCGGGCCGGGGGTTACCGACCGGATTCTGGCGCTGGACACGATGGCGATCAACGCGATCGCGCTTCTGGTGCTGTTTGGCATCTGGGAAGGCACCGCGATCTTCTTCGAGGCGTCAATCCTCTATGCCATGACTGGTTTTGTCGCCACCGTGGCCTATGCCAAATTCGTGCTGCGCGGCGATATTATCGAGTGAGGATGTGATGGAACTGTTCTGGGAAATCGTGATCGCGGCGCTTCTGGTCATCGGCGGCTTCTTCGGGCTGGTTGGCAGCTTCGGTCTGGTCAAGCTGCCCGATCCGATGACGCGACTGCATGCGCCGACCAAGGCCGCAACGCTGGGCGTGGGGGCGGTGCTGATCGGCTCAATGGTCTATTTCGCGGCGTTCAAGGGCAACCTGAGCCTGCACGAGTTGATGATCACGCTGTTTTTGTTCCTGACCGCGCCGATCACCGCGCATTTCATCGCCAAGGCGAATATCCTGCGCGACTGGCGTGCGGATCGCCTGCCCCCGCCCGAAGGCGCAGGGGATTGGGCGATTTATACGCCTGCGGCGGATACTTCGGCGCTGGAACTGCTGGAGGTCGAAGAGGCAGACAAAGAAGCGGCCCGTGAAGCCGCGCAGGCCGCAGCGCGGGTGGCGGCGGAAGAGGGCGGCTCTGAAGCGGACCGCAGCTGAGCCGCGTAAAGGTGGCCTGACAGGCCACCCGAGTTGACGACGCACAGGTCGCGTGGTTCTGTGGCGCCGATTTGACCCGGAGTGTTCCCAATGACTGATCGGATCGGCGGCGTTCCCGCCGCGAGGATCGCGGCGCTGGCCGCGCAAGAGGCCGCGCACTATGCGCAGGCCCGTCCGCGCACGCAGGCGGCCTTGGCGACGGGGGGGCATCGCTATCTGGGCGGTGTGCCGATGCATTGGATGCGCGACTGGCCGCAACCGTTCCCGATGCTGGTGGCGCGGGCAAAAGGTGCGGTGATCCACGACATCGACGGCCATCGGATCGACGATTTCTGTCTGGGCGATACCGGCAGCATGTTCGGCCATTCCCCGGCGCCGGTGGCGCGCGCGATCCGCGCACAGGCTGGCCGCGGGCTGACCTATATGCTGCCGACCGAGGCCGCGCTGGAGGCCGGGCAACTGCTGTCGGACCGGTTCGGCCCGATGCGCTGGCAGATCGCGACCACCGCCACCGATGCCAACCGCTTTGCCCTGCGGGTGGCGCGCGCGGTGACCGGGCGCGCCAAGGTGCTGGTGTTCAACGGCTGCTATCACGGGACGCTCGATGACACGATGGTGCGGCTGGGCCCCGCCGGGACCGAGGCGCGCCCCGGGCTGGTGGGGCAGGTGGCCGATCTGACGCAGACCGCCGTGGTGGCCGAGTTCAACGATCTGGCCTCGGTCGAGGCGGCGCTGGCCGCAGGTGATGTGGCTGCGATCCTGACCGAGCCGGTGATGACCAATTCCTGCATGGTGCTGCCCGGTCAGGGCTTTCATGCGGGCCTGCGCGATCTGGCCACGCGCTATGGCGCGCTGCTGATCATCGACGAAACCCACACGATCAGCTCGGGCCTTGGTGGCTATACCCGGGTGCATGGGCTGACGCCCGACATGTTCGTTGTCGGTAAATGCGTGGCGGGCGGGTTGCCCACCGCCGTCTGGGGGATGACCGAGGATGTCGCCACGCGCTTTGCGGCCTATGACGCCGCACGTCCGGCAGGCCACAGTGGCATGGGCACCACGCTCAGCGCCAATCCGATGCAATTCGCCTGCCTTGTGGCAACCCTGTCGCAGGTGATGACGCCCGAAAATTATGCCCGGATGGAGGCGGGCGCCGCGCGACTGTGCGCGGGTCTGAGCAAGCAGGTCGCCCGGTTCGCGGCACCTTGGCATGTGGTGCGCGTCGGCGCGCGGGTGGAATTCATCTGTGCCCCCGGCCCGTTGGAAAACGGCACGCAGGCCGAAACCGCACACCACCCCGCGCTGGAAGCTGCGATTCATCAGGCGCTGCTCAACCGCGGCTGCCTGATCGCCCCTTTCCACAATATGATGTTGATTTCCCCCACCACCTCGACCCGCCAGATCGACCGTCTGGTCGCCGCGTTCGCCGATGTGCTGGGCCATTTGTTCGAGACCTGAGATGACCAACTCCCCTACCGGATCGACCCTGTCCGAAGCTGAAACCTTCCTCGCCGCCCATCCCGAAATCGAGGCGTTTGACATCGTGCTGCACGATGCCAATGGCATCGGCCGCGGCAAGATCATCCGCCGCCACGAACTGCCGGGGCTGTACAAGAACGGCCGCCACCTGCCGATTTCCATTCTTGGCCTCGATATCGTCGGCGAAGACGTGCATGAAACCGGGCTGATCTGGGATCAGGGCGATGGCGATCTGCGCGCCTGGCCGATCCCGGGTACGCTCAAGCCGTTGCATGGCACCAACCCGCCGCGCGGCGAAGTGCTGATGTCGATGTTCCATCTGGAGGGCGCCGAGATGACCTCGGACCCGCGCCATGCGCTGAAACGCCAGGTCGATGCGATGGCTGCCGAGGGTCTGTTCCCGGCGGGCGCGTTCGAACTGGAATTCTTCCTGCTCGATCCCGACCGCAGCCAAGGCGTGCGCCCGGCGGCGGCTATTCTGGACGGGCGGCGCAGCGAGTGGACCGAGGTCTATTCGGTCGATCACCTGCACGGGATGGAGCCGCTGTTTTCCGACATCTACCGCGCTGCCGAGGCGATGGATATTCGCGCGGAAACGGTGATCTCGGAATATGCGCCGGGGCAATACGAACTCACGCTCGATTACCGCACCGATGTGATGCAGGCCGCCGACGACCTGGTGCGGCTGAAACGCATCGTGCGGATGCAGGCGCGTCGCCATGGCGTGGTGGCCTGTTTCATGGCCAAACCGGTCGAGAAATACGCAGGCTCCGGCATGCATTTCCACGTCTCGCTGCAGGATGCACAGGGCCGCAATGTGTTTGCCGAGGCGGTCGAGGGCGACTGGACCGATACGATCAAGCACGCCATCGGCGGCTTGCGCGCGACGATGGGCGAATCGATGCTGGTATTCGCGCCGCATGCCAACAGCTGGCGCCGCTTTGCCAACCAATCCTACGCGCCGGTCAGCCCCAGCTGGGGGGTGAACAACCGCTCGGTCGCGCTGCGTATCCCGGCCGGACCGCTGGCCGCGCGGCGGGTTGAACATCGTCCCTCGGGCGTTGATGCCAACCCCTATCTGGTGGCGGCGACCGTGTTGGCGGCCATCCGCCACGGGTTGAAACATCGCATCGACCCTGGCCCGGAAACCACCGGCAATGGCTATGAGGGCGGTGCAGACGATCTGCCGATCCCGGGCGACTGGCGCGAGGCGATTGCTGCGGCCAAAGCCTCGGCGTTCCTGCGCGATGCCTTGGGCGCCGACATGCACCGCACCTTCACCGCGATCAAGGCGGCGGAATATGACCGTGTTGCGCGCTGGATCGCGGATGTGGATTACGAGCTGTATCTGCACAACGTCTGAAACGCCGTGCGGTGAAGGTGCCGGGGGTTTCACACCCCCGGACCCCCGTGGGATATTTTGGCCAAGATGAAAGCCGGTCTTTCACTTTGGCCGAAATATCCTGGGGGGAGCTTTGCTGCAAAGCAAAGCGGGGGGCAAAGCCCCCCGCATCGGTCTCAATTGCGGTTTCAGGCCTCAGATCAACCCGGCATGGGCCATCGCGGCGTCGATCTGTGCCTTGGTCTCGTCCAGCAATTCGGTCAGCGGCAGGCGAACCTCGGGCGCGCACATGCCCAGTTTCGACAGCGCGTATTTCGCGCCCGCCACGCCCGGCTCGACAAAAATCGCCGTATGCAGCGGCATCAGCTTGTCCTGATAGGCCAGCGCGGTGGCATAATCGCCGCGCAGCGTGGCCTGCTGGAACTCGGCGCAGAGTTTCGGCGCCACGTTCGCGGTGACCGAGATGCAGCCCACGCCACCATGCGCGTTGAAGCCAAGTGCGGTGGCGTCTTCGCCCGACAGCTGAATGAAATCAGCCCCGCAGCTGGCGCGCTGCATCGAGACGCGCTCGATCTTGCCGGTGGCATCCTTGACCCCGATGACGCGCGGCAGTTTCGCCAGTTCGCCCATCGTCTCGGGCGACATATCGACGACCGAACGACCGGGGATGTTGTAGATGATGATCGGCAAATCGCAGGCATCATGCAGCGCGGTATAATGCGCGACCATCCCGCGTTGCGTGGGTTTGTTGTAATAAGGCGTCACCACCAGTGCCGCATTGGCGCCGGTTTTCGCGGCGTGCTGGATCAGGCGCACCCCTTCGCGCGTGCTGTTAGAGCCCGCGCCCGCAATCACGGGAATCCGGCCTGCGGCGGCTTTGACGACCTCGGTGATCACCAGCATATGCTCTTCATGGCTCAGCGTCGGGCTTTCGCCGGTGGTGCCCACCGGAACCAGACCATGGCTGCCTTGCGCCACATGCCATTCGACCAGCTTCTTGAGCGCGTCCAGATCCAGCTCGCCGTTCTTGAACGGCGTGATGAGGGCAGGGATGGACCCTTTGAACATGACACGCTCCTTGTGAATTGGACGGATTCGCCCGTTGAAATCGCGCGGAACATAAGACGCCCGCGCGCGCTTGCCAACTTGTGAATTGCACCGGGGGGCGCAAGCGGGCAGGAAGGGGAAAACAGCGAGCAGAGCAATGATCCGAACCCTGACCCATGCGGCCCTTCTGGTCGCCTGTCTTTCTCTTGCGCCGCTTGGTGCGCGCGCCGATGACGCGCCCGCGCTGGCCGCCGCGATGCAGGCAGTGAACCGTCAGGATTGGGCCGGGGCCGAAGCGCAGGCGCGTCTGGCCGGGCCGCTGGCCTTCGATATCGTGCAATGGCACCGGCTGCGCGCCGGCGACGGGACTTTCGCCGATTACGCTGATTTTGCCACCCGCCGCGCCGATTGGCCGGGAATGGAGTTGTTGCGTCGTAAGGGCGAGGCGGCGCTGGAAGGCGTGGCCCCCGCGCAGATCGTGGCCTATTTCGGTAAAGCCGCGCCGCAAACCGGCGCTGGTGCGCTGGCCCTGATTGCGGCGCTGCAGGCGCAGGGGCGTGAGGCTGAGGCGGCATCAGTGGCGCAGACCGCTTGGCGCGGGCTCAAGCTCAGTCCCGAGGAGCACGCGGCGTTTCGCGCTCGCCATGGCGATCTGATCGGCCCGCATCATGGCGGGCGGATGCAGGCGATGCTGGATCGCGGCGCGCTGGATCAGGCGCGTGTGATGCTGGATCTGGTGACCCCGGGAACGCGGGCGGTTGCGGCGGCGCGGATTGCCTTGCAGGGCCGCGAGACCGGGGTTGATGCGCTGTTGCAGGCGGTGCCCGAGCGGATGCTGGGGTCTGCCGGGCTGGCGCTGGACCGCGCGACCTGGCGCTGGCGCAACGATCTGGAGGCAGGCGCCGCCGAAATCATGCTGGAACGCTCGGATACCGCTGAAAACCTTGGCGATCCCGCACTTTGGGCCGGGCTGCGGGCCAATCTGGCGCGCTGGTTCCTGCGTGATGACAACCCACAGCTGGCCTATAAACTGGCGGCGCGGCATCGGTTGGCCGCGCAGGGGGGGGACTATGCTGATCTGGAATGGATCGCGGGCTATGCCGCGCTGAAACTGGGCGATGCGCCCACCGCGCTGCGCCATTTCAAGGCGTTGGGGGCCGCCGTGCAAAGCCCGATCAGCACCTCGCGCGCGGCCTATTGGCAAGGGCGCGCACTGGAGGTGATGGGCAAAACGGCCGAGGCGCGCGCCGCCTATGCCGAAGGCGCGCGGTTCCAGACGGCGTTTTACGGGCTGTTGTCGGCAGAACGTGCGGACCTGCCGCCCGATCCGGCCTTTGCCACGCCCAAACCGCTGCCCGATTGGAAGGGCGCGCCTTTCACCCGCCATTCGGTGTTTCAGGCGGCGCAGCTGCTGCATGACGCGGGTCAGGATGCGTTGGCCGGGCGCTTCCTGCTGCATCTGGAAGAAAGCCTGCCCGCCGATCAGATCGCGCCGCTGGCGCGGCTGGCACTGGAGTGGGGCGATGCGCATCTGGCGCTGAGCCTTGGCAAACGCGCGGCGGGCAATGGCGATGTGCTGGTCACCGCCTATTATCCGATCCCCGAACTGACCACCCACGATCTGGGCGTCCCCGAAGAACTGGCGCTGTCGATCGCGCGGCGGGAAAGCGAATTCGACCCGGTGGTGATCAGCCATGTGGGCGCGCGCGGGTTGATGCAGCTGATGCCGGGCACCGCCAAGATGATGGCCACGAAAACCGGCCTGCCCTATGACCTCGCGCGGCTGACTTCGGACCCGACCTATAACATGCAGCTGGGCAGCGCCTATCTGGGCACGCTGCGCGATGAATTCGGCGCCTCGCCGGTGCTGGTCGCGGCGGGCTATAACGCGGGGCCGGGGCGTCCGCGCGCCTGGATGGCAGAGCGGGGCGATCCGCGCGTGCCCTCGGTCGATGTGGTGGACTGGATCGAGATGATCCCGTTTTCCGAAACCCGCAACTATGTGATGCGGGTGTCCGAAAGCCTGCCGGTGTATCGCGCACGTCTGGGTCTGCCTGCGGTGCGGTTCACCGATGAATTGCGTGGACGCTAGGCGGCGGCCTTGCGGGCCCGCCACAGGGTGAACAGCCCGGCCGAGGCGACAATCGCGGCGCCCGCCACCACGTTCGGGCGCAGTGTGTCGCCAAACACGCTCATCCCCAGGGCGGCGCCCCAGACCAGTTGCAGATAGGCAAAGGGCTGCAGGGCCGAGGCCTCGGCCACCTCATAGGCGCGGATCAGCAGGCCGTGGCCCGCGACGGCGGTCAGGCACAGCAGTGCCATCCAGCCCCAGTCCGGCGCGCTCATCGGTTGCCAGAACCACATGCCGACGAGGGTCGCAAAGATCGCACCGACGATGCCGGTCCAGAAGAACGAAACCTCGCCCGCGTCCTGCCGTGCGACATATCGGGTCAGCAGGCCGTAGATCGCAAACATCGCCGCCGCCGCCAGCGGGATTGCGGCGGTCAGGGTGAACATGCCGCCGCCCGGCTGCAAGATGACCAGAACCCCCAGAAAGCCGATGCCGATCGCGACCCAGCGGCGCCAGCCCACCCGCTCGCCCAGGATCGGGCCGGACAGGGCCGCGACCAGCAGCGGATAGCAGATGAAGACGGCATGTGTGTCGATCAGGCCCAGATGCACGAAGGCAAAGATCATCACATAGATCTCGGCCACCAGCAGCAGCGCGCGCAGGCTTTGCAGCCAGGGATGATGGGCGCGCAAGGCCCGCGCCATCCCGCCGCGCTGGCGCATCACCATGGCAATCACGAACAGCGCAAAGAACCAATAGCGCACCATCACCACCATATAGGTGTTGTATTGTGCCGCCAGGTGCCGCGAGATGCCGTCTTGCAGCGCGAAGATGATCGTGGTCACGACCATCATCACGATGCCCGCGCGCAGATCTTGCGTTCTCATGCCCTGACCCCGCGGCTCATATGGCGTTTGTGGCCATGGCCTGGGGCGCGGGTCACCGCAAACCCCGCCGCCGCCAGATTGCGCCGCACGAAGCCCGCGGCGGTATAGGTGGCGAAGGTGCCGCCCGGTGCCGTATGGGTGCCCACCGCGGCCATCAGATCTGCGCCCCAGAGTTCGGGGTTCTTGGCGGGGGAAAATCCGTCCAGATACCAGGCATCGGCGCATCCGTCCCAGCGGGGCAGGGTTTCGCGCGCGTCGCCGATCACAATATCCACGGCGATGGGGCCGAGTTGGAACTGCGTTTCGCCCCGCGTCCAGGCGGCCAGAAATGGCGCGGCCACGG
>JAQTYE010000095.1 GCA_028749255.1 Paracoccaceae bacterium | reverse complement strand
GGTGGTGTTGCTGTGCGAATGTCAGACGGTCGGCGGCTATCCCCGGATCGGCACGGTGATCCCCGCGGATCACGGGATTGTCGCGCAGGCCGCGCCGGGCACCGTGCTGCGCTTTGCCCCTGTCACATTGGCCGAGGCAGAGGCCGCATCCCCCCCCGAAACGGCGTGGCTCCCCCCGTTGTGCGCACAGGCCCGGCCCCGGATCCGCAGCCCGCATGACATCCCAGACCTGCTGGGGTATCAGTTGATCAGCGGCGCGGTGCGCGGCGACGAGACCGAGGAGACCACGCCATGAAGCTTGATCTGAATGCCGATCTGGGCGAGGGCTGCGGCGACGATGCCGCCCTGATGGGGGTCATCACCTCGGCCAATATCTGTTGCGGGATACATGCGGGCGGGCCGGTGCTGATGGCGCAGTCGATGGCGCAGGCCGCGCGCGCGGGTGTCGGCATCGGCGCGCATCCGGGTTTTGAGGATCGCGCCCATTTCGGCCGCACCCGCCAGGATCTGGGCCTTGCCGATCTGACCGCCCTGATCGCCTATCAGACCGGCGCGGCGCTGGCGGTGGCCCAGACGCAAGGCCTGACGCTGCGGCATTTCAAGTTGCACGGGGCGCTGGCGAACATGGCCTCGGAAGATGCCGATCTGGCGCGGGCCTGTTACCGGGCCGCGCGGGCGGTGGCCCCAGATCTGGTCTTGATGGTGCTGGCCGCGACCGCGCAGGAACAGGCCGCCCGCGATATCGGCGGCCCCTGGGCGGGCGAAATTTTCGCCGATCGCGCCTATAATGACGACGCCACGCTGGTGGACCGGGCGCGGCCGGGCGCGGTGCTGCACGACCCGGCCGTCGCCGCCGCGCGCATTCTGGAAATGCTGCACGCAGGGGCGATCATCGCGCGCTCGGGGCACCAGATAGCGGCACGGATCGACACGGTCTGTCTGCATGGTGACACGCCCGAGGCGCTGGTGATGGCACGCGCGTTGCGCGCGGCCCTGCAAGGCGCCGGGGTCACGCTGGCCCCGCTTTAACTGCCTGAAATCCCGGCCAGATAGGCCGCAATATTGACCGTCGCCTCGGCACCGGGATTGTGGTGATTGGTGACAAAATCGCGCAACCAGACCTCGCGCGACTCGATGGTTTTATCGGCCAGAACCCAGTTGATATGCTGCAAGATCTCGGTCGGGTCGCGGTGACACCGCGCACAGGCACGGGCATAACGTGCCTGCCCCGCGACCGCATCCCCCACCAGGGTGGTTGCAGGATCGCTGGCCATTGCCGGCGCCGTCAGCACCACGGTGGCGACAACCCCGATCCGGCCCACCAACATCCGAATTGAACGCGCCATCCGCATCATGTCATCCCCCCAACGCCGCCAGAACCGACCGCGCGGCGCGCAGGCCCGGGGCCTCGCCGCCCTCACCCAGCCGCTGCATCGTCAACGCCATCGCCTCGAGCTGCGCCGCACGCAACGCGTCATTCTCCAGCAAGCCCGAAAGTGCGGTGGCAATCGGCCCGGGGCGGCAGTTCGGCCCCAAGAACTCGGGGATCGCCCGGCGTTCGGACACCAGATTGACCAGCGTCACGGTATCGACCTTGAGCATCCGTGAAATCAGATGCCACGTCAGAAACGAGGCGTCATAGGCAATCACCATCGGCGTGCGGTTGGCTGCCAGTTCCAGACTGACCGTGCCGCTGGCCGCCAGCGCCAAATCGGCGGCGGCAAAGGCCGCGCGCTTGTCGGCGATATCCTCGACCACGATCGGCGCGACCGGCCACCGCGCCGACATCTCGCGCACCAGCCCCGCCACACCATGCACCGTGGGCAGCACCACACGCAGCCCCGGCTCGCGATCACGCAACCGCATCAGCGCCTCGTCAAAGCGCGGGCCAAGGCGCGCAACCTCGCCCCGGCGCGACCCCGGCAGACACAGCACCAAGGGTTGATCGGCGCCAATCATATAGGTCTCGCGGAATGCTGCCGCTTCGGCGGGGGTGGCATGGGGTTCGGCCACGACCGGATGACCGACGAAATCGCAGCTCATCCCCGCCGCCTGCATATAGGGCGGCTCGAACGGCAAAAGCGCCAGAACATGGTCGATCACCTGCGCCATCTTGGCCGCACGTCCCGGGCGCCACGCCCAGACCGAGGGCGCGACATAATGGATCGTGCGCAGATCGGGCCGTGCCGCGCGGGCCGCGCGCGCAACCCGAAGACAGAAATCGGGGCTGTCGATAGTGATCAGCGCATCGGGGGCAAGATCGGTCACAGCGGCGGCGGTTTCTGCGATGCGGCGCTTGAGCTGGCGGTATTTCGGCAGCACCTCGGCCAGGCCCATCACCGACAGTTCCTGCATCGGAAAGCGGCTGACCAAGCCTTCGGCTTCCATCAGTGGCCCGCCGACCCCCACGAATTCGACCGCCGGGACCAGGGTTTTCAACCCCGCCATCAGCGCCGCCCCGAGCTTGTCGCCCGAGGCTTCGCCCGCGATCAAAAACAGCCTCATGCGGCCCGTGCCCATAAAAACAGGCCCGCAGCCTGGGCCGCAGCCAGCGTCGCCGCCCGATCCAGCAGCAGCACGCCCCCCGCCTGCCAGACGATACCGCCAAGCCCTGCCGCTGCGGCGCGGGCCACCGTTTGCGGGCCAATCGCGGGCAGGTCAATGCGGCGGTCCTGGCCGGGTTTGGGCGCTTTGTAAAACACCCCGCGCGCGCCGGTCGAATCGGGTTTAAGCGCTTGATGCAGCGCCGCGAATTCCAGCATCGCATCGGTGACGGGCAAGGCTTCGACCGCCAGACACAGGCCTTGGGCCACGACCGCGCCCTGCCCCACATCGACACTGCCCAAGGCGCCCACAATCGCCGCCGCGCGGGCCGCGTCCTCGGCGTCGGCGGGGCTTGGCGTGCCGGTCAGAACACCTGCACCGGGCACCAGATCGGGCGCGATCTCATCGGCACCGACAACGCTCAGGCCCCATTCCTCGAACAGCTCGATCACCGCGCGCAGCGTGGCATCATCACCCGCCTGCATCGCGCCAACCAATCGCGGCACCAGCGAGGCGGTGCGCGCGTCAAACAATTCCGGCTCCAGCCGTGGGCGCCGCATCGCGCCCGCAAAACACACCTGCGTCACGCCGCGATCGACCAGCGTATCCAGAAACGGCACCAGCCGCTCGACCCGGAACCGCAGCGGATCGGCGCCCGGAATGGCGGCGGCGAAACCCTCCATCTCGCAGATCAGCATCCCCGGACGTGCCGCGTCCAGCAGCGCGGGCAAGGCGCCGGTGCCTGCAACCAATGCGGTGCTCATCGCGGGGTCAGGAAGCTGCGGTCCGACGGACCAAGGATGAAATCAAGCACCTCGCGCGCCAGCGCGCCCTCGGCGCCCGCATCGGACAAACGGCGCGCCTGTTCGCGGAAATTGCCATCCGACAGCGCCGCATAAAGCGCCCGCAGCGCACCGATTTCATCACGCGCAACGCCACGCCGTTTCAGGCCGACAAGGTTCAGCCCCTCCAGCCCCGCGCGCGGCCCGGCAACCAGCGCATGCGGGATCACATCGGCCGTGACCATCGACAATGCGCCGATGATCGCCCCATGCCCGATGCGCACCCATTGATGCACCCCCGACAGCCCGCCGACGATCACGTCATCTTCCAGCACGCAATGCCCCGCAATCGCGACCGAGTTCACCAAGATCACCCGATCCCCGATCACCGCGTCATGGGCCACGTGGCAATTGGCCATGAACAGCCCGTCATCGCCCACGCGGGTGATGCCGCCACCGCCTTCGGTGCCGGTGCTCATCGTCACATTTTCGCGGATCCGGTTGCGTTTGCCCACGACCAGCCGGGTGCGTTCCCCCTTGAATTTCAGATCCTGCGGGATCTGGCCCAGTGAGGCGAAGGGAAACACCACGGTTTCGTCGCCGATCTCGGTCCAGCCGGTGATCACAACATGCGACTTCAGCTCGACCCCGGCGCCGAGCGTGACCTCGGGGCCGATCAGGCAAAACGGCCCGATCGTGCAGCCCGGCCCGATCACCGCGCCAGCCTCGATCACCGCCGAGGGGTGGATCGCGGCGCTTGGATCAATGCTCATCGCTTACCCCTTAAGGTCCATCATCGCGGTGAATTCCGCCTGCGCGGCCAGTTGGCCCTCGACAAAGGCCTGACCTTCAAATTTCCAGATCTTGCCGCCGCCGCGTTTGACCTTGACGTGCATTTCCAGCACATCGCCCGGCACCACCATCCGGCGGAATTTGCAGCCGTCGATGCCCATGAAATAGGTGCCCAGCGGCTTGTCGATCACATTGAGCGAGATCCCGACCACAACCGCCGAGGTCTGCGCCATCGCCTCGATGATCGTCACCCCCGGCATCACCGGCTCGTTCGGGAAATGGCCCTGAAAATGCGGTTCATTGCAGGTGACGTTCTTGATTCCGACCGCGCTTTCGAAGGGTACGATGTCGCGCACCTTGTCGATGAACAGGAACGGATAGCGATGCGGGATGATGCGCTTGATCAGGCTCAGATCAGCAGTGGTATAGGGGGCGGGTTCGGTCATCGGAGTTCCTTGTCTTATGGGCTGGCCCGGCCGCCCTGTCCCGATCTTGCTAACAACCACGCGCGCCCTTGGCAAGAACGGGGGTGGCCGCAGGGGTTATTGCCCGGCGGGGGCCGTTGCAGGCGTGTCGGCGGGGGGGGCCGCGGGCGCGGGGGATGTCGCATCGGGCGCAGAAGGGTCGGGCACCGAACCGCCCGCGCCCAATTCGCGATCAACCAGCGCAATCAAGGATTCGGTCACGTCAATCTGCGCCAGCCCGCGAATGATCGCCCGGCTGTCCAGAACCACCGCCGCGTGTTGCTGCTGCAAAATCTGATCCAGCAGCGGCACGACCTGCGCAATGAACGCCTGCCGTTCGTCATCAATCCGCCGGGTCAGGGCCTGCGCCTTGGCCTTTTGCGCTGCGCGAATGCCGGTCGCGCGCTGATCGAAGGCATCCGCCTCGGCACGAAAGGCCTGTGCGGCCATGCCCGCACGCCGCTCTGTCAGGCTGCGCTCTTCGGCGATCAGATCATCGGCAATGCGGTTGTTTTCAGTGGTCAGCGCCTGCGAGGCGGCGGCGATATCGGTGCGCACCCGCTGGCCCCACAAAGAGCCTTCATACAGGCGCTCCCAGTCCAGTGTCAGGATCTGGCTGTGGGCGGCGGCCTCGGCGGCACTGTCTTGCGCCATGGCAGGCATGCCGCACAGCGCAAACCCAAGCAGAAACACGACAGACCGGAGCCGATACGAGGCCTGTGCTCCGCCCTGCCCCGGTCTGCGCAAACCCCGCATCTGCGACCTCAGAATTTGGTCGAGATGGTCAGATCGAAGACCCGATCAAGATCATAGGTCTCTTTCTTGAGCGCATGCGCGAAGTTGAAGCGCAGCGGACCGATCGGCGTGGTCCAGAACAGCGACAGACCGATCGACGAACGCCAATGCAGCGCATCATCCACGGTGCCGGCGGTGCCCGCAGTGTCGTCCAGCCCCCAGACCGAACCAACGTCCAGGAAGGCGCCGCCGTGGATACCGTATTCCTCGGGCGTGCCCAGCGGGAATTCGGTTTCCAGACGCATCGCGGCGAAATATTTGCCGCCAAGCGCGTCTTCATTGACTGCCGTGGTGTCGCGCGGGCCATAGCCGTTGGCTTCAAAACCACGGATCTTGCCATTGCCGCTGAACCGGTCAACCACGGTCAGAGCGGTATTGCCGCGGGCATGGATCGCCCCGCCTTCCAGCTCGGCGCGCAGGGTGACTTCTTCGTTCCAGATCTTGCGTTCAACCCGGGCCAGTGCGGTGGTGGTGATCGCCTCGACGTCGCCGCCAAAGCCCGCCACATCCTGCCCGAAGCTGAGCGTCATGCCCCAACGCGGGTCAAGGCCGGTGGTCCGGGTATCGTAGGTGTAGCTGTAGCCCAGCGACGAGGTCGAACGCTTGCCCGCCTCGCGGTCGATGATCAGCGACGAGTTGGAATCGACGTCATACAGCTCTTTTGTGGCGTAGGTATAACGCAGTTCCAGACGACCGTTTTGCGAAATCGGAAATTCGATTGCGGGCGAAATACCGTAGGATTTCGTCGAGTAATCCGCGCTGTCATATTCCGAGGTGCGATACCAGACGTTGAACTTGCCCTTCAGATCACGGCCAAACAGATAGGGTTCGATGAAGGTCAGCGAGTTCTGCTGATTGCTGCCAGTCGTCGAAACCGACAGACCGACATATTGCCCACGGCCCAGGAAGTTGCTTTCCTGCAGGTCCAGCGTCAGGCCAAAGCCCGCATCCTGACCATAGCTGGCGCCGATCCCGAACGAACCGGTCGGCTGTTCCTCGACGTTCACATCGACGATGACCTGATCGGGTGACGTGCCGCCGCGCGAATTCACATCCGCCTTCGAGAAGAAGCCAAGCGCCCGGATCCGTTCGGCAGAGTTGCGGATTTCACGCGGGTTGAAGGGGTCGCCTTCAACCGTGCGGAATTCACGCCGCACAACCTTGTCGAGCGTGGTGGTGTTGCCTTCGATGTCGATGCGTTCAACAAAGACCCGGGGGCCGCGCACCAGCGCGAATTCAAGATCCAGCGTCAGGTCACGCTCGTTGCGGGTCACGCGCGGATCGACGCGGACGAATTGCGCGCCCTTGCGCAGCGCCAGCTCTTCCATCCGGGTAATCGCCAGATCAACCGCATTGGGCGAATAGACAACGCCCGACCGGATCTTGGTCAGTTTCTGGAATTCGGCGGCGTCCAGTTCGGGGATTTCCGAGGTGGTCGTGATCTTGCCGAATTTGAATTGCTGCCCTTCGCGGATGTTGAAGGTCATGAAGAAGCCGTCACGCTCGCGCGTCATTTCAGACGAAACGCCGGTCACCTGCACATCGACATAGCCGCGCGCCCGATAGAAATCGGTCAGCAGCTGACGGTCGAATTCGACGCGGTCGCCGACAAAGGTGTCGCGCTGGATGATCTGGCGCAGCAGGCCCGCCTGCTTAGTGGACAGCACATTGCGCAGGCGGCGGTCCGAATAATGACGGTTGCCGGTGAACGAAATCCGCTCGACCTCGGTCACCTTGCCCTCTTTGATCTCAAAGGCCACATCCACGCGGTTGCCGTCGCGGCGGATCACCTTGGGATCAACGCGCGCGGCCAGACGACCGATATTGGCATAGGCTTCGGTGATCTTGGCCGCGTCGGCCTCGACTGTGGCGGGCGAATAGATCTTGCGCGACTGGGTCTTGACCATCTTGGCCAGATCCTCGTCCTTCATCTTCTTGTTGCCTTCGAAGTTGACGACGTTGATCGTGGGATATTCCTGCACCCGGATTACCAGGGTGCTGCCCTGCGGCAACAGTTCGACGGTTTCAAACAGCCCCGAGGCCTGCAACCGCTGGTAGGCGTCGTTCAAGCCCCCCGCCGTGACCGGCTTGCCGCGACCGATTCCTGCGTAGGTGATGATGGTTTGCGGTTCGATCCGCTCATTTCCCTCGATCACCAGATTGCTGAAACTATAGGTCTGCGCCTGCGCCATATTCGGCGCCGCGACCCAAACCATTGCCATCGCAAGGAAAATCGCAACGGACTTGAGCGCCCCGCGAACCATGGAAAGCCCGCCCGCATGTTGCAGCCAATTCGTCATTACCCTCACCCCGCCAGATGGCATCTCTGTCTTCTCATCGTGACTACCGGGAAAGCCGGAGCTTGTCAAAAGCGCAGGGCGCAGGAAATCCCCGCGCCCCAAGCGCAACGGGACGCCGCGCAAAAATTTGCCCGTCCATACGCGGGGTTTACCCGGACAGGCCACAAGATCAGAGTTGGTGAGGCAGTTGCACCGGGCCGAAAATCTCGGCCAGTTGAACACCAATAAGGCACGCGCCCAACAGCGCCACGGTCACCGCCAGCGGCACCATGACCCGGTCCAGCGCCAAGTCGATCATCACCGACAGCCCGCGGTATCCTTCGCTCAGCACAGGTTGCATCGTAAGGCCCTCCTCAGGCTACGAGACGTAGTGGAGCGAATACCCGGACATTGTGGCAAAATTGGGGCGCAGACGCGCAAGAACCGCGCCGCCCACCGCATGAGCCGGGTTAAAACCGCATTTATGGAAACAAAGATGCGTTTACGGGCAGAATATGTCGTTTGACAGACCAAACAGCATCATCGTCAGCACCAGCGCAATTCCCAAGGCCATCAGCACGTTCATCACCTTGTCCGAGGGCGGCTTGCCCGACACGGCTTCCCAGACGTGGAACATCAGATGCCCGCCATCCAGCACCGGGATCGGGAACAGGTTCAAAAACCCGACCGCCGTGGACAGAACCGCAATGAACCAGATGAAATCGGGCATTCCCGATTGCGCCGCCGCCGCCGAGCCCTGCGCAATGCCGATCGCGCCGCGCAGATTGCAGCTGGAAATATCGCCCGCCACCATATGCACCAGCCCCGAGACCGATTGCGCAACGATCCCCCAGGTCTGACGCACCGCGCCGCCCAAAGCTTCGGGGATCGTGGTGGCGCGGGTTTCGGGTTCAAACACGAAACTGCCCGTAGCGCCGATCATCCAGCGGGTTTCGAACCCACCGTCGGCGGCGGGAATATCGGTGCTTTTCGGCTCCAGCGTGCGTTCGAACACGGCCCCGTCGGCGCGCCAGATCGACAGTGCCAGCGGCGCCCCCGCCGAAACCTTGACCGCCGCTTGCAGATCGCCAAAGCGCCAGACCGGCTGGCCGTTGATCGCGGTGATCACATCGCCCGCTTTCAGCCCCGCCGCATAGGCCGCCGATTGCGCCATCACGCCGCTCAGCCGCGCAGGATACAATTGCGGGCCGGTGATGTCGGTCTCGACACCATCGCGCAGCACCCGGTAGGGCAACGTGGGTTGCGAGGGCAGCGTGTCAATGATCGCGCTCAGCGCCGCGAAATCAGGGGTTTCCCGCCCGTCCACCGCCAGAATTTGATCTCCCACCTGCAATTGCGCACTGCCGCCCGGCAGAGCGACCAGTTGCCCCACGGTGGGTTTGTCCGTCGCCATGCCCGACCATAGCATCAACCCGGCAATGACCGCGATCGACAGAATGAAGTTGAACACCGGCCCCGCCGCCACTGTCGCGGCCCGCGCCCACAAGGGCGCGCCATGCATCGTGTGGCGCCGCTCTTCGTCGGTCAATTCACGCATCAAGTCCGCGTCTTCGCCCGCCGAGGCCGCGTTCGCATCGCCCAGAAATTTTACATAGCCGCCCAGCGGAATCGCCGCCAGCTGCCAGCGCGTGCCACGCTTATCGACCCGGCTGAACAGCTTCGGACCAAAGCCCAGGCTGAACACCTCGGCCTTGATCCCCGACCAGCGGCCCACGATGTAATGGCCGTATTCATGCACGGTCACGATGATCGACAGCGCGATCACGAACATGCCGGCGGTATACAGCCCGTGGCCAATCGTGGACAGAAACTCCAAGGCTCAGATCCTTCCGGTCGAAATATGTTCGGACGCGAGGGCACGCGCCTCGGCATCGGTCAGCATCACGTTATCCAAAGAAACCGCGGCATTTCCAAGCCCTTGCCGCGATGACATCTGCGAGAGGACCGTTTCGACCAGTCGCGCCATGTCCAAAAACCCGATCCGCCCGGCAAGAAACGCATCCAGCGCGGCTTCTTTGGCGGCGTTGAAGGCCGCCCCCGCCGTGCCGCCAATCGCCATCACCTCGCGGGCCAGACGCAGCGCGGGGAAGCGTTCCAGATCGGGGGCGCGGAAGGTCAGGCTGCCAATCGCCGCCAGATCCAGCCGCTTGACCGGCAAATCGCGCCGCTCGGGCCAGTTCAGCGCATAGCCGATGGCGTGGCGCATATCGGGCGCGCCCAGATGCGCCATCAGCGCGCCATCATTGAACCCCACCAAGGCATGAACCAGCGATTCCGGGTGCACCAGCACCTCGATCCGATCAGGATCAACCTGAAAATATTCCTTGGTCTCAATGACTTCCAAGGCCTTGTTGAACATCGAGGCGCTGTCGATCGTGATCCGCTGCCCCATCGCCCAATTCGGGTGGCTAGAGGCCTCGGCCACCGTCGCCGCCGCCAGTCTTTCCAACGGCCAATCGCGAAAGGCGCCACCCGATGCGGTGATGATGATGCGCTCGACCGCAGCCATATCCTCGCCCGCCAACGCCTGAAACACTGCGGAATGTTCGCTGTCCACCGGCAGGATGCGCGCGCCGTGCCGCGCCGCCTCGGCCAGCAAAAGCGGGCCTGCGGTCACCAGCGATTCCTTATTGGCCAGCGCCAGCGTGGCACCCTGCGCCAGCGCGCGGAACCCCGGTGCCAAACCGGCGGCGCCGACAATCGCGCTCATCACCCAGTCGGCGGGTCGATCTGCCGTCTCGATCAAGGCCTGCGGACCGGCGGCCACGGCAATCCCCGTCCCCGCCAGCGCATCGCGCAGCGCGGGAAGGCAGGCATCATAGGCGGTCACCGCCAGATCGGCGCGTAGCGCAATCGCCTGTTCGGCCAGACGCGCCACGTTCGCGCCACCCGACAGCGCCACGATGTCAAACGCCGCCGCCCCGCCCTGCCGCATCAGCAGGTCAAACGTGCTTTCCCCGATCGAGCCGGTGGCACCGAACACCGAAATCTTGCGCATGACTTAGCCCCCGCTCAGCGGCAGGGCCATGACCTGCGCGACCGCCAGCAGCATCAGCACAGCGCCGACAAATGCATCAAAACGATCCATCACACCACCATGGCCCGGGATCAGATGCGAGCTGTCCTTGACGCCCGAACGGCGCTTGATCCAGCTTTCCGCGATGTCGCCCATCTGCCCGGCAAAGGCCAGCAGCGGCGACAACCACACCAGCGCCCAATCGCCCCCAAGCGCCACCCCGATCACCCCGACCAACGCCGCGCCGATCCAGCCCGCCACCGTGCCCGACCAAGTTTTCTTCGGGCTGATCCGGGGCCAGAATTTCGGCCCGCCCAAGGTCCGCCCGGCGAAATAGCCCGCCACATCGGACACCACGACAATCGCCACGATCCAGGCAATCGCGCCAAACCCCAAGCCCTGCCGCAACGCCACCATGCCATAGCCGGTCAGCATCACCGCCAGCGCATAACCCGCAAAAACGCCCCGGTCGCGGCGCGGTCGCGCGGCGCCCACAACGGCGGGCAGCGCCAGCAACAGCAACCCAAACGGCGCATGCAACCAGAATACCGCCACCAGCGTCGCCCCCGCCATCAGGCCCAGCAGGCGCGCCTCCAGCCGACGCTCCGGGGCGGTCATCGCCGCCAGTTCCCAGATCATCAGCGCGGTCACGATCACGGCGACTTCTGCGAAAAACAGCCCGCCCCACCAGATCGCCCCAACGCCCACCGCCAGCATCGCCAGCCCCGACAGCACCCGGTCGCGCAGATCGGTCCAACGCGGCGCCGCGGTTCTGGCGGTGGATTTTGCAGGCGATGTGTCGGGTGGCGTCATGCTTTGGCCCCGCCGAACCGCCGTTCCCGCCCGGCAAAGCGTGCCAGGATCTGCGCCAGTTCCTCGGGCGAGAAATCGGGCCAGAGCGTGGGGGTGAATTCGTATTCGGCATAGGCCGCCTGCCAGGGCAGAAAGTTCGACGTCCGCGTTTCCCCCGAGGTGCGGATCACCAGATCGGGGTCGGGCATGCCCGCCGTATCCAGCCGCGCCTCAAGCGCATCCTCGGTCAGATCCGCCTCGGTGATGCGCCCGGCGGCCAGATCGCGCGCCAAAGTCGCCGCCGCACGGGCCAGTTCGTTCCGCCCGCCGTAATTGATCGCCACTGTCAGCGTCAGCCGGGTATTGGCGGCGGTGCGCTCTTCGATCCCGGCCATCAGCCGCGCCAGACGGCCATCCAGCCGCCCGCGTTCCCCGATAAACCGCAACCGCACGCCTTCGGCCGACAGCGCGTCGGCCTCTTTCTCGATATAGCGCGCGAAAATCCCCATCAGGCCCAGCACTTCCTCGGTCGAACGCTTCCAGTTCTCGGTCGAAAACGCATAGACCGTCAGATGCCGCACCCCCAGATCCGGGGCCGCACGCACGATTTCCTTGACCCGCTCGGCGCCGCGACGGTGCCCGGCCAGTCGCGGCCAGCCGCGATTGGTGGCCCAGCGGCCATTGCCATCCATGATGATGGCCACAGCGCGCACGCCATGGTCGATCCCGGTCGCGGCGGGGGCCGCACCGGGGTCAGTTTGCGGAGGGTCGCTGAACGCCATGAGGGCGGCCTTTCGCGGAAGGCAGGGTCAAACCTGCATGATTTCGGCTTGTTTGCCTTCCAGCGCCTTGTCAACCACGGCGATGTGTTTCTTGGTCAGGTCTTCGACGGCGCTTTCCCAGAATTTCGCGTCATCCTCGGACATGCTGGCCGCCTTGGCCTTCTTGATCTGATCCATCCCGTCACGGCGCACGTTGCGCACGGCGACGCGGGCCTGTTCGGCATAATGCGCCGCGACCTTGGTCAGTTCCTTGCGGCGTTCCTCGTTCAGCTCGGGGATCGGCAGCATGATGATCGGGCCATTGGTCTGCGGGTTGATCCCCAGACCCGATTCCCGGATCGCCTTTTCAACCTTGTTGATCAGCCCCTTGTCCCAGACGTTGATGGTGACCATCCGCGGTTCGGGCACGTTCACCGTGCCGACCTGATTGATCGGCGTCAACGAGCCATAGGCATCCACCATGATCGGCTCGACCATCGAGGCCGAGGCGCGCCCGGTACGCAGCGAGGCGAATTCGTGTTTCAGCGACGTCAAAGCGCCTTCCATACGGCGTTCAAGGTCATCAATGTCGATTTCGATATCGTCGGACATGGTCGTCTTTTCCGTCTTGTTATGCGGCCCGCGCCTTGTCTAACGCAGCTTGGGCCCGAAAGATAGGCTCAGCCCTGAACCCGCGTATAGGTGCCCTGCCCGGCCAGAATACCGCGGAACCCGCCCGGTTCATCGAGCGAAAACACGATGATCGGCAGGTTGTTGTCGCGGGCCAGCGCAATCGCCGAGGCATCCATCACGCCCAGGTTCTTTTGCAGAACCTCGTCATAGCTGACCGTGTCATAGCGTTTCGCGTCGGCGAATTTCTTCGGGTCCTTGTCATAGACGCCATCGACCTTAGTGCCCTTGAAGATCGCCTCGCAGCTCATTTCATTGGCGCGCAGGGTGGCGGCGGTATCGGTGGTGAAATAGGGGTTGCCGGTGCCCGCGGCGAAAATGCACACGCGCTGTTTTTCAAGGTGGCGCACGGCGCGGCGGCGAATGTAGGGCTCGCAGACCTGATCCATCGGGATCGCCGAAATCACCCGGGTGTGGATGCCCTCGGCCTCCAGCGCGGCCTGCATGCCAAGCGCGTTCATCACCGTGGCCAGCATCCCCATGTAATCGGCGGTGGTGCGTTCCATCCCCTGCGCCGAGCCCGCCAGCCCGCGAAAGATATTGCCGCCCCCGATCACCATGCAGACCTCGACGCCCAGATCATGGACCGATTTGACCTCGCGCGCGATCCGCGCCACGGTCGGCGGGTGCAGGCCATAGCCCTGATCCCCCATCAGCGCCTCGCCCGAGATTTTCAGCAGAACGCGTTTGTATTTGATACTCGGCTCGGCTTGTGCAGACATCTCGGGGGCCCCAATCTTTGGTTGTCATCGCCGCGCAAAATGTCCCAAATGCGGCGCAGGTTCAACCTCGGGAATTCCTCACCCGCCCGGTTTCCACAAATATCTTGCGGCGGGGGGCCGCAAAGGGCCTAAATATTGGAAATTTCTGCGCAAATTGATCCAAAAAAAGCCGTGGTGATTGCCGGGCCGACAGCCAGCGGCAAATCCGCGCTGGCATTGCAGATCGCGCAGGCGCACGGCGGCGTGGTGGTCAATGCCGATGCGTTGCAGGTCTGGGACTGCTGGCGGGTGCTGTCTGCGCGCCCCTCGCAGGCCGACGAAGCCGCCGACCCGCATCTG
>JAQTYE010000094.1 GCA_028749255.1 Paracoccaceae bacterium | reverse complement strand
CCGCGATCGCGGTCAGTCTGGGGCTGATGACGCTGATCACATTCATCAATGTGGTGCTGCGCTATGTCTTCAATCATTCGATGATCTGGGGGCTTGAAGCAACCTCGATCCTGTTCGCCTGGCTGGTGCTGTTTGGCATGTCCTACGCGGTCAAGGTCACCGCGCATCTGGGCGTCGATGCGGTGATGGGCATGGTGGGGCACGGCCCGCGTCGGGTGATGGCGGTGGCCTCGGCACTGCTGTGTCTGGTCTATGCGTTCTTGCTGATGAAAGGCGCGTGGGATTACTGGGCGCCCTTTGGCGGGTTCGATCAAACCGGCGGGCGCTGGTTCCCCGAAGGTTTCATCAAGACCCGCGATCAGGCCTGGTATGAAACCGAAACCATTCCGATGCCCGATTGGCTGCGGTTCATTGAAGGGCCGATGAACGCGGGCGAACATTACGGCAAACTGCCGCGCTTCATCCCCTATTTCATCCTGCCCTTCGGCGTGGCGCTGTTGTTCTTCCGGCTGGCGCAGGCAGCCTGGGATGTACTGCGCGGACGGCGCGAGGCGCTGATCGTCAGTCACGAAGCCGAAGATGCGGTGGCCGATGTGCGCCACCTGAACGCCGAGGATTAAACCATGGATATTGCACTGCTTTTTGCCATGGTGATTGGCTTCATGCTGATCGGCGTGCCGATCGCGATTTCGCTGGGCCTCAGCTCGATCCTGTTTTTGCTGTGGTATGCCGACACCTCGCTCGCCTCGATTGCGCAGACGCTCTATCAGGCGATGGAGGGGCATTCGACGCTGCTGGCCATTCCGTTCTTCATTCTGGCCTCCAGCTTCATGTCGACGGGCGGCGTGGCCAAACGGATCATCCGCTTTGCCATCGCCTGCGTGGGGCATCTGCCCGGCGGTCTGGCAATTGCGGGCGTGCTGGCCTGTATGCTGTTCGCGGCGCTGTCGGGCTCCAGCCCGGCCACCGTGGTTGCCATCGGGTCGATCGTGATTTCGGCGATGCGGCAGGTGGGTTACTCCAAGGATTTCGCCGCCGGTGTCATCTGTAACGCGGGCACGCTGGGCATCCTGATTCCGCCGTCCATCGTGATGGTTGTCTACGCTTCGGCCACCGATGTCTCGGTCGGGCGGATGTTTCTGGCGGGCGTCATTCCGGGGCTGCTGGCGGGCACCATGCTGATGGTCACGATCCTGGGCATCGCCATCGTCAAGAAACTGCCGAAAGGCGAGTGGAAAGGCTGGGGCGAGGTCTGGGACAGTTTCCGCGATGCCTTCTGGGGGTTGATGCTGATTGTCATCATCATGGTCGGGCTCTACGGCATTCCGGGCATTATCTCGGGCATTTTCACCCCGACCGAGGCCGCCGCCGTCGCCGCCGTCTATGCCTTCTTTGTCGCGAACTTCATCTATCGCGACATGGGGCCGCTGGACGAGGGTGCGCAGAAAATCCCGCTGTGGCGCAAACCGCAGGCGCTGATCACCACGTTTTTCCACCCGGCGACCCGCGCCACCCTGTTCGAGGCCGGCAAGCTGACCGTCACGCTGATGTTCATCATCGCCAACGCCTTGATCCTGAAACATGTGCTGACCGACGAACAGATCCCGCAAAAGATCACCGAAGCGCTCTTGGGCGCGGGTCTGGGCAAGATCATGTTCCTGATCATCGTTAACGTGATCTTGCTGATTGGTGGGCAGTTCATGGAACCCTCGGGGTTGATCCTGATCGTGGCGCCGCTGGTCTTCCCAATCGCGATCCAGCTGGGTGTCGATCCAATTCATCTGGGCATCATCATGGTGGTGAACATGGAAATCGGCATGATCACACCGCCGGTGGGGTTGAACCTCTTCGTCACCTCGGGCGTGGCGGGAATGCCGATCATGCGGGTGGTCAAGGCGGCGCTGCCGTTCCTGGCGGTGCTGTTCGTGTTCCTGATCCTGATCACTTATGTGCCGATCCTCAGCACCTGGCTACCGACGTCGATCATGGGGCCTGAGGTGATCGTGAAATGAAAGCAGGCCGCGCCAAGAGCGCGGCCTTAGTTTTAGCCTCCGGCGGGGATATTTACACCAACGTGAAAGGGCTTGGCTGTGCTTTTTCACCTTGGTCGAAATATCCCGGGGGTGAAGGCCCCCCGTAGGGGCCGAGGGGGCGGCGCCCCCTGCACCCGCTCAGGCGGCGCTCAGCGCCGATATGATCGCGCCGAAATCGGTGGCTTTCAGGCTCGCGCCGCCCACCAGCGCGCCATCGACATTCGAAGTCGCAAAGATTTCCGCCGCGTTCGAGGGCTTGACTGATCCGCCATACAGAACCCGCATCAACCCACCTTCCGCGCCGAAACGGCCCATCAATTCCGAGCGGATGAAATCATGCACCTCGGCGATTTGTGCCAGCGTCGGCGTGCGCCCGGTGCCGATTGCCCAGATCGGTTCATAGGCGATGACGGTATTGGTGCCCGTCGCGCCATCGGGGGTGGAGGCAAACAGCTGTTGGCCGATCACGTCAAGCGTTTCCCCCGCATCGCGTTGCGCGTCCGACTCGCCCAGACAGATCACCGCGACCAGCCCGGCCGCACGCGCGGCCATGGCCTTGGCACGCACCATATCGCTGGTTTCGGCATGATCGGCGCGGCGTTCGGAATGGCCCACGATCACATGGCTTGCGCCTGCGTCTTTCAGCATCACCGCCGCGATGTCCCCGGTATGCGCGCCCGAGGGTTCCGCGTGGCAATCCTGCCCGCCAACCGCGATCTTGCCTTTGGTCAGCGCGGCCATCGCCGTGACCAGTGTTGCGGGCGGGCACAATAGAACCTCGCAGCCCGGTTCGGGATGCGCCGCCATCAGACCCGAGACTTCGCTCAGGCTGGCAGTGATGCCGTTCATTTTCCAATTGCCTGCGGCCAATTTTCTGCGCATCTGCCCCTCCTGTCTGGTTTGGGCCAGATTAGGGCAGGGCGCGGCCCGGCGCAAAGGGCAAATCGGCGCGGGGGGACGGACGCTGGTGGTTCAGCCCGCGTCCGACATATCGCCGAACTTCACCGACTCGCCGCAGCCGCAGCTTTCCGTCACATTCGGATTGCGGAACTTGAAGCCGGATTCCAGCAGGCCGACTTCGTAATCAATCTCGGTGCCAAGAAGGAACATCTGCGCCATCGGGGCGATCAGCACGCGCGCAGCGCCCTCTTCGACGACAATATCCATCGGACCTGCCTCGGCGGCCACTTCCATCGTGTATTCCATGCCCGCGCAGCCGCCCTTTTTCACGCCGATACGAAAGCCCGCCGCGCCCTCGCGCGCCATCAGCGCCGCGATCTGTGCGGTTGCGGCGGGGGTCAGTGTGACGGGGGGCTTGCCCGGAATGGCGAACATGGGTCTCTCCTGATCTGTCAGGGCTATAGATAGGGGCGGCGCGTGCGCGGGGCAAGCGCCGCCCCCCGTGTTACAGGGTCGGATAGTCGGTATAGCCCTCGGCCCCGCCACCATACAGGAATTCGGGCCGCAGCGGGTTCAGGGCCGCATTCGCCGCCAGACGCGCGGGCAGGTCGGGGTTGGCGATGAACGGCCGACCAAAGGCCACCGCATCTGCGGTGCCTGCAGCCACAGCCTCCAGCGCCATTTCGCGGGTGTAGCCGTTATTGGCGATGTAGGGCGCGCTGATCTGATCGCGCAGCGCCTCCAGCGCGCCTTCCGGCCACTCTCGCGCGCCGCCGGTAGCGCCTTCGACCATATGCACGAAAGCCAGCGGGCGTTTGTTCAACTCGGCGATCACCGCGCCAAACAGCGCCTGGGTGTCGCTGTCGATGCCAACGTTGTTGGCGTTGGCATAGGGCGAGATCCGAATGCCGACGCGCCCCGGCCCCCAGACGCCGATCACTGCATCGACGACCTCGGTCAGGAAACGCACGCGGTTGGCGATGGGCCCGCCATAGGCATCGGTGCGGGTGTTCGAGGTGTCACGCAGGAACTGGTCGATCAGATAGCCGTTGGCGGCGTGAATCTCGACCCCGTCAAAGCCTGCATCCTTGGCATTTTGCGCAGCCTGCGCGTAATCGGCCAGGATGCCCGCGATTTCGTCGATCTCCAGCGCGCGCGGCGTGGTGGTTTCGATAAAGCCGGTGCCGTCAAAGGTTTTCGACGCGGCCGAAATCGCCGAGGGGCCTACCGGATCGGCGCCGTTCAGGATGCTCGGGTGCGAAATGCGCCCGACATGCCACAACTGCGGCACGATCTTGCCGCCCGCGCCATGCACCGCCTCAACGATCTTGCGCCAGCCCGCGACCTGTTCGGCGGTATAGATCCCCGGTGTCCAGGCATAGCCCTGGGCTATCGGCGAGATTTGCGTGCCCTCGGTCACGATCAACCCGGCGCTGGCGCGTTGGCGGTAATAGTCGACCATCAGGTCGGTGGGCAGAAGGTCAGGCGCGCGGTTGCGCGTCAAGGGCGCCATCACGGTGCGGTTGGCGATCGCGATTTCGCCAAGACGGGTGGGGGTGAACAGGGCGTCGGTCATCGGAGGATCCTGAGGCTGGGGCGCAAGGGGCGCAGAAACTGAACTTGTGAGTTCAAACTGGGGCGCAATCCGACGCGCATCAAGGGCAAGCCTGCGTGAACTGCCACACACTCCCTCGCGCATTTGCGCACCCTAGGGCCAAGACAGCCAGCGCATAGACGAAAGGATTACGTCAATTTATGCTAAATCAACGCCTTACATGAACCCAAGTTCAAGCCGCGCTTCGTCGGACATCATGTCCATGCCCCATTGCGGATCAAAGGTCATCTCGACATCCACCGATTTCACCCCGGCGACGCATTCGATGGCGTCTTGCACCCATTGCGGCATTTCGCCCGCCACCGGGCAGCCCGGTGCGGTCAGGGTCATGATGATGCGCACGTCGTTCTCGTCGCTGATCGTGATCGTATAGATCAAGCCAAGGTCATAGATATTGACCGGAATTTCGGGGTCAAACACCGTCCGGCAAGCCTCGACCACACTGTCATGCAGCGGGTGCTCGGTGCTCGAGGGCTGGATCAGCGGGGTGCCCTCAAGCGGGGGCTGGGCGTCGGTGGTCATGGGAATTCCCGATCCTGTCGATTGTCGAGCGAATATATAGGGAATTCCCCGGGGCAGGTAAAGGCCACCCCGCCGGGCAAATCTGCGCCGTTTCATCTTGCCAAAAAACCTAGGGGTCCGCGGCACGCCCCGGCGCATGTCCGGGGCGTGCCGTGCGGGCCTGCGCCCAACGCTTGACCGGCGCGCCGATCCGCGCCACACCCCCGCTATGGTTCCGCTCGACAAACTCGCTCAGATCACCCAGCGCTTCGAATTCCTCGAGGCGCGATTGAACGCGCCCGCAACACCCGCTGAAATCGCCACGCTGTCTCGCGAATATTCCGATCTGAAGCCGGTGGCCGATCAGGTCGCGGCCTATCGACAGGCGCTCGATGACGTGGCCGAGGCCGAGGGCTGGCTGTCCGACCCCGAAATGAAGGCGCTGGCCGAAGAAGAGCTGCCGCATCTGCGCGCGCGCATTCCCGAAATGGAGCAGGCGCTGCAATTGGCGCTGCTGCCCAAGGACGCCGCCGACGCGCGCCCCGCGATTCTGGAAATCCGCCCCGGCACCGGCGGCGAAGAGGCCGCGCTGTTTGCCGGTGATCTGCTGCGGATGTATCAGCGCTATGCCGAAAGCATGGGCTGGCGGTTTGATCTGATGGAGCTGACCCAGACCGAGCTTGGCGGCGTCAAAGAGGCCGTTGCGCGGATCGAGGGCGAGGGCGTCTTTGCCCGGTTGAAATACGAATCCGGCGTGCACCGGGTCCAGCGCGTGCCCGAAACCGAAGCGGGCGGGCGCATCCATACCTCGGCTGCGACCGTCGCGGTCCTGCCCGAGGCCGAAGAGGTCGATATCGACATCCCCGCCAGTGACATCCGCATCGACACGATGCGCGCCTCGGGCGCGGGCGGCCAGCACGTCAACACCACCGATTCTGCCGTGCGGATCACCCATTTGCCGACGGGCATTGTCGTTACCAGCTCGGAAAAATCGCAACACCAGAACCGCGCCAATGCGATGGCGGTGCTGCGTGCACGTCTGTTCGAGGCCGAGCGCGACCGGCTGGCCACTGCACGCGCCGACAGCCGCAAATCGCAGGTCGGTTCGGGGGATCGGTCGGAACGCATCCGCACCTATAATTTTCCGCAAGGCCGTCTGACCGACCACCGGATCAACCTGACGCTCTATGCGCTGGCGCAGGTGATGAACGGCGATCTGACCGAGGTGATCGACGCGCTGAGCGCCCACGATCAGGCCGCGAAACTGGCGGAGATGGAGGGATGAGCGCACCACGGGTTGCCCAGATGGCGCTGGTCGCCGCCGTGCGCCAGTTGACCGCGGCAGGGATCGAGGGGGCCGCCACCGACGCGCGCCGCCTGCTGGCGCATGCGATGGGGGTGGCGCCCGACCGGTTGACCCTGCATCTGCAAGATGCGCTGACACCCGAACAGGCCACGGCCTTTGAGGTAGCCCTGAACGCCCGTGCCGCGCATCAGCCGGTGGCGCAGATCACCGGGCGACGGCTGTTCTGGGGGCACGCGTTTCACGTCACCCGCGACACGCTTGATCCGCGGCCGGAAACTGAAATTCTGGTGGCCGCGGCGCTGGAACGGCCCTTCGTCAAGGTGCTGGATCTGGGCACCGGCACCGGCTGCATCTTGCTCAGCTTGCTGAAATCCATGCCGATGGCCACAGGGCTTGGCTGCGACCTGTCGGCGCCGGCGCTGGATGTGGCGCGCGGCAATGCCAAGACGCTGGGCCTGACCGCGCGCGCGCGCTTTCAACAGGCGGACTGGTTTGCGGGGGTCAATGGCGCCTTCGACCTGATCGTGTCGAACCCGCCCTATATCGCCGCCGATGAGATGGCGGACCTGTCGCCCGAGGTGCGCAACTGGGAACCGCTGTCGGCACTGACCCCGGGCGGCGACGGGCTTGATGCCTATCGCGCGATTGCGCGTGGGGCAGGGGCGCGGCTGATGCCGGGGGGGCGGATCGTGCTGGAAATCGGCCCGACGCAGGGGCCCGCCGTGGCCGCCCTTCTGGCTGCACAGGGTTTTTCCGACATCGAAATTCGCCCCGATCTGGACGGTCGCGACCGGGTGGTTCTGGCACACAAGCCCGGGGCAGGAACCGGGTGCGGTTGCGCCTGAGCGGGGTTTGTCGCGCATTTTGCGTAAAATCCGGGGTAAAATGCCGCATCCCCGCAGATTTCTGCTTGTCACTGCGCCGTGCGCGTGGTTAGTCAAAATTGTGCTGGGTGGAAGTTGATCCCCCGCACGGCTCAGCTTCACACTGCGGGTCATACGGTCTTCGGCGGGCTCACGCCCGGTTATCTCCGCAAGATCGCGCCCCGCATGGATCGGTTTGCGTCCTTTGGATGGCAGCCCAGACCTCAGCACCCCCTCGGGGAAAGATACACGAAAGCTCATGAGATCTTCCAAATCCCGTTCGCGTTCCAAGTCGAACCGCCAGCGCTCTGTCGGCAATGTCATCAACCGGGTCTTTGACAGCTCCGGTCCTGAAAGCAAAGTCCGCGGTACGCCGCAGCAGATCATCGACAAATATCTGATGCTGGCGCGTGACGCCCAGCTCTCCAACGACCGGGTGGCCGAGCAGAATTTTCTGCAACACGCCGAGCATTACACCCGGATGCTGGGCGAGGCGCAGCGCGAAATGGCGCGCGAGCAAGAAGAGCGTCAGCGTCAGCAAAATCAGAACAACAGCAACCAGAACGGTAACCAGAACAACAATGGGAACCAGAACGGTGGCAACCAGAGCGGCGGCTATAACGCCCCGCGTGACCGTTACGAGCCGCGCAACGACGATGCGCGCACGGACGAGCCGCGCGAGACGGCACAACCCGCGCTTGATGTGACGCAACCCGAGGACGACGGCCCGGGTCTGGTCGAAACCCCGGAAATGCGCGCCGAAACCGCGGCCGACTCCGGGGCCGAACCGACCCCCGAGGGGGCTTCCGAAGGGAAGTCGTCAAAATCCCGGAGCCGTCGCAGCCCGCGCAAACCGCGTGAGCCGCGCCCCGAAGGGCAGGACACTGCGCCCGCCCCGGTGGGGGACAGCTCGGGCGAATAATCCCCGGACCTGTTTGAAATTAAAAAAACCGCGCCTCGAAGGGCGCGGTTTTTTATTGGGCTGCCACGATCCGGGCGAGGTGGCAGAACTGCTCCAGACTGATACGCTCGGCGCGTTCGGTGGGGGCGATCCCGGCCTCTTCCAGCAGCGCCTCGATATTCGGCGCGATGCCTTTGAGCGAGGCGCGCAGCATTTTGCGGCGTTGGTTGAACCCCGCCGCCACGATCCGGTTCAACACTTTCGGATCGGCCGGATAGCGCGGTTCGGGCAGGGCTTTCAGATGCACCACCGCCGAATGCACCTTGGGCGCGGGGGTGAAGGCTTCGGGCGGCAGATGCATCACGATCTTCACATCACAACGCCATTGCGCCAACAGGGCAAGCCGCCCGTAATGGTTGTCGCCGGTTTTTGCCACAATCCGCTGCGCCACTTCTTTCTGGAACATCAACGTCAGGCTGTCCCAGAACGGCGGCCAGACCGCCGGCGTCAGCCAGCGCACCAACAGCTCGGTGCCGACATTATAGGGCAGGTTGGCGGCGATCTTGATCGGCGGCGTCAGATGGGCCGCCACGTCAATGTCGAGCGCATCACCATTGATCACCTCAAGCCGCCCGGGGTAATGGGCCGCAATTTCGGCCAGGGGCGCCATGCACCGCGGGTCTTTCTCGACCGCCAGCACCCGGCGGGCACCTTCAACCAGCAGCCCACGCGTCAGGCCGCCGGGGCCCGGGCCGACCTCCAGCACATCGCAGCCGCTCAGATCCCCCGCGCAGCGCGCAATCTTCGAGGTCAGATTCAGATCCAGCAGGAAGTTTTGCCCGAGTTGTTTCTTCGCCACCAGATCGTGGTCGCGGATCACCTCGCGCAAGGGCGGCAGCCCGTCGATCGCTGTCATGTCTCAACTCCTGCCTTCAACAAAGCGGAAATATCCTCGGGGGTCCGGGGGCAGACAGCCCCCGGCGCGCGTCAGGGATCCCGCGGGCGAAAGGGGGCGCCGCCCCCTCGGCCTGCGGCCTCACCCCGGGGATATTTGAGCCAAAGTGAAAGGGCAAGCCGTGTGCGGGGTCAGCCTTGGCGCGCGGCGCCCATCTGCGCGGCCAGTTTCAGCGCGGCGATCAGGCTGGATGGGTTGGCCACGCCGCGCCCGGCGATGTCATAGGCGGTACCGTGATCGGGCGAAGTGCGCACGAAGGGCAGGCCCAGCGTGACATTCACGCCCTCGTCGAAGGCCAGCGTCTTGATCGGGATCAGGGCCTGATCATGATAGGCGCAGATCGCCGCGTCATAGCGGGCACGGGCGGCGGCGTGGAACATCGTATCGGCGGGCAGCGGGCCGGACAGGGCGTAGCCCTCGGCGCGCAGATCCTCGATCACCGGGATCATCCAGTCCAGTTCCTCGTGGCCCCTCGCGCCGCCTTCGCCTGCGTGGGGGTTCAGCCCGGCGACCGCCAGACGCGGATTTTCCAGCCCGAAATCGCGGGCCAGCCCCTCGGCGGTGATCCGCACCGCGTCGCGCAGCACGTCGGGCGTGAAGGCGGCGGGCACATCGGCAAGCGCGATATGGATCGTGGCGGGCACCACGCGCAGCCCCGGGGCTGCCAGCATCATGACCACCTTCGCCCCGCCCGCCAGATGGGCGAGGTATTCGGTATGGCCCGGGAAAGCGAAACCCGCGCCGTCCTTCAGCGCCTTTTTATGGATTGGCGCGGTGCACAGGGCGGATCCTTCGCCGCGCATCACCAGATCGACGCCGCGCGCGATCACGTCGATCACCGCGCGGGCATTGGCGGCGGCAGGCTGGCCGGGCAGGGCAGCTTCGGGGAAGGCATGCGGCAGCACCGGCAGGGCGGCGCCCGCGTGGCTCAGGGCTTCGGACGGGTCATTGATTTCGCGGATCCTGGTGCCGCGCGGCAAATGCGCGGGGTCGCCGAGCCAGACAAACGGCAGGCTGGCCCCCAGCGATTCCCAGGCTTTGGCGGCGATTTCAGGGCCGATCCCCGAAGGATCGCCACAGCTGACGATGACGGGCGCGGCGCTCATTACCGTTTGATCACCGCATCAGCCATCAGATCCGCCAGATAGCTGTCGGCATAAGAGGCAAGTCGCGCGTTGGTCAGGCTGTTGGCCACGGCGGTGCGGTCGGGGGCCGTGTCGCCCTCGCCCAGGCTGCGCTCGCGCTTGCACAGCATCAGCACGACGGTATTCGGCCCGCGCGTCAGCAGCTTGGTTTCGCCAATATCCATACTCGCCAGGGCCAGCCCGATATCCTGGGCAATCGCGCCCTGGGCCTGGGTTTCGCGCAGCAGGCGGTCGGCCGGCAGGCCCTTGGCCAAACCATACAGATCGTCGCAGCGATCCGCCCCGTCCTGCACCCGAGCCGCCGCAACGGCGGTTTCCGGTGCCCCGGCAGGGCCTGCGATAAACTGCGCATATTCAAGGGTTTGCGATTCTTTCGTCACAGGGCCGCCTTCGTCCAGCGCCCGCAGCATGAAGACCGCCACCGCGTTGGGAATTTCCATCGGGGCGCTGGCCTGTCCGGGGGCGAGGCCCAGCACGACGCTGCGCAGCGCAGGCGGCAGATTGGCCACCGGCATCCAGTCCAGACGTCCGCCACGCGCGGCCGAGCCCGAGGCCGAGACCTGCCGCGCGGCCGCACCAAAGGCGCCTTCGCCGGTCAGCTTCGAAACGCGCTGTGCCTCGGCCATGGCGGCAGCTTCCTCACCCGGAGGGGCGGGGATGATGATTTCAGACAGCAGCACCCGGGTGCCCTGACCACGCTGGCTTTCGGCCAGCAGGGCGCGGTCGATATCGGCCTCGGTGATCTTCACCCGCGGGCTGTATTTTTCGCGGATCACCGCGCGCCACAGCGAGCCTGCGCGCACGAAATCGCGGAACGTCTGCTCTTCGACGCCGCCTTTGGCCAGTTCGGCCACGAATTGTTCGGTGCTCAGATTGGCGCGCCCGGCGAATTCCGACATGCCATCGGCCACCGCTTTGTCGCTCAGGGTGATGCCCATGTTGGCGGCGGCGGAAACCCGCAGCCGATCCTCGATCAGGCCGTCCTCGGCGAGCTTGCGCAGATCACCCGACTGCCGCAGCAGGGTCAGAAATTTCACCCGCTGGTCGATTTCATAGCCGGTGATGCCCAGATCGTTGACCATGATCACCGGGGCGAAGGGGCTGTTGGCCTGCGCTTGCGCGGGCGGCGCGCCCAGCGGCAGGACAAGCACCGCAACCGCGGCAAGAAGGCTCAGAAATCGCATCATGGTAGGCTCCGCCCGTCTGTCAGTCTGTCTGTCGTCTCGTCTGTCCGGGGCCTGGCTGGCCCCGTCTTTTGGCCCGGTCACCGGGCCTGCATGTGCGCGGTGCCGATCAGCGTGCGCAGACCCGGCGGGCCGCACCCGTCGCGGTGCCTGCGCCAAAGCCAGCCAGCTGCACCGAGATGCCCACGCCGGTTTCGGGCTTCACACTAGAGGAGGAAGTGAAACGACGCGAGAGGGAAAGATCCACGGTGACGCATTCGTTGGCATATTGCAGCCCGAACTTTGCCTTGGCGGCGCGATCCGCAGTGAAATCATAGCGGGTTTCGAAGCTGCCGGTCCAGCCGGTGCCCCAGCCCCAGCCGGTGGACAACAGCAATTCCGAAGTGGGCACCAGTCGGCCCTCGGCAGGGTTGGTTTCCATCCACAGATACCCTGCGGCGATCTGATACTCGGCACCGGCATAGGCCAGCCGCAATTCCTCGCGCGAGAAATCGAACTTGTCGTCAAACAGCGCCCGGTTTGACAAGATCAGCCCCGATCCGGTGCTCAGATGCGTTGCCAGCAGCCAGTCAGAGCGTTCGCCTGCCAGCCCCGATCCGGTGGTGAACTGGCCCAGATCATCGGCATGAATGACCCGCCCCGCGGTCACCCCGAGTGACCAGCCCGAAGCATCGTGGCGTGTCCAGCTCAGCCCCAGATTGGCGCGCAGACCACGTTCGCGCGCATCGCCACCGGGAAAGCGCGACATCGAAAACAGGTTGCCCTCGTCGAATTCGGTCAGCCAGCTGTCTTCGTTGGGCAGATCGCCGGGGGTCTTGCCGCTCCAGATCAGCTGGGCGACGGGTTCGATCACATGCGCCGCCCGCCCCGAGGTCTTGACCCAGGGCCAGCGCAGTTCGACGCCGACGCTGGGCAGGGTGCGCAGCAGCGCGTCGGGATAGGCCGGATCTTGCGAAACCTGCACCAGATCGGCGGCCAGTTCGGCCTGGGTTGTCGCCAGAATGCCGCCGCCCAGCAGCCAATTGCGCCGCCAGTCCGCCACCATCGAGGCGCGCACCCGGTCGCGACCGTCGGGCACCGCATCGTCATCGGCGCCGTCCACCGTCAGCGTCGAGGCCCGGCGCAGCGTGCTCAGCTGCCATTCCAGCGTCGCCTCGCCGCCCAGACCCGCGGGGTGGAACACTTTCAGCCAGCTCAGATCGCCCGCCAGCATCGGCTCGGTCGCGTTGCTTTCCCCATCGCGGATCGAATGGGTGTTGCCCGCGCGCAGCCAGATCAGTTCGTCGTCGCGCACCCGCTCCAGCGTCAGTCCCGACCACAGCCGGTCGTCTTCGGTGATGTCGTAATTCAGCAGATAGGATGGGTCGCTGACCATCCGCACCTGAACGCCCAATGTGAAATCCAGTGGCAAATCGAAGCTGCCATCGGCAAACAGATAGCTGCGCGGTTGTTCGGTCAGCACGCTGTCGCGGCTATAGGCGCCCTCGACGGTCAGGGTGCCTGCGTTGAACGCCTGTCGATAACGCCCCCCCAGCGTGTAGGTATAAGAACTGGAGATATAGGGCTCCAGCGTCAGGTCGGCGCTTTTGTTCAGCGCGATGAAATACGGCAGCTTGATCCCGGTGCCAAGGCTTGAGGTGGTGCGCAGGGTCGGGCGCAAAAAACCGGTCATCCGTTCGACCGTAGGGTCGGGCATGCGCAGGTGCGGCCAATAGATCAGCGGCACGCCCATCGCACGAAACTGGGCACCTTCGAACATCAATTGCCGGGCTTCGGCATCATGGGTAATCTTGCGCGCGCGGATTTCCCACAGCGGCGTTTCGTCCGTGATGCAGATCTGACAGGACGAGGCCACGACCTGCGTCAGCGTGGTATAGCGCCCGTTCTGCCGCCGGATCTGTGCCGCGGCCAGTTGCAGCTCGCGCGCCATCACCATGCGTGCGCCGGTCAGGATGCCGTTTTGCAGATCGCGCGACAGCTGTGCCTGATCGGCCAGGATGATGTTGCCGGTCTGCCCCGGTTCGACCAGACGGATCGGGCCTTCAAGGGTCAGCTGATCGGTGTTGCGGTCATAGATCAGCCGCGCGGCGCTGAGCCGGTTCGAGCGATAGTAAATCTCGACGGCACCTTCGGCGATCAACTGGTTCGAGCCGCTCAGGATGATGCGGTCGGCCAGCAGGGTTGCCGCCTCGTCCTGAACCGGCGCGGGGGCAGGGGTGGTGTCCGCAACAGGATCGGTCGAGGTCTGGGCCTGCGATGTGCCGCCCGCCCCCAGCGTCAGTGCCGCAGCCAAGGCCCAAGCCCAGGCCGGGCGCGCGGGACGCCGGTTCTGGTGCCGGGTCAGGTGGGGCAAGGTAAGGGCCGCCATCAGCCATCCTCCAGATGCAGCAAAAGCGCCAGCGACAGCATTAACGCGATGGTCGGCGGGGCCCAAGCCGCCAGCGCCACCGGGATCTGCCCATTATCGCCCAGAACCTGCGCCACATTGCGCAGGAAGAAAACCCCCAAGCCCGCCCCCAACGCCAAAAGCACCATCGAGCCGGTGCCCCCAAAGCGCACATGGCGCATCGTGAACCCTGCCGCGATCAGCACCATCGCCGCCAGAACCAGC
>JAQTYE010000093.1 GCA_028749255.1 Paracoccaceae bacterium | reverse complement strand
CAGCACCCAGTCGGTCACCGGCAGGCCCAGGATTACGAAACCCTTTGTCCGGTTGCGCCCCGAATTGAGCGCCGAGAAGGACAGAAAGATCAGGAACAGCGAGACGCCCATATGCAACCCGCGATGCGTGGTCGCGCGTGGAATGCCAAAGCCCGCAGTGTAGAAGTGATAGGCTGACAGCAGGAACATGATGGCCCCGGCCAGCATGGCCACGGGCGGCAGGACAGTCCTGAAACGCGCCTCTGGATCGAACTCTTCTTCCAGCGCCTTGAGTTCGGCCTCTGTCATATGTCGGATCGAGTCACTCATACATTTTCTCCCCGGTAGGCAGCTGCTTATCTATTGAATAGGGACGCGAACCGTCTGCGGCCGCGTCCCTGGGTGTCACATTGTCAGCGCGCGCTTACTTCAGAACGCCAGCTTCTTTGTAGAACTTTTCGGCGCCCGGATGGAACGGGATGCCTGCACCCTTCACCGCATTCTCCAAGGTGATGAACTTGCCCTTGGAGTGGCCGTTCGCGAACAGCTTCTGGGTGGTGTCGTTGAACATTGCCTTGGTGATGCCATAGACCAGCTCTTCGGACAGATCTGCCGAGGTCACCATCTGGGCGCCAACCGAGATGGTCGCGACGTCGGCATCTTGGCCCTTGTAGGTCCCCGCCGGGAAGCTGTCGGGCGCAAAGAAGGTGTAGGTTTCACGCAGTTTGTCCACCTCGGGGCCAGCGATCGGCACCAGAATCACGTCGTGCTGGCTGGACAGTTCGGCAATCGCGCCTGCCGGATAACCGCCGACAAAGAAGAACGCGTCCATCGCCCCATCACGCATCCGGTCTGCGGCCTGATCGGGCTTGAGGTATTCCGGCGAAATGTCGGCTTCGGTCATGCCAAAGGCTTCGAGAATGATCTTGGCGTCCACCAGCGTGCCCGAACCGGGTTCATCGAGCGAGACCTTCTTGCCCTTCAGATCCGCCACCGAGGCGATACCCGCATCCGCGCGGGCAACCAGGTGGATGCTTTCGGGATAAAGGTTGGCGATCAGCCGCAGCTTCTCGACCGCCGGTTGGCCTTCCCACAGGCCGGTGCCGGTTTGCGCCCAGTAGGCGACGTCGGACTGGCTGAAACCCGCTTCCAGGGTGCCGCCGTTGATCGAGTTCACGTTGCCGACCGAACCGTTCGAGGCCACCGCGGTGGCGATCAGGCCGGGGACGCCGCACGAGCCGCCCTCGTCACAGGCGCGCGAGCCGGGCGGGTTCGAGATCGCGTTGGCGATCAGGCCGCCGATCGGATAATAGGTGCCCGCGGTGCCGCCGGTTCCGATGCGGAAGAACTGCAACTCTTGGGCGGCTGCGCCCTGAACCATCAGGCCGACAGCAAGCGCCGCGGCAGCCATGGTTTTGAAGGAGAGAGTTTTCATAAGTGCCTCCCAGCAAGAAAACAGGGTAAATTCAAGCCCGCCGTTCCCGGAAGGCGTCCGGTAAACCTACGCGAATTTGTCTGGGGGGGTCTATAGGTAACGAAAGGACATCTCCGGTTCCGCGTTTCGCCCGGCCCAGCCTGTTCGCCCCACGGACGTTCCGTTCTGACATCTTGGCGCTGGGTGACGCCCCGGCCAACAGTCAGCATGCGACTGCGGGCGCGGACCTGCGGCAGGTTTCAGGCCTCCGTGGTTTCGGCCAAAATGCTGCGGGCGCGGCGCCGGACCGGTTCGTCGATCATCTCGCCATCCACCGAGACCGCGCCGTCGCCTGAGGCCAGGACCCGCCGGGCCCAGTCGGTCTGGGCCGCAGAGGGGGCGAAAGCACGCCGCACCTGCGGCACCTGGCGGGGATGGATGCACAGCTTCCCACTCATCCCCAACGCACGTGCATGATTGGCGTCGGCGTAGGTTTCCGCCGGATCGCCGAACTGTGCGGTCACGCCGTCGATTGGAGCGGGCTTGCCCGCCAGACGCGCGGCGAGCACGAGCTCCATCCGTGCAGGCAGCAGGATCTCGCGCCGGTGCTCGCAGCCGAGGTCCGCGCAAAAATCTATCGAGCCGAAGATCAGACGCGCGATGCCGGGCAGGGCCGCAATCTCGCGGGCCCGCGCAAGGCCCAGCCCGCTCTCGATGAGCGCCATCACCGCCACGCCCGGTCCAAGCCCGGTGCAGATCGCACCGAGCGTCATCGGGTCCTCTGCCTTCGGCACGATCACTGCGGCGACGTGGAGGTGGCGCGCCGCCGCAATATCCCCTGCGTGCCAAGGCGTCCCCGCCGCGTTGACCCGCACCACGACAGGTTTGTCGGTGAAATCGGTGCGCAGCATGGCGCGGGCTGTGTCTTTGGCGGCGCGCGCCACCGCATCCTCAAGGTCAAGGATCACCGCATCGGCCTCGCTCGCTGCGGCCTTGGCGAAACGCTCGGGCCGGTCCGCGGGCACGAAAAGCGGTGCCCGGATTGTTTCGAGGCTCACCATTCCGCCCGTGCCTCCATCGCGACCGGCCCCCCGGCGGCAGCGGTCCAGAGGCTGAGGCCACCGTTTTCTTCGCGGGCATTCAGCGAAAACGGCGCCTCTCCGAAAATCGGCGTCAAACTGCGGAAGCTGAACCGGCTGGGCGCGCGACCGCGCAGCTCCTCGGCGTATTGCGCAAGCAGCATTGCCTGCAGCGGACCTTGGACGACGAGACCGGGATAGCCCTCTTCGATAGTCGTATAGGGATGGTCGTAATGAATGCGGTGGCTGTTGAAGGTGACGGCAGAATAGCGAAACAGCAGCTCGGGCGCGGCCCAGACCTCGCGCCGTGCCGTGCCCGCGGGGGCGGGCGCTGGCCGGACCTTGGGCGCTGCGCCCGGCGGTGCGATGTCGCGATAGACGAGATCCTGACGCTCGTGCAGGATCTCGCGCCCATCACTGGTGACGTGATGTGAGACGGTGACGAAGCACAGCCGCCCCGAGCGGCCTTCCTTGAGCACGACATCCTCGATCACCGAACGCCGACTTACCCGTTCACCGATCCGCAGCGCGGTGTGGAAGCTGAGCGCCCCGCCAGCCCACATCCGGCGGGGCAGGGGGACCGGCGGCACGAAACCGCCACGCGGAGGGTGACCATCCGGGCCAAGTGCGGCCGTGGGCGTGGCGGGCTGGCACAGGCAGTGGTGGATGAGAAGCGGCGCATCGGCCCCCTCTTCGGTCGGTCCGTCGCGGTCGAGCGTCGCATAAAGGCGCTGCACCACCGTCGGGGTCAACAGCTCCGAGGTTTCCTCGGTGCGACCGATCCAGTCGCGCAGTCGATCAATGTCGAGTGTGGCCTGCATCGCTCAGCTCTCCTGCGGTTTGAGGGCGGGGACCGGGCCGTAGACCCGCGCGTCATCGTCCCAAAGGGGCGCCGGGGCGGGGTAGGAAACGGGGCCGTTCGGCGTGTCGATGCGCACGCGGCGCAAATGCGGATGCACAGCCAGGTCGGCCATATCGTTGACCCGTGCCACCGCCACATCGGCGCGCAGCAGCGTTGCGATGGCCTCGTCTCCGGTCATCTGCGCAAAGCCCGCGGCCACCGCGGCATCGGTCTCGGTGCGGTTCGCAACGCGCGCGAGATTGCTGGCGAACCGCGGATCGCCTGCAAGCTCGGGCTGTTCGAGGAAGACCGAGCAAAGCTTGGCCCATTCGCGGTCGCTTTGAACCGACAGCAGGATCTGCGCGCCATCCTTGGCGTGAAAGACGCCGTAGGGCGCGATCGAGGGATGGGCGAGGCCCACGCGCTTGGGGCTCTTGCCGCCTTCGTGGTTCAGCAGCGGCACCGTCAGCCAGTCGGCCATGACATCGAACATCGAGATCGAGATGTTGGCGCCCTGTCCGGTCGTCCCGCGCCGGATCAGCGCCTCAAGGATCGCCGATTGCGCTGTGGCGCCAGTCGCGATGTCGACCAGCGAGATGCCGACGCGCGCGGGTTCGGACGGCCCTCCGGTGATCGAGCACAGACCCGATTCTGCCTGCACCAGCAGGTCATAAGCCTTGTGCCCGGCCATCGGGCCATGCTCACCATAGCCCGAGATCGAGCATGTGATGAGGCGGGGAAAATCGCGCGCCAGCCGCTCGAACGGGAAACCCAGCCGCGCCAGCGCCCCGGGCTTGAGGTTTTGCACGAGCACGTCGGCCCCGGCCAGCAGGCATTCAAGCGCGGCCCGCCCCCCGGCCGAGGTCAGATCGAGCGTGCGCGAGACCTTGCCGCGGTTGAGCCAGACGAAATAGCTCGACTGGCCCCGCGCCACATCGTCATAGCCGCGGGCGAAATCCCCCTCGGGGCGTTCGATCTTGATCACTTCCGCGCCTGCATCGGCCAGACGCGAGGTGCAGAAGGGCGCGGCCACGGCCTGTTCGATCGCGATAACCTTGATACCGTCGAGAGGATGCATCAGAAGCTCCGCGGCAGGCCGAGGATGTGTTCGGCGACATAGGACAGGATCAGATTGGTCGAGATCGGCGCGACCTGATAGAGTCGGGTTTCGCGAAACTTGCGTTCGATGTCGTATTCGCAGGCAAAGCCAAAACCACCGTGGAACTGCAGACAGGCATTCGCCGCCTCCCAGCTGGCTTTGGCGGCCAGGTATTTCGCCATATTCGCCTCGGCTCCGCAGGGCTGGCCCGCATCATAAAGCTGGCAGGCCTTCTGCCGCATCAGGTTCGCGGCCTCGATCTCGATGAAGGCCTCGGCGATAGGGAATTGCACGCCCTGGTTCTGGCCGATCGGGCGACCGAAGACGGTGCGCTCGGAGACGTATTTCACCACCCGGTCGGTGAACCAGTAGCCATCGCCAATGCATTCCGCCGCGATCAGCGTGCGTTCGGCATTGAGGCCGGTCAGGATGTATTTGAACCCCTGACCTTCTTCGCCGATCAGGTTTTCGGCCGGGATTTCGAGATTGTCGAAAAAGAGTTCGTTTGTCTCATGATTGACCATGTTGAGGATCGGGCGCACCGTCATGCCCGATTTCGTCGCTTCCTTGATGTCGACGAGGAAAATCGACAGCCCCTCGGATTTCTTCGTCACCTCCGACAGCGGCGTGGTGCGGGCAAGCAGGATCATCAGATCTGAATGCTGCACCCGGCTGATCCAGACCTTCTGGCCGTTGATGACGTATTTGTCGCCTTTGCGGACAGCGGTGGTCTTGAGTTGGGTGGTGTCGGTGCCGGTGGTGGGTTCGGTTACGCCCATCGACTGCAGGCGCAGCTCGCCGCTCGCGATCTTGGGCAGGTATTTCTGCCGCTGTGCTTCGGAGCCGTGTCGCACCAGCGTGTTCATGTTATACATCTGGCCGTGGCAGGCGCCGGAGTTGCCCCCCGCGCGGTTGATCTCTTCCATGATCACCGCCGCCTCGGTCAGGCCAAGCCCCGATCCGCCATATTCCAGCGGGATCAGCGCAGCCATCCAGCCTGCCTTGGTCAGCGCCTCGACAAATTCCTCGGGATAACCGCGGGCCTCGTCAATCTTGCGGTGATACGCGTCAGGAAAATCGGCACAAAGCGCGCGCACGGCATCGCGGATGTCCTGAAATTCGTCTTTGAATTGGTCGTACACGGTGCCTCCTTCGGGGCTCTTGCGGCGCGGCTTGCTGCGCTTTGTCCGACCATCGAATGCGGCAATCCATAAATCAAATATCTGAATGAACTTACAGACATGCTGAAAAGGCATGATTTGTGGGCGCGGAAAATGCGAACGCGGCCCCGGGGGTGCAGGGCCGCGTCCTGGTTTTCGGGTTCGGCCACTGCCGACCTGGGCGTCTCAGCGCGCGGTCATACCGGGTCCCAGCAAAAGACATCCGCCGAGACATCGAGCGGCACATAGCTGCCGCGCAGCGCCGGGATCGCGTGGTTTGCGACCGTGTCGATATTCCATCCTTCGCTGCGCTGCACCGAGCGGACCGGCCGCGGCTGCGACATCAGGAAGATCTCGTTGTTGCGCACGGCGAAGATCTGGCCGCTGGTCTCGGCGCCCGCATCCGAGGCGAGGTAAAGCGCAACGGGGGCGATCTTTTCCGGCGACATCTCTTTCATCCGGTTGACGCGCGCGGCCTGTTCGGGGCTGTCGACCTTGATCGACGAGGTCATCCGGCTCCAAGCGAAGGGTGCAATGCAGTTCGATCGGATGTTCCAGCGTCGCAGGTCGAGTGCGAGTGACTTCGATAGCGCCGCGATCCCGAGCTTGGCGGCGGAATAGTTGGCCTGCGCCAGGTTGCCGATCAGGCCCGAGGTCGAGGTCATGTGGATCAGGCTACCCGCCCCCTGTTCACGCATCACATCGACCGCGGCGCGGCTGACATTGAAGGTGCCATAGAGGTGGACTTTTACCACCGCGTCGAAATCCTGATAGCTCATCTTGTGGAAGAAGCAGTCGCGCAGGATACCGGCGTTATTCACCACCGCGTCGAGCCGATCGAAGGCATCGACCGCCTGTTTGACCATTGCCTGTGCGCCCGCCGGGTCCGAGACGTCGTCGCCATTAGCGATCGCTTTGCCGCCCGCCGCCTTGATCGCGGCCACCACGTCCTGTGACGCCGCGCTCGATTCGCGTCGGCCGTCGAGCGCGGCGCCGATGTCGTTCACCACGACCGAGGCGCCCGCCTTGGCCGCCTCCATCGCGATCGCGCGCCCAATGCCGCCGCCCGCGCCGGTCACCAGCATGACTTTCCCTTCCAGGGGTTTCGATTCAGACATGTCTCCTCCGTCTTGTCCGTGGTCGTGTGATCGTGAAACAGAGCCTCAGCCCGGCGCAGGGCGGCAGAAGATGCAGCGCTCGATTTGCTGGGCTGCGCCGCGCAGGGCACTGGCCACGCGCCCCAGGTTCTCTTCGGTCTGTTGTCCCGCGATGGTGATGCTGCTCATCCCGAGCCTCGGCACCCCGTCGGCGTCGCGCGCAAGCGTCGCCACGATGTCGAGCCCGCGGAAAAGCTGTCCGCGGTCGCTCGCGGTGCCGGTCTCACGTGCGGCCAGAACATCGGCCCAATAGCTCTCGAAGCTTGGTGCATCCTGCCAGATGACTGTGTCGAAGCCCTTTTTTGTTACTGCCTTGTCGAACCCCATCGTCGCCGCATAGCAGCGCCCGACCGCGCCCGCGAAGACGGGCAGGCGGCTGTCTCGTGCCAGCACCGCGTGAAGGATGCGCGGCGCCGTGAAGCGGTCGGTCAGCACGATCCGCTGGTTTTCCGTGATCTGCCAGAGTGCGATCATCACGAGATGTTCCTGCGCGATCGCGGTCAGCATCGGGCGGATCACATCGGACGGATTCGCGCCGAGCAGCGGGGTGGCGAATTCCATCAGCCCCATGCCGACACGGTAGGTCTTGCCCTCTGGATCGAAGCTTAGAAGCCCCTCATGCGTCAGCGTGCGCAGGATGTTGAACGCCGATGAGACGTTCAGCCCGGTCTCGCGCGCGATTTGGGTCGCGCCCATCGGGCGACCTTGTGATGCCAGCAGGCGCACTATGCTCACGGCATTCTGCACTGCTGGGACGAATTTTTGGCCGCTGTCGTCGTTCATGACATTTCCTCAGTAGAATTATATTTACTATACAGAATATAACTGCTAGGGCAAGTATAGATCGAAAGCACCCTTTGGGAGGAGGAGGCAATGGCGGCAGGTGTCGATAATGATGTGTTCGAGCAACTTCTGGCGGTGGTGGAGCGATTCGTCCGCGAACGGCTGATCCCGGCGGAACGTCAGGTCGAGGCCGAGGACGATATCCCCGCGGAGATCATTGACGAGATTAAGGAGATGGGGCTTTTCGGCCTGTCCACGCCCGAGGAATTCGGCGGCATCGGCATCAACGTCCCGCAGGAAGCGCGCCTTATCGAGGCGCTCTGCTATGCGTCGCTCACCTTTCGCTCACTGATCGGCACCAATGTCGGCATTGGTTCGCAAGGGATCGTGATGGACGGCACTCCCGAACAGAAGAACCGCTGGCTTCCCGACATCGCGCGCGGTGAGGTGATCGCCTCGTTCGCGCTGACCGAGCCTGATAACGGCTCGGATGCGGGCGGCATCCGCACTTCGGCGCGGCGCGATGGCGATGATTTTGTGATCAACGGCACCAAGCGCTTCATTACCAATGCGGTGAGGGCGGGCCTCTTCACCGTCTTCGCGCGCACGGATCCGGACAAGCCCGGCGCGGATGGTGTGTCGGCCTTCATTGTGCCCGCAAACACGCCAGGCATCACCGTCTCGAAACCCGACCGCAAGCTCGGTCAGCGCGGCACCAAGACTTCGGACGTGATCTTCGAGGGGGTGCGCGTGCCGGCCTCGGCGATCCTCGGCGGGCCGAAACGACTGCATCAGGGCTTCCGCACCGCGATGAAAGTGCTCGACCGCGGGCGTATCCATGTCGGCGCCATGGCGGTTGGTCAGAGCCAGCGGATGCTCGACATCGCCACCGATTATGCGCTCTCGCGCCGGCAGTTCGGCAAGATGCTCGGCGAGCACCAGCTGGTGCAGGGCATGCTCGCCGACTGTCAGGCCGAGCTGCATGCCGCGCGTGCGCTGGTGCGGGCGACGGCCGACACCTTCGACCGTGAGGGCAAGGCGATCCTCGAGGCCTCCTGCACCAAGTATTTCTGCACCGAGGCTGCGGGCCGTATCGCCGACCGTGCGCTGCAGATCCACGGCGGGGCGGGCTACATGGCCGAATACGACATTGAGCGGCTTTATCGCGATATCCGGCTGCTGCGCATTTACGAGGGCACGAGTCAGATCCAGCAACTGGTGATCGCGCGCCGCACCTTGGCTGGACGGGCAGCTTGACCATGACGGAGCGCAAGACCCGCAGCCTCGAGGACATGCCGCCCGTGTCGAAGTTCGCGGCGCTGTTGGATATCGAATTCGATCAGGTCACCCCAGAGGAGGTTGTCTGCTCGATGTTGGTGACCGAGCAGATGTCAAACCGCAATGGCGTGCTGCATGGCGGTGCGCTGATGACGCTCGCCGATACTGCGGCAGGCACGGCGGCCTTCATCAATAGCCCCGTCGAGATTTCGAACACCACGGTCGAGGCCAAGACCAACTTCGTGCGTCCGGTGAAGGTCGGCGCACGGCTGAGCGCGCGTTGTGTGCGGGTGCATGTCGGGCGCACGACACTGGTGCTGCAGGTCACGCTGACGCGCGGCGATGGCAAGGTCGCGGGCGTGACCACCCAGACGCATCTGTTTCTGGGCTGGAAAGACTGAGGAACGAGGGGGGAGGAGCCAGGATGGATACCGAAATGAAAGCGGTCGGGCCACAGGCCGTGTATGAACGATATCTGGCTGAGGGTCGGTTCATGATCCAGCATGCGCCGAGCACGGGCGAATATGTGTTCTGGCCACGGGTGGTGACGCCCCAGGGCGCGACCGATCTGACCTGGGTCGCGGCGCGCGGCACCGGCACGGTCTATGCGATTACTGTCAATCGCGCGCGTCACGGCGCGTGGAACGTCGCACTGATTGACCTCGACGAAGGGGTGCGGATGATGTCGAGCTTGCCTGCGGTGGAAACGGCCTTGATCGGCGCGCGGGTCAAGGCCCGTATCGAAACCACCGAAGAGGGCCCCCGCGTGGTCTTCGACCTGATCGAGGAGGGCGCGGCATGAGCCATCATAACTTGCGCGGCAAAACCGCGATCGTCGGCATGGCCACTGCGGGCGTCGGCGAGGCGCCCGGGTTTTCGGCCATGGAGCTGCTCGGTCAGGCCGCCGTGGCGGCCGTCGCCGATGCCGGGCTGAAGCTGCAAGACATTGACGGCGTCTTCGCCGCGACCAGCAGCCATGCCTTCCCGACGATGAGCGTCGTCGAATACCTCGGACTCAAGCCCAAGTTCTTCGACGGCACCAATGTCGGTGGCTCGAGCTTCGAGATGCATCTGTTGCAGGCGACCCTCGCGCTCGAGGCCGGGCTCTGCGACGTGGCGCTCATTTGCTACGGCTCGAACCAGCGCACGGCCGGCGGTCGGCTTGTCTCGATGAGTGAACCGCAATGGCACGAAACCGCCTACAAGCCACGCCATCCGATCACAGCCTATGCGCTGGCCACCAGTCGGCACATGGCGCAGTTCGGCACCACGCGTGAGCAGCTCGCCGATGTGGCGCTGGCCGCGCGGGGCTGGGCCAACCTCAACCCTGAGGCCTTTGCCCGCGGTCCGCTGACCAAAGATCAGGTGTTGTCGGCGCGGATGATCTCGGACCCGTTGACTGCCGCCGATTGCTGTCTGGTGACCGATGGCGCGGCGGCCTGCATCCTTGTGCGCGCCGATCGGGCCAGGGATCTGCCCGGCAAGCCGGTCTATTTCCTCGGGGCCGGGGGCGCGAACTATCACCGCTCGATCGTGGCGATGCCGGATCTCACCACCACCGCCGCCGCCGAAAGCGGCCCGCGCGCGATGCAGATGGCAGGCGTCACGCAATCGGACCTCGACCTTGTGATGCTTTACGATGCCTTCACCATCAACACGATCCTCTTCCTCGAGGATCTGGGCTTGTGCCCCAAGGGCGAGGGCGGACGCTTTGTCGAGGGCGGACGGATCGCGCCGGGCGGCGAGCTTGCGGTAAACACCAATGGTGGTGGGCTTTCCTGCGTGCATCCGGGGATGTACGGGCTTTTCCTGATTGCCGAGGCGGTCGCGCAGATCCGCGGTGACGCGGGCGCGCGGCAGATCGCAGAATGCCACCTCGCGCTGTGTCATGGCAACGGCGGCACGCTGTCGAGCCAATGCACGGCCATTCTCGGGTCGGAGGCTGTACTGTGAGCAAACTTGCCCATATCGACAGTTTGATCGCGCCGTGCTCGGTTGCAGTGATCGGTGCCTCTGATGACGTGACCCGGATCGGAGGGCGTCCGATCGCTGCGATGCTGCGGGCGGGCTATGTCGGGCGGATCCTGCCGGTGAATCCGGGGCGCGAGACGGTGCAGGGCCTGCCGTGCTATGCGAGCGTGGACGATCTGCCCGAAACCCCCGATGCCGCGCTGATCGCGGTGCCGGCGAAACTTGTGCCTGAGACCATCGCGGCGCTTGGCCGCAAGGGCTGTCGTGCGGCGACGCTCTTTTCGGCGGGCTTTGCCGAGGTGGGCGCCGAGGGCGAGGCCGCGCAACGCGTGCTTGTCGATCTTGCGCGGGCGAACGGAATACGCCTGCTCGGGCCGAATACGCTTGGGGTCTATAACGTTGACATTGGTTATTACGGCACGTTCTCGTCCTCGCTCGACACCGGCTTTCCGAAGCCCGGGAATATCGGCATCGCCAGCCAATCGGGCGCCTTCGGGGCGCATCTTGGGGCGCTCGCGCGCGACCGGGGTCTGGGCTGTTCGGTACTGATCACGACGGGGAACGAGGCCGACATCACCGTGGCCGACGCGATCCGATGGATGGCGGAAAGCGACACGACCGATGTGATCTGCACCTATATGGAAGCAATCAACGATGCCCCCGCGCTGCTGGCCGCACTCGATGTGGCGCGGGCGGCGGGCAAGCCGGTGCTGGCGCTGAAATCGGGCCGATCGGCGGTGGGCGCGCGGGCCGCGGCCTCGCATACCGCCTCGCTCACCGGGGATGCGGTGGTGGCCGATGCGGTGCTTTCGGACCATGGCGCGATTATCCTGCGCGACCCCGAGACGATGATGGATATCGCCTATGCCGCCTCGAAACGGGTCTTTCCAGCGCAGCATTCACTCGGCATCGTCACCGTCAGCGGCGGCGCGGGGATCGTGGCGAGCGACGAGGCTGAGCGCGTCGGTCTGCCGATGCCCGCGATGCCTGCGGCGGCGCAGGCCGCGCTCAAGGCAGTTCTGCCCTATGCCTCGCCGGTCAACCCGCTCGACTGCACCGCGCAGGCGCTGAACGATCCCTCGCTTCTGGAACAGTTCACCCGCGCGGGGCTTGAGGACGGCGGTTATGGCGCGATCCTGTGCTTTTTGACCTATGTCGCGGGCAGTCGGGCGATGGCGGATGTGATCCTTGAGGCGATGGCACCGCTACGCCGGGCGTTCCCCGACCGCATCATCGCCTTTTGTGCGCTTGGCGAGGATGAGGTTTTGCGCCGCTATGACGAGGCGGGTATTCTGGTCTTCAGCGATCCTTGCCGGGCGGTGCGCGCGCTTGATGCGGTGCTGCGGCTTGGCGCCGCACGCGGTCAGGGCACGATCCCGCTGCCTACGGTGACCCCTGTCACCCTTCCGGCTGCAACCCCGGACGAGGCCGCATCCAAGTCGCTGCTGGCCCACGCCGGGATCGCGGCCGCCCCCGAATGCGCCGTGCAAAGCGTCGAGGCCGCGATCGCCGCGGCCGAGGACTTCGGCTATCCGGTGGTGATGAAGATCCTCTCGCCCGATATCCTGCACAAATCCGACATCGGTGCGGTCAAGCTCAATATCCACGACGCGCACGGGGTTCGCAACGCCTATGCGGCTATCCTCGCGGCGGCCGCCGAACATGCGCCGCGTGCGGTGGTGAACGGCGTGCTGGTGGCCAGGCAGCTTTCGGGCGGGGTCGAATGCCTGATGGGCATCAGCCGCGACCCGACCTTCGGGCCGGTGGCCGTCTTCGGGCTTGGCGGGATCTTCGTCGAATTGTTGAACGACGTTGCCCTTCGTGCCTGTCCTTTCGGCCCCGCGACCGCGCGCGAGATGATCCTTTCCATCCGCGGCGCCGCGATCCTGCAGGGTGCGCGCGGCCAACCCCCGGCAGATATCGACGCTCTCGCGCAGATGCTCTCGCGGCTCTCTGTCTTTGCCGCAGGCGCGGATGCGCGGCTGGTGTCGATCGACCTCAACCCGGTGCTGGCGATGCCGGTTGGGCAGCGGGCCTATGCGCTCGATGCGGTGATCGAACTCGATCCACGGGAGGCCATGGCCGATGCCGATTGACTATGACCACCTCATGAGCTTCGACATTCCCGAGGTGCGCCAAAGCTATGGTCTGGCCGAAGTCGCGCGCTACGGCCTGACCATCGGGATGGGCCAGGATCCGCTCGATATGCGCGCGCTGCCCTATGTCGGCGCACTGGCCGATGACAGCCGCGCGATGCCCGCGATTGCGAATGTGTTGGGCCATCCGGGGTTCTGGCTCGGCAACCCCGAGACCGGGGTCAATGCGCTCAAACTCGTCCATGGTGAGCAAGGGATGACGATCCACCGCACCCTCCCGCCCGAGGGCACGGTGATCGGCAAGACCCGGGTGACGGGGCTGATCGACAAGGGCGAAGGACGCGGCGCGCTGCTCTACTCCGAAAAAACGCTCCGCGACGCCAAGACCGGGGAGCTGCTCGCGACTACGCGGGGGACGACTTTCCTGCGCGGCGACGGGGGCTTCGGCGGGCCGCAGGGACCGGTGAAGGCAACGCATCAGCTGCCCGACACGACGCCCGATCATGTCTTCGACACGCCGACGCGGCCGGAGCAGGCGCTCTGTTATCGCTGGAACGCCGATCCGAACCCGCTGCACCTTGATCCGCGTGTCGCGGCCAAGGCCGGGTTCGAACGCCCGATCCTGCACGGGCTTTGCACCTTTGGCTGCGCGGCGCATGCGCTGCTCGCGGTGCTGTGTGACTATGATTCAGAGCGGTTTGGCTCGATGGACGCGCGGTTTACCGCAGTCGTCTTTCCGGGCGAGACGCTGCGCACCGAAATCTGGCGCGATGGCTCGTTCCGCACGCGGGTGCTTGAACGGGATCAGGTCGTAATCAGCAACGGGTTCTTCAAGTCGAGGGAGGCGGTATGAGCATAGAGATCAAGGACCAGGGAGAAGGGCTTCGTGTCATCACCCTGAATGAACCCGAGCGCCGCAATCCGATCAGTCATGCAAAGCGGCTCGAACTGCTGGCCGCGCTGTCGGACGCGGCCAGCGACGACACGGCGCGGGCGGTCGTTCTGACTGGCGCGGGCGGGTGTTTCTCGGCAGGCGGCGATATTCGCGATCAGGGTAAGCGCAGCCTGGCCGCACATCGTGAACGCTTCGCCGTCATTGGCGATGTGGTGACCCGGCTCGCGCGCTTTCCCAAACCGCTGGTTGCGGCAATCGAGGGTTGGGCGGCGGGG
>JAQTYE010000230.1 GCA_028749255.1 Paracoccaceae bacterium | reverse complement strand
CGAGATGCCGCGCTGCTTTTCCAGCTCCATCCAGTCGGAAGTGGCGTGGCGCGAGGCCTTGCGGGCGCGCACCTCGCCGGCGACCTGGATGGCGCCGCCGAACCACAGCAGTTTTTCGGTCAGCGTGGTTTTACCCGCATCGGGGTGGGAGATGATCGCGAAAGTACGGCGGCGGGAGATTTCTTGGTCGAGAGCGGACACGGGAGCGGGGGCGAATGCGGAAAACCGCGCATTATACCCTCGCCGACGCAGCCCTCAGACCGGCAACGCGCTGCGATAGAGCGCCCGGCTGGCATAGGCCAGCCATGGCAAGGTCAGCAGCAGCAAGGGCAGCATCAGGATGCTGGCGATCACGGTCACCGAAAACAGCACGGCCCACACCATGGTCGTGAAAAAGTTGCCGAACACGATGCGGACGCTCTTCACCACGGCTTCGACCAGGCTGGCCCGCCGCTCGCACAACAGCGGCACGGCAAAGGCCGACACCGCGAAAAGCAGGAAGGCAACCACGGCCCCCGACACCGACGACCACAACACGAAGCGGGCGACGCTGGCCGACGCCGGCAACAACTCGCCCAGCCAGACCGGCACGTCGCCGATCATATAGGCATAGAGGATGGCCGCATCGGTAACGAAAATCATGAACAGCAGGCCGCAGACCAGGGCCAGCGCCCACAGCGCCCGGCTGGCGCCGCCAAAACCGGCGGCGACAGCGGAGAAGCCGACCCGACCGCCCGTTTCACAAGCCCGCGCGATGCCGAAGTAGCCGGCCAGAATGACCGGCCCGACCAGCATGAAGGCACCGGCGGCGGCAATGACGAAGGGCGTCCAGCCACGGGCAAGCAGGCCGCCGATGATGGCGGCGCCGGCCAGCACGAAGATCGCGGTGTAGGCGATGCTGGTGCCGCGCGTCTCGTTGGCCACCCGCCATCCTTCGGCGAGGGCATCGAACAGGCTGTCAAGGGTGAGTGGCTGCTGCGTCATGGCATCTCCGGAAAATCGGCAGGTATCCGGGCGAGCCTAACCGAGCGCACCGCCAGCCACCCTAATGCAAATCAAACTTGCCGGCCGGCAAGGCCAATCACACGGCAACCAGGGTCTGCCGGCCATACCATTCGTCGCCGGCGGCGACGACCACCGGCTGCTCCGCCACCGCCTCGACACACAGCATGTGCCGCCAGCCGTCGGCCGGCATGTCGGCCAGCGTGGCGCATTTGTCGACCCACGGGTTCCACACCACGACATCGGGGAAACCCTGGCCCTGGATGGCCAGGCTCAGGTTGCCGGCCTGCAGCAGTTGCGGCCGCTTGACCCGGCGATAGACGCGATCCATCTCGCCCTCGACGGCAATGTGGGTGCCGGTATCGCGCACGACGACATTGCCCTTGGCCGCATCGCGGTAATCGTGGCCATACAGGCCTTCCAGCGTCACATCCTCGACCTGCACGACACGCAGGTAGCTGTGCAGGGCGCCGGTAAAGGCAAACGCGCTATCGCCCGTGTTGTTCACGCTCAGTTCGAGATCGAGGCGATCCGCTTCGAGCATCACGGTCAGTTCGAGGCGGAAGGCGTGCGGCCACAGGGCGCGCGTGGTGGCGTCATCGGCCACTTCGAGGGTGAGCAGCGCGTAGTCGTCACCGCCACGCTGGGCGCTGACCTGCCAGGGCAAGGTGCGGACGAAGCCGTGCTTGGGCAGCTCGCCCAGGCCGGCAAATTGCGGCCAGCAGACGGGAATGCCGCCGCGGATGGCGACGCTGCCGTCAAAGACGGCCTTGTCGGACAGGAAAAGCCGCTCGCGGCCATCCGGGGTAACCCAGGAGAGCACCTGCGCCCCCAGTTTGCTGACCACGGCGCTGGCGCCGCGCGGGCCATTCAGGCGCAGGGCGGCGATACCGTGGAATTCGATTTCTTCAATGGAGGGTTTCATGGGCATTCGGGACGACATAAAGATGGGGCCGGATATACAGGATCTCGACCCGATGGCCGAGCAGGGTCACGCTGCCGAAACAACGGTTATTGCCCGTATCGCTGTACTCAAAGGCAAAAACGCGCTGCAGGCGGAGTACGCCATCGTCGTCGCGGACCAGCCTGAGGGAACGCCCGGCCACGGTTTCGTCGAGAAACTGCAAGCCCTCTTCAGCGCAGGCATTGCGTGCCGCCTGAATACCGATTTCGCGTGCCTTCATGCTATCCAGCCAGAACCAGACGGCTCCGATCAGCACGCAAAGAAGCATCAATTCATACCAATTCATCGCGTCAGTATACGAAAAGCGGAAATACTCCACGGAAAATAAATCGCTTTTCACTGATAATTCGCCCGTCAAAATATATCCACACACCATGGACTCCCCGCTGCAAATCTTTCGCGAGCTGCTTCCGTTTGGCCAGAACAGTGCCGAACAGAAAAGTGCGGCAGCAGTCCGTGGCCTGCTCGACACGGTGGCCGGCCTGTCTCCGCAGGAGACGGTCGCCAAGCTGGCATCCAGCGTATTGCCCACGGTGGGCCAGCAACCCAACCTGCACATGCGTTTCAAGTTGCTGGAAGATATTCGCCACGAGTGCGAACAGGCGCTGCCGACGCTGGAGCAGGACATCAATCAGGCTGTCCTGCCCCTGCCCTTCGCGGTAACGACCGCCGCCCTGCATGCCGACAACCTGCTCAAGGGCCTGTCCATCGCCTATGCCGGCATTGCCCGCGGCATCAACAAGAGCCAGCTCGAAAGCGGCTTGAGCCATCTTTTCCATCGCAGCGTGCAGCGCGCCATGGCGATGATCGCCCGGCGCCAGTTGCTCGCCTACCGGGCTTACGCCGCCCCCTCGGCCACCTCCTGGCAATGCCTGCACGACCTTTTCCAGCTTGTCCGCGGCCCCCTGTCCACGCCCCTGAATGGCGAAACGGCGCCGATCGAGCACGAATATCTCGGCGCCCTGCTCTTCGCCTACCTGGAGCCGAGCAAGCTGCCGCGCTCCGAACTGGAAATCATCAACCTGTGCTCGCGCCAGCTGGCCGCCTATGCCGTCATCGGCGATGCGCTGGCCGACCCCGGCGCGGTCAAGCATCCCGACTCCTGCTTCCTGGTCCGCCCCGAAGAAGGCACGCCGGGCTACCCGCTGTCGCGCCTGCCGGCCAGCACCTCGACCTTCGGCGGCCTGCTCGTCGACTGCTCGCCGGTACTCGCCGCCCTCGACCGCAACATCACGCGCCGCCCGGGCAAGAACGTCGAGCCGGACCTCAACGCCGCGCCCGCCATCCTGCAATCGCTGCGCGTCGCCATCGGCGGCCGCAGTTCGCGACGCTTCAGCCGGACCCACTTCCGCCCGCGCGGCGACCTGGTCTCCGGCCTTGCCGCGGTGATCAGCTTCATCGACGGCAACGCCTTCTCGCGCCGCTCGGT
>JAQTYE010000092.1:5750-14336 GCA_028749255.1 Paracoccaceae bacterium | reverse complement strand
CCACACGGCATGACCCAGACCCAGCGGGCGGTTCTGGCGCACATACGCAATTGCGCCCGAATCCATGTTGGTGGATTTCAGGGTTTCCAGAAGCGCGGTCTTGTTCGATTTGCGCAACGAGTTTTCCAACTCGGGGGCGTCGTCGAAATAGTCCTCCAATGCGGACTTCCCGCGCGAGGTCACGAAGATAAATTCTTTAATGCCCGCTGCCCGCGCTTCGTCGATCGCGTACTGGATCAGCGGCCGGTCCACCAGCGTCAGGATCTCTTTCGGGATCGACTTGGTGGCGGGAAGGAATCGGGTTCCAAGGCCGGCGACGGGAAAGATCGCTTTTGTGACCTTACGTTTCATAATGCACACCTATTTTGTCGGGCAAATGCACCCGTTTCATGGGTTCATTTTAGGCCCGAAACGGCTGTGGAACAAGTTCTGCGGCGCAGTAGGGGGAAACTTAAGGCGGGCAGTTGCCGATCAATGCTGCAACTGCACTAATTCGAGCGTTTTTGCCGGGGTCTGCCTAACTGTTCCGTATCTCTGCCAGTCGCGCGCGTTCCTGTCGTAGGCGGGATTCGAAGCTGAATCGCTGAAACAGAGATTCCTCGCGCTCGGTGCGGCCCCAAAGACCGCCGTTTTGTTCCCAATATCCCAAGGGATGAAACCACTGTCGATGGCGTCGGATCGACGGGCCGAACAAGAGCAAAGTGATCACCTCGCCGCGGGCGGCCGCACGGGCTGCGGCCCGACGTTTGCGCCAGGCCTGCCAGACGCGCCCGGCGATCACCCGGCGCGGGTGCGGCCCGGCGGGGAAGCGCAGATACGGAGCCGTACCAGGGGGCAGCGGCGCCAGATCTGCCAGAGGGCGGGCGCGGCCCTCGTCAAGCCCGGCACATAGGGTGGACAGGATCGGCGCCACCTCCTGCGGCTCCAGCGCGCCATCAATCATATAACGGAGCAACCTGTCGCGTTGCCGTGCGATCAGCGCGGTGGATGCCATCTTCAGATCGGTCCCCGCGGGGGCGTACTTGCGCCAGAATACCGCCATTGAAGCCCCGATCTGGTGCAGGTCTGTGGGGGCGCGATCCATCGCGCGCCGGGCCGAGGCGGCAAAACCGTGGTGCACCTGCGCGCCGGGAACGATGGCGGTCAGACACCCCGTTACCGCCAGCCGCATGTTCAGATCGGTCTCATCCAGATAGAACTGAAAGCTCGGATCGAAGCCGCCGATCCGCAGGATCGCATCGCGCCGAAAGGCGCAGTTGGTGCCTTCGGTGCGGATCGCCCGGTCGGCGGTTGATGCATGCAGGCTGGGCGCGGTTTCATCGACCGTCAGCGGATGGGTCTGTCCCAGCCGGTCGCAGCAACTCGCCTTCCACTGAAAGGAAATCCCGTTGCGCCCACGCACGAATCCCCCGGCCGCCGCCACGCGTTCATCGGCGAAAGGCGCGGTCAGGTGGCACAGCCAGGTGGGTTCGGGCACGGCGTCATCGTCGATGAAGGCCACCACCGGCGCCGCCGCCTGCGCAAGCCCGGCATTGCGCGCGGCAGAGATGTTGGGGGCATCAAAGGCCACGCGTTTCACGACCAGGCCTTCGGTCACGGCCAGCCCCTCGGGGTCGGCGACCACGATCACCTCGAAGTCGGGGTGATCCAGCTGCGCCAGTCCGGTCAGGCAGCGCGCCAAAGCCGCAGCGCGGTGGCGCGAGGCGACGATCACGCTCGCCCGCACCGCCGCTGTGGTCATTCCAGCCCCATCTCGGCCATCATCGCCTCGATCCGCGGCACGTCTGAAGGGTTGTTCAGCTCCCAGAACTGCCGCCCGCGTGCGGCGACCTCGGTGCACAGAACCGCGCGACCGTTTTCCAGAAACCGCAGCTGCTCCAGCCCTTCAAGCGTTTCCAGCGGCCCGACCGGCCAGGTCGGATAGTCCGCCAGCGTTTCGGGGCGGTAGGCGTAAACGCCGACATGGTGGAATACTGGCGTCGGGTCCGCGGCGGCGTAATGTGCTGCCGTGAACGGGATCACCTCTTTCGAGAAATAGATCCCGCGATTGCCTGCACCGAATACCGCAGTGGTGCCACCCACGCGATCATTCCGGCGGTCTTCCTTCAGCGCGTCAAGCATCGCCCCTTCGCAGCGCAACACCGGCGTCGCCAGTTCGGCCCAGGGGTTGGTGCGCAACCCGGCCACCAGATCTTCGATGAACCAGGCGGGTGTCAGCGGTGCGTCGCCCTGCAGGTTGACGACGATATCATAGCCGCCGCCCAGATTGGCCAGCGCCTCGGCGCAACGCTCGGTGCCGTTCTGGCAGGCATCGGATGTCATCACCACCTCGGCGCCGAAACTTTCGGCCTCGGCCTGGATGCGGGCGTCATCGGTGGCCACCACCACCCGGTCGGCGCCTTGCACGGCCATCGCGGCCTCCCAGCTGCGGCGGATCAGGGTTTTCGACTGCCCCGAAACCCCGGTCAGCGCGACCAGCGGTTTTCCGGGATAGCGGGTCGAGGCATAGCGGGCGGGAATAACGATCAGAACTGACATTATTTCACCAGCAGAACGCCGGGGGCGAAGGCGATGAAGAAGGGGTTCTCAAAGCCGGGTTTGCCATAGGTAAAGGGGGCCTGGTCATCAAAGCGGACCATCACGCCACCCGCGCCGCGCAACACCGCGTCGCCCGCTGCCGTATCCCATTCCATCGTGCGCCCGAGTCGCGGATACAGATCGGCCTCGCCCGTCGCCACCAGACAGAATTTCAGCGAAGACCCCGCCGAGGCCAGATCCTTCACGGCATATTGATTGATGTAATCATCGGTCGCCTGGTCGCGATGTGACTTCGATGCCACCACCATCAGCCCACGATTGTCGGGCACAGAGACGGTGATCGGCACCTGCACGCCAATCGTTTCCTTGTCGAAGGTGCCGGTCTCTTCGACCGAGCGGCCATCGGCCAGTGTGTAGAACAGTCGCCGCTTGGCGGGCGCATAGACGACGCCGCGCAGCGGCACACCGTCTTCGACATAGGCGATATTGACCGTGAAATCACCGCGCCGTTTGATGAATTCTTTCGTGCCATCAAGGGGATCGACGATCAGGAATGTGCTGACGGTTTGGCCGTGGCTGGTGGCCTGTTCTTCGGTGACCAAAGCCATTTCGGGGAACGCCTCGGTCAGGCCTGCGGAAATCAGCGCGTCTGCGGCCTCGTCCGCTTCGGTTACCGGCGAGGCGTCGGATTTCGATTTCACCTCGAATTCCGGGGAGTTGTAGATCTCGATGATCTTGTCGCCAGCTTCCAGGGCCAGACGGCGCATCACGACAACAAGGCGGTCAAAATCCATTTTCACTCCATTTCGGCCTGAATATGGCCCGATTGCTATGCTGTTTGTCTAACCTTATGATAGTCCGTCAAGGGAACAGCAAGTTTTCCACGGCATAATCACGCCAACAGCCAGCACGGCAGGATCATGTTCAGAGCAGAACGCAGCAATTCCACCCTTGGGTCAACCTTCAGCTTGCTGGAGTTGATCTATCACGCGACGGTGCGTTCGATCCGGCGCAGCCACGGCAATGCGATCATCGGTCTGATCATGAACATGTTTCAGACCATGCTGCTCGTGTTCACCTTCTACATTATGTATGGCGTTCTGGGCATGCGCGGGAACACCGTGCGCGGCGATTTCCTGCTGTATGTGATGAGCGGGATCTTCCTGTTCATGACCCATACCAAGGCGATGGGCGCTGTCTTCGGGGCCGAGGGATCGACGTCGCAGATGATGAAGCACGCGCCAATGACCACGGCAGTGTCGATTTCAGCGGCGGCGCTGGGTTCGCTTTACATCCAGATGCTCTCGATGCTGGTGGTGATGTATCTTTATCACGCGGCATTCAAACCAATCGAGATTTACAACTGGGTTGGTGCGATGGGCATGGTGTTCCTGTCCTGGTTCACCGGGGTCGCGCTGGGGATGGTGTTTCTGGCGGCCAAGCCCTGGGCGCCCGATGTCGTGGGCGTGATCCAACAGGTCTATTCCCGTGCCAACATGATCGCATCGGGCAAGATGTTTCTGGCCAACACCCTGCCGCACAAGATGCTGGTTCTGTTCAACTGGAACCCGCTGTTTCACACGATTGATCAGGCGCGCGGCTTCACCTTCATCAACTACAATCCGCATTTTTCGAACTGGCAGTATCCGCTGTATCTGGGGTTGGGATTCATGATGATCGGTCTGATGGGCGAATTTTACACCCGCCAATATGCGTCGCTCAGTTGGAGCGCCCGGCGCTAGACGCGCGCTCCATCATTGGTCAGACGCGGCGGATCGTATCACCCGGTTGCAGTGTCGGCTCCAGTTCGATGACCTCGCCGCCGATCAGCCCCGAATGCGGTCGTCCTGCGATGATTTCGGCGGCTTTGCGGCCAATCTCGCGGCGGCAGGCATCCATCGTTGCCAGGCGACGCGGCAGCCCATCCAGCAGATCGACCCCGTTGAACCCGGCCAGCCCGACGCGCCCGGGCACGTCGATGCCGTTGTCCAGGCACCACAGCAGCCCGCCGGCGCCAATCATGTCATTGGAGTAATACAGAAAATCAAGCTGGGGCGAGCGTTTCAGGATCGCCTCGGTCATCTCGCGACCCTTGAGCAGGGCCGAGCCGCCCGAATAGAATTCTTCGTCCGTCAGTTGCAACCCCGCGGCAGCAAGCCCCTCTTTGAAACCTTCCAGCCGTTTGCGGGCACGGTGGTCTTCGGGCATTTTCGTGCCGAGGAAGCCGATATGACGATAGCCCGCAGCGACGATGGTTTCGGCCATTTGCAACCCCGCCCGGCGATGCGAGATGCCAACAACCGAATCAACGCCAACCCCATCGACATCCATGATCTCGACAACCGGGACGCCCGCGTTTTCCAGCATGGCGCGTGCGGTGTCAGTATGCTCAAGCCCGGCGATAATGACCCCCGAGGGGCGCCACGACAGCATCTCGTACAGAACCGCCTCTTCCTTCGCCGGGGAATAGTTGGTGACCCCCATGACGGGCTGCAACCCGGTGTCTTCCAGCTCGGCCGAGATCCCGGACAGAACCTCGGGGAAAACCAGATTCGACAGCGACGGGATGATGACCCCCACAAGATTTACGCGCTGCGAGGCCAGCGCCCCCGCGATCTTGTTGGGCACATAGCCGAGCGCCTTGGCCGCCCCCAGCACCTTTTCACGCGTGGTGTCAGACACATCGCCGCGATTTCGCAGCACCCGGCTGACCGTCATTTCCGAAACCCCCGAGGCTTCGGAGACGTCACGCAGGGTCAGCGGTCGGCGGGGATCAGCGGGGGGACGGGTCAATCGACTGGCCTTTCGTTAGGGGTGTCTTTGCTTAGACTCATATATTTCTCTTGCGCAAGCATCTGGCAAGCGCTATGTTAGCGGTAACGGCGCTGGAGAAGACTCCGAAAATCTGGTGCCAGGCAGATCCGGCGCGCGTGTAGACTCCGATCGCGGGTCCGGGGAACGAAGGGGGAGCAGTGGGCCAACTTGCTCCCCCTATTCGTATCTAGCCCATCCAATCACCTGTGTGGCTTGCGCAAATTCCGAATTCCTCGCATTAAGGGCGCGTGGCCCCGTGGCTCAACTGGATAGAGCAGCCCCCTCCTAAGGGGCAGGTTACAGGTTCAAATCCTGTCGGGGTCACCAATAAAATCAACACATTATGCGTCACTTTTGGGTTTTGCTTCTGGTTCGCTGAACCTGTGGGGCCGAAATCTCGAGCGCATTTGCGGCTTTGCGCAGGTATTCAGGGCTGAATTTGCTGTAAGTTTCGCGCGTGATGTTCGGGTTCGTGTGGCCCAGGTACTGGGCGATTTCCTCGATAGGGACGCCCGCCTCGGCCATAAACCGGCCAGCTGTCCGCCGCAGGTCGTGCGGAGTGCAATGCTCAATACCGGCGCGCTTCACGGCGGCATTGAATCCGGTCTTGATCGACCCGACACTGCGGCCTCCCCACTCTACCACATAGTCGCTCAGTGCGCCGCGCCGCGCGGTCTGCAGGGCTGCGATCAGGGTGTCATTGATCGGCACCGTGGCGCGCCCCTTGCGCGGCCCGGTGTCGCCCACGGCCAGCTTGATCACCCGCCGATCGAGGTCAACTCGATCCCAGGTCAGTTCGAGGATCGCGGCGCTCCGGCCTGCCGTGGTCAGCATCAGCAGCATGGCGAGGCGCACATGCGGATCAATCGCAGCATTGAGCAGATCCGACACCTCGTCGCGGGTCAGGTATCGTTCACGGGGCGGTGGGCTGGGCGGCAGTTCAATCCGCGGGGCGCGCTTGATCTGGCCGCTTTTCTCGGCCCAGAGCATGGCACTGCGCAGGCACCCGAGTTCGGTCCGGATTGTGCCGTCCATCCGACCTTGAGAGCGGCGCTTGGCGATGTAAGTGCGGCAGTCCTCGATGGTAACGTTCTCGGCTGTCATGTGCCCCAGGTCTGGCAGGACGTTGCGCCCGGTCTGTGCGAGTTTCGCGGCCTGCCTGCGCCCATCGACCTCGGTCTGATAGGCTGACCAGACCTGTGCAACCGTCAGGCCCGTTGGTGGGGCGCTGACGCTAAGGATCAGATCGCGGGCTTCGCGCTCGGCTTCCTTTGCCGTGCCAGCCGAAAGGCGAAATCGACGGCGTCTGCCGTCTGGTTCGTTCCAGACGACGACAAATCGTCCCTGGAGCCGCTGGATTCGATAGTCCCGCATTCGTAATCCTCAACTGTCTGGTGCGCGATTCGCAGCATGCGGCCGACGCGGAATGCTGACAAACGACCGTCCCGGATCATCTGCCGGACCGTCTCGCCACAACACCCCCAGCGTTCAGCCAGTTCATCAGGGGTCCACGGGCGGACAAAGGCTTCATGTCGGCTCATTCCGATTCCTCCATCATCTGCCGTAGCACTGCCAACACCGGATGGGCCCGCGCCATCCGACGCCGCTGTTGGTGCGTTCTAATCGGCGCACTGTGCGGGTCTGTCTCCGTGCGCACCCCCGGGCTGATCTCGATCCCGCAGGGCGGGGCGGGCAGGGTGACGCGCATTTCGGCGGCACGGTCGTCGCGGATGGTGATGCGGGTCAGCTGTGCGTGGTTTAACTCAGCCATTTGCAGCCTCCTGTTGCTGTGCGTGCCCGCCCCATTGATCGGCGCAGGCGTCGGCGATGCCCTCAAATGTCCGGCTGCGGATCTTCCAGCGATCCGGCCCGGGCGCCGCGCGGTGGACGGCTGACCAGCGCTTGTGTTCTTCGGTGCCCGGGCGTGGCGGGGTGAGGCGGTTCGTTGCCGTCAGCCGGGGCAGGCCGCGCAGATAGAAGCCGGTCGCCTTGAAGAACGGTTCACCAAACCACCACGGCTGCACGATCTGCGGGCGCGGCAGATCCGCGGGCAGGCGTTCGCGGGCGTGCGGGTTCATCACCGGGTTCTCGATCGCCACGCGCGGAACCGGCGCGCGCCAGCAGGCGGTGAACAAATCGACGCCGCGCTGCAGGTCGTACCAGAGGAAGGCCAGCCGTTCGTCGCGGCTCATGCGGGCGAAGGCTTCGCGTTCGTGGGCGGCGTAGGTTTCCGGCAGCCGTTTGGATGGCTCGGTCAGCCAGCGCACGCCGCTGTTGCACAGGCGCGTGCAGGGCGGGTGCATGACCGCCAGCAGATCCCAGCCCTCGGCCAGGTGATCGCGCAGATCGCCGGTGATGTGGCGGTTGCTGCCATCTTCGGCGGGCAGCAGATCCACCGACCAGGCGTCATGCCCGCACGCGGCGAAGGCGCGGCGCATCACGCCCGAGGTTTCGCAGCCGATCAGGACGCGCATCATTGCGCACTCCCTTTCAGTTCACCGCGTGCTTTCTCACCCGCCGCCGGATCTTGGCGCAGGTAATCAAGCACGGGATCAAGCGGGTCGATCAGCGCGATCAGGAATGCCCGCGCCATAGCAAGCGGGGCGCCGTCATCCGTTGACGCCATGAACGCTCCCGCGCCAAAGCATGCGGCGACGACAACGGGATTTGCCGCGCCTCTAAGGCTGTCGTCGTCCAGCGTGTCCAGTAGCGCCCGTGCATGACCTTTGATCATCACACCATCCCCAACGCGGCTTTGTAGGTCTCGAGGATCGCCTCTTCCTCGGCCAGATCGTCCTTGTCGCGCTTGCGCAGCGCGATCAGCTTGCGCAGCGCCTTGGTGTCGTAGCCGCGCGCCTTGGCCTCGGCCATCACGGCCTTCTGCTGGTCGGTGATGTCGCGCTTTTCGGCCTCAAGATGCTCGAAGCGCTCGACAAAGGCGCGCAGTTCGTCGGCGGCCACGGCATAGGCCGCGTCGCGCACCTGCCGGTCTGCGGGCGTTTCCTTCATCGGCGGTTTGCCTGCGGTACGCGGCGCCTCGGACGCAGTCTCGAAAACCGTGGGCGGGGCGGTGACGTGGCCGCCTGCGCTGTGCAGGGTGATCGCGCTGACAGCCATCAGACCAGCCCCGGCGCGGTGAGGGCGGGCAGGGCCAGCGCAGTATCGAGCGCCGCGCGGGCGATGACCAGCGCGGCGAGGCACAGCAGACCCACCAGCAGCACCTCGGGCCAGCCC
>JAQTYE010000092.1:0-5650 GCA_028749255.1 Paracoccaceae bacterium | reverse complement strand
TGACAGCCATCAGACCAGCCCCGGCGCGGTGAGGGCGGGCAGGGCCAGCGCAGTATCGAGCGCCGCGCGGGCGATGACCAGCGCGGCGAGGCACAGCAGACCCACCAGCAGCACCTCGGGCCAGCCCACGCGCAGCGCGGTGGGTTCGGGGGTCTCGGGCCGGGATTGGGGGATGCATGCGGGGCGCAGGCTCATTGCAGCGCCTCCCGGCGGCGCAGGGCCGCGCGCAGCAACTCGGCCCGCATCATGTCGATGTGGTCGCCGTAGCGGGTCAGCACCTCGATCGCGGCGCGCAGATGCTCGGCGGTCGCAGCGCGCGCTTTCAGCACATTGCGCCCCGTCTCCAGCAAGTCCGCCCGGCGCCGCGCCTCCTGGCGCAGCACCACGACAGCACAGGCGGGCGGGGCAGGGATTGGGTGCGGTTGGGCAAGCACGGCGGCCTCCATCGGTGGGTTGCGATGGAGGGGATGTTAAGCGGTAAAAAAACCGCGGTCAACATCAATGCGGTAACAAAACCGCAACACGACTTGCGTATAAGCGTATCATGCGGTTGGCCCTGCAAAATTTCACCATGACGCGTCGCAGCGTCGAGATCGGATGGAACCGGGTGACTGCTGATGACACCGGCCCTTTGCTGCCGTCCGATGCCCAACCTCGGTGCCGCGCTACGGCACGTCATTGCGGACCTTCTCCGCAACCGAAAAATTAGGTGATGGGCGAACTCACACGTTGTGAGGCAGAGCTGTCGTTTCTAGTCTCGGGATCAATGACCAAGGCTTTTCGGGCTCATCCTTGGTTGCCCGAGCGGTCAATATGTTCTCGACGCGAGGGGCGTTATCGGAGGGAAGTGATGATCAACCTGAGTGCGGGCGAACGAGATGCCATTGAAGACATGGATGTGGATGCTCTTCGAATTGCCATCGAGGAAGCACGGAAAGCGCACAGCTCAACTGCAGTGACGCTCCTACAGCTTTATCGCCTTGGCCCTTACGTGCAGGAAGCCGAACGGCGGTTCGACTTGGCATTGGCCAACCTGCGCAAGGCGAAGGCCGCGGCGAAGATCGCGAGTTCAGAGCAAGCAGCTATTCGTGCCGGATGGGATCTCGCCTCAGCAGTCGATCAGATGAAGAATCGGGCAAGACAGGAGAGGCGCGATGGTGAGCGCTTTTATGTCGATGACCACATCCACGAACCCTTCACGTTCCGACCAGAGATGACCGTCTCGGTTTCGTACCGCTGGCGGACCACGGAAAACGACGACTGGTCTTATGGTCGGATAATCTTCCATCATCACCATGTTGTCCGGCCCCAGCCCGGGGCTTTCGCTCATCGGCGCAAGCTCACCGCGCGTCAGCGCGAGAAAGAGCTATCGGAGACGCTCCAGCGGGAGTGGTATCACATGCGCGATCTAGCCCTTTTCAGCGTGAGGGATTTTTTCCGCGATGGTGGCAATGGGGCCGACATCCCAGAGGCGTTCGATGCTGTCACTGATCGCGGTAGCTTGAATAACTCCAGTCTGAACTTCTGGGCGTGACTACTTCGCAGATGCGGATCTCCACACTGCAGCGTTTCATGGGGCCATGACCGGGCAAATCCGTTGTTCACGGCCCAGAGTTGCCGATCGGCTTCTCTGCATGCCGCAAAGGCCACATTCCCCAAGGAGGTCGTTCATATCAGACGCAGAAAGTTCGTCCCGACCATGGCGAAGGTGCGGACTATCCTACCGTTCGCTGCCGCGGTGACCAATGTGCCTTTGAGATAAGTGTGACAGGCGCGCGCGGGCCGAGGCTACGTGAAAACGGCGTCAGGCGGTAGCCTTTGTGGGCGTTCGATTGACCTTCTCGTGAAGGCGGCAGAAGTGAACGGACAGCTTGAGCACGAGCATGTAGAAGCCCGTATTGCTCAGGGTGAATAGCTTTTCTCGGCCTTCTGATTTGGCATGCGCGGCAGCGGGCATGTTGTGGGCATCGTCGAAGCGGACGATATAGTCCTCCTGCAAGACGCCGCCCGCGGGAAGGTAGAATATGTTGCTCGTCTTCTGTGCCTTGATCGCGGCAATCTTGGCGGCGACGCGTTCGGCGCTGATTCCGCTATCCTCAAGCAGCGCTTTGAAAGTCGCCAGCTTGACTAGGGGTGCGAATATCACGCGAGCCGGAACGTCACGCGGGTTTTCCGGGTCCACATCGCAGGAGTTGGACAGCACAATGCCCCGCACCGACCTGCGGTCGCCTGTCTCGAACAGAAACAATTGGAAACCGCGCCAGCCGTCACCTTGGAGCATCACTTCCTTGAACGAGTCCCGATACGCGCCGAGTAGATATTCGGCGGTGCCGCCGCGCGAGATTGCGGTTAGCTCGTCAAGCAGGACCTTTTGATCCTCAGCAGTGAGGTAGTACGGGATCTGCTGGATGAGAGTCTCGGCGTCCAAATTCATGCGTTCGGTCAGGACTCGTAAAGATCAGCCACATTGGCATCCCAGACGGCTTCAAATTCTGCGCCCAGCGGCTCTTGGCCTTGAAGCAGGGAAGCATAGACGCGGGCAACGCCGTCCGCGAAGTCTTGCGCCGTCGAACCGAACCTCAGCGACTTCTCGAAGTAGCTGAACGTGGACCCGTCCCGCAGCGTCACATAGGCGGGGGTATCGCGCACTGGCCAAGTGGCAGTTCCGGCAGCAATTGCCGCAGACAACCCGATCACCGCGAAGTTCATCGGCATCGGGCGAGGCTTCATGATCTCATTCATAGACTGGCCCCATTTCATCAATTGTCGCCTGAGTCAGGCAGGTGAAAAATTTCCGCTTGTTGGCTTGCCGAAGCTGCTCAAGCCCAAGCTCAAGGCTCGCCGCAAAGGTGGCGAAGTCCGCAACGTCAACATTTCTGATCGAGTCAACGTCCACCACCGCGCCGTTCACTTTTTTGCTGTCGGGCATCCGGCCCTCGGCACCTATGACGACGGACAAGATATGGATAATCCCGTCTTCATGCCGATGGACTTGAAGGGATGTGTGATCACCCTTCACCTCTACCTCGCCCAACGTGATCGACATCTTGATCTTGGCAACCTGTTCAGCCAGCGACGGCGCCTGGATCAAGTTGACGTACTTGAGCGAGTAGCGCTCAACCTTTCCAGAAGCGCCCACTTTGCCGATCCTGGCGGTCAGGTCCAAAATGGCGGCCTTGAAGTTTGGCCACTTCGGGTAAGGCAGTTTGCAGCTTATGATCACGTTCCGATCGCCAACCGAGATGACATAGTCGCCCCAGTCCATTCGCAGGATCGGTGCAAACTGGAGAGCGGGGTCGCTTGCCCGCATCGGTTGCGGGAACTCAGCCGCCGGAAGGCGCGTGATCTGTGGCTTCGGTGCGGGCAAATCATGAAACAGGAAGCCGGGTAGAATGTCAGCAAGTGACGTCGGCCCGAGGCGAACCTCGAACAGCGCGTCCACAAGGGGTTCGCGCTCCAATCTCAGGGGCAACTTCTGCATTGGCGAACACTTCCTCCACGTCGAATCACAGTGTAGCCCGCGCACGAATCGGGAGCAAGCGCGCAGGACTCTAAACGTCCCCAGAGTCAATGCCCTAAGCATCCTTCGGAGGTGTCAACCCACCGTGCGGTAACACGACAGCGACCAAGAGCCAATGATTCTGATTGTCGCGAGGCTTGGGTCTCGGCCCGTCAATGCCACTACGCAGCCACTTTGCCGCAGTTGGCTGAGTGACCGCTTCCCCCGTATCGCCGCGCTCGCAACGCTGCGCTACCTTCAGACCGCTTTCCGCCCATAGCGTTGGGGCCAGACTTTGTTGCGCTAGGCATGAGTTGCGGAAAAAGGAAGTTCCTTCATGCTCTTAGGCCAGTAGTGCTTTGAACTGCAGCTGCGTGCGTTGCTCTGCGTGGAGAACCACCAGTGCCGCGGCGCGCGCGTCTTCGCCTGCATCGTGATGCTCGAAGCTCAGCTGTAGGCGATCCTTGAGGTGAGCGAGGCCGTGTCCGCCGTTGCCGATGAACTCTGGCCAAGCGCGGCGGGCTATTTTGACACTGTCGCCCCAGATCCACGCAGGGGCGCGGCGCCCCAGCGCCGCATAGGCCCCCTGTATTGCGCGTCGGTCAAAACTGCTGTGCTGGATCAGATGATGACGCCCGAGCAGGGGTTCGAGCTCGGCGATCACCTCGGCGAAAGAGGGGGCTCCCTGCACCCGCACGGCGTCGATCCCGTGCAATTGGGTGTTGAACCGCGAAAACGGCACCAGCGGGTTGACATGGATCGCCCATGTTTCAATCCGGTTGTCCATGTCCACACAGGCCAGGCCGATCTGGCAGATGCTGGCGGCGTCGCTATTTGCGGTTTCTACGTCAAGTGCGATGAAGCGATAAGTGCCCATGGGCGCCGCCGCACTGTGCAGCGCGGCGCAGGCATCGAAAGCGTGCGGTGCCTGTGCCGGATAATCAGCTGGGGGCATGAATTTCGTCTTTCAGGCGGATCGCCTGGGCGAGGGCAGTCTCAGAGACGAACCGCAGTTGATAACCTTCGGAAATCAGCTCCTTTGCGCGCTCGATCTTGGTGCCGTAATGAGAGGCGCGCCAGTTCTTGGAGGCGGTGTGCGAGACGACGACATAGCGGGTCTTGCGGCTGACCGATCCGGCCACCGTGCCGCCGCAGCGGGTGATTTCGTCGATAATGAAGCTGCGCGGACCTAGGCGCATGGGGCCGGTTAGAACGAAGCTGCTGCCTGACAGGGTGATGGCGGTCGGGTCGGTGATCGGGGTGTCGAGTTGAGCGACATTGCCGATGTTCGGAAGGCCGGTATCGGTAAAACCATCGCCTACCAGCAGAGCGATCCATTCCCGAAGATCCTCGGATTCCTCCTCGGACAGAACCTTGTCGGCTAGCGCGGCTTCCAGTGCGCGCCAGAGGTCGCGAAATACGACAGATGTCGAAAGGATCATGCTGTCGTGAAAGCGCGCCAGCATTGCCTCGGCTTCCGACTTCAAGATGACCCCGTCGCAGATCACACCGGCGCAAAAGCCCAGAAACTCGTTGATTTCATCGAGCTCGGAATAGGGGGCCACTTGCAACAGCGCCGTGTGCTTTTCCGAAACGATCCCCTGAATGGCGCTGATCAGGTCGTTCTGGCCCGAAAAACAGCGGGCGCGCAGATCTTCGGCAAGGTCTGCAGCATCTGGGTCGTCGAAAAACTCGGCGAACTTGTCGGCCTCGGCGAGGATCGCATCCTCCTCCGCGCTCTCGATGATCTTTGAGGACAGGGTTCCTTCTAGAAATCCGACCCAATAGAGCTCGCGCTTACGGTCGTTGGATTTCTTGTGAATGCGCTCAATATTCGCGCCGCCTTCGGCATTGCCGCGTGCATTATGGTCGAAATTTGTCACGATAATCTCCATGCCCCCAATTGGGGCGAGGGTAGGCGGCAAGGCGTGGGTGGATCAATGAAAAGATCCGCCTGCGCTGTTGGATCGCAAGAACTGTGACGTGACAACGCAGTTCAAATCATAACGCGCTTCACATACTCTGGGGGTAACGCCAGCTTGACGGGGGCGGCCCATTTCAGGTGCACGCCGTGGCGGTTCTCGGCCTCGGGGTTGATCGAGATCAGGCTGAAGGTGCCTTCCGAGCTGCCGGTCTTGAGGTGCTTCACCC
>JAQTYE010000091.1 GCA_028749255.1 Paracoccaceae bacterium | reverse complement strand
AATGCCCGGCCATTCGGGTGCCGAAACCGCGGTGATGGAGGCCTGGGAAGAGGCTGGGGTGCAGGGCTCGATCACGGGCCCTGCCGTTGGCACCTATATCTATAACAAGGTTATGGCACCGGGGCGCGCCCTGCCCTGCCGGGTCGAAGTGCACCCGATGAAGGTTGAACGTCTGGCCCAGCATTTCCCCGAAAAAGGCCAGCGCCAGCGCAAATGGATGACCGCGAAAAAGGCCGCCAAGGCCGTGGCAGAGCCTGAACTGGCGGCCCTGCTGCGCGGGCTCAAGAACCACTCCTGACCCCTACCACCCCCGCAGTCTGCTTGCATTCGCCGCAGCTTCGCTTATCTGATGGGACAGTTCCCTTGGGTGCGCATGATGATCCGCTACACGCTGAAATGCGATCATGACCACAGCTTTGAAAGCTGGTTCTCCTCGACCGCAAGCTTTGACAAGCTGCGGGCGGCAGGGATGATTTCCTGCACCCAATGCGGATCGAACGTCGTGGAAAAGGCGCTGATGGCGCCCTCGGTCCGCCCCGCGCGCAAGGCCGGCGATGCCCCCGCCGACCATCCGCTGTCCGCCCCGCAAAACGACGCCGAGGCCGCGCTGGCTGCGATGCGCCGCCATATCGAGGAAAACTCGGACTACGTCGGCGCTGATTTCGTAACAGAAGCCCGCGCGATGCATGAAGGCCAGGCCCCCGAACGCGCGATCCATGGCGAGGCACGGCTGGACGAGGCGCGCGCGCTTTTGGAAGATGGCATCCCGGTCGCCGCCCTGCCGTTCAAGCCGTCACGCAAGATCAATTAACTCTTGCCTCCGGGGCCTGCGGCGGCATGGTAGCGGCAGGATACGCAGACGAACGGAGGCCCCCATGACCATTCTCATTACCGGCGCAAACCGCGGCATCGGCGCGGGCCTGCTGGCGCATTATCACGCAACCGATCTCGCGGCTTTCGGCACCGCGCGGCGCCCGGCGGGCGATCTGCTGCCGCTCGACGTGACCGATACCGACAGCCAGCACGCGCTGGCGCGGCGGCTCAACGGGTTGCCGATCAGCCTTCTGGTGTGCAATGCTGGGATCTATCCCGACAAGGGCCAGACGCTGGAGGCGGGCTATAAACCCGCGCTTTGGGCGCAGGGGTTTGCAACCAATGTCACCGGGGTCTTCCTGACGATCCAGACCCTGCTGCCGAACCTGCGCGCAGGCCACGGCAAGATCGCGATCATCGCTTCGGCGATGGGATCGGACGCGCGTGCACCCGGCGGCAGCTATATCTACCGCGCCAGCAAGGCGGCCGCGCTGAACCTTGGCCGCAACCTGGCCACCGATCTGCACGCCGAAGGGATCGCCGTCGGCATCTATCACCCCGGCTGGGTGCAAACCGAAATGGGCGGCCCGGCGGCCGAGATCACAACCGCGCAATCGGTCGCGGGACTGGCGCAACGCTTCGCCGCGCTCAGCCTCAAAACCACCGGCTGCTTCGAAAGCTACGACGGCAGCGCGATCCCGTTCTGAGGGCACGGGGGGCGCCCCCAGCTGCTGCGCCGCCCCCCCTTTCATCTTGGCCCAAATATCCCGGGGGAGCGTAGCGGGGGCAGCGCCCCCTGCCCGCTCAGAAATCGTGCCACAGCCCGAGTGCGCCCAGCCGTGGCGATTTCTTGTTGGTGTGGCGATCCATCCGCATCAGCACATCGCGCAGAAAGCTGACACCTTCGGCCAGATGCGGGCCCTTGTTCAGCATCACACACTCGGCACGCTGGCTCATTGCGGCATCGGTCATCTCGGCGCGGCTGGCCTGGCCTTCCTTGACCAGCCCCTCCAGAACCTGTGTCGCCCAAACCACCGGCACCTCGGCGGCTTCACACAGCCACAGGATTTCTTCCTGAATTTCGCTCAGCCGCTCGAACCCGATTTCGACGGCCAGATCGCCGCGCGCGATCATCACGCCGACCGGCATCCGCCCGCCCGCCTCGACGATCAGCGCGGGCAGGTTGCGCAGACCCAGCGGCGTTTCGATCTTCAGCATCAGCGCGGGGCCATCGCCCCCGCCGCTACTTTCGGATTTCGGGATACGCGCTTCCATCTCGGCAAACAGACGGCGCAGATCGGCCCCGGTCTGCACGAAGGAATACCCGATGATATCGGCGTGACGCATCGCGAAATCGAGGCATGCCAGATCATCTTCGGTCAGGGCGGGCACGCGCAGGTCGGTGCCCGGCAGATTGACGCCTTTTTCGGGGCGGATCCGTGCGCCCTTGCCCGGGGTCGAGGTAACCTCGGCAACCACCCGGCCCGGCGCCAGTTCGATCACCTTGGCGCGCAGCTTGCCGTCGTTGATCCAGATCGCGCAGCCTTCGGTCATCGCGGCCATCAGCGCCGGGTGGCTGAGCGTGGCGCGCACCCGGTCATGCTTGCGGTATTTCTTGCCTGTCGGCAGATCCTCGACAATCTCGAACAGATCGCCGACTTGCAGCCGTTCATCGGCACCGATCACCTCTTCGACCCGCAGTTTCGGCCCCGGCAGGTCGATCTGCACCGGCACCCGGCGGCCCAGTTCGGCGCCGATCCGGCGCGCGTAACCGATCATCGCGGCCCAGTCTTCAGGCGTATCATGCGCGCAGTTGATCCGCAGGCAATCGGCGCCCGCGGCCAGCAATGTAGCGATCAGTTCGGGGCCCTGCGCCGCCTCGGACGGCAGCGTGACCATGGTGCGGGTCTGCGGATTGCCGCGCCGCGCGCCAAACAGCGCATCGCGCCGCGCGGCCAGCCGGGCCGGCCCCGCCGCGAACACCTCGACCGGGGGATAGCCCGCGTCGCCTTCGCCACCGATCACCGCCAGCGAGGCCAGCACTGCATCGAGCGAGGCGCGCACATGAGCCTCGGCCCGGCACAGCGAACTGAGCCCGAGCGAGGCGAGCGGCGCCTGAAACGGCACCAGATCGCCGCGGCGCAGGGCCAGATAGTCGGCTAGATTGCGCACGGACGGCATGAATTCAGGCCGCTGGATCAGGCTGTCCCAATGCTCCAGCGTGGTCTCTGCCCGCCGCGCCATATCGCCACGCAACACCTCAAGCGCGCGATACAACCCCCGCGCCTGCGCCCGCCGTTCGCGGGCCTCAACCTCGGCCAGACTCATGTTCTCCTCCTTCGCGCAACCACAGGGCGACCGCTACCGCCCCAGCGCAACAGTTCCGTGACATTTAAACGACGCGGCGATTACGTTCCGACGCGCGCCGCCCACAGCGGGGCCTTGCATGCGCGGCCCCCTTCCGCTAGCAGGGGCGGGATTTATCCGGGCATCCTGCCTGGGCACATTGGGGGGGTATGATGCCGCTTCTGGTCATGAAATTCGGTGGCACGTCGGTCGCCGATCTTGCGCGGATCAAGAACGCCGCCGGGAAGGTCCGCCGCGAGGTGGAGCGTGGTTACGATGTCATCGTGATCGTCTCGGCCATGTCGGGCAAGACCAACGAGCTGGTTGGCTGGGTCGAACAGACCTCGCCGCTGTTTGACGCGCGCGAGTATGACGCCGTGGTCAGCTCGGGTGAAAATGTGACCGCTGGTCTGATGGCCCTGACCTTGCAGGAAATGGGTGTGCCCGCGCGCAGCTGGCAAGGCTGGCAAGTGCCGATCAACACCACCTCGGCGCATTCGGCGGCGCGGTTCGTGTCGATCCCGCGCGACAATCTGGATGCGAAATTCGCCGAGGGCATGAAAGTGGCCGTGGTCGCGGGCTTTCAGGGCCTGTCCCCCGAGGGCCGGATCACCACGCTTGGGCGCGGCGGGTCGGACACCACGGCGGTGGCCTTCGCGGCCGCGTTCAACGCCGAGCGCTGCGACATCTATACCGACGTGGACGGGGTCTATACCACCGACCCACGGATCAGCTCCAAAGCGCGCAAACTGAACAAGATCGCCTTCGAGGAAATGCTCGAACTGGCCTCGCTGGGCGCGAAAGTCCTGCAAACCCGCTCGGTCGAGCTGGCGATGCGCTATAATGTGCGCCTGCGGGTGCTGTCGTCCTTTGAGGACACCGACGAAACCTCTGGAACCCTTGTCTGCGGTGAGGATGAAATCATGGAATCGAAAGTCGTCTCTGGCGTTGCCTATTCGCGCGATGAAGCCAAGATCACCCTGTTCACCATCGAAGACCGCCCCGGCGTCGCCCAGGCGATCTTTGGCCCGCTGTCCGAAGCCGGTGTGAACGTCGATATGATCGTGCAGAATATTTCCGAAAAAGACTATGACGACAGCCACCCTGGCGCTGTCACCGACATGACTTTTTCCTGTCCGATCAATCAGGTGGCTCGCGCCAAGAAGGCGCTGGAAGACGCCAAGGCCGCCGATCTGATCAAATATGACGAACTGATCATCGACACCGAAGTCGCCAAGGTTTCCGTGGTCGGCATCGGCATGCGGTCACACGCTGGGGTTGCGGCGACCATGTTCAAGGCACTTGCTGCCGAAAACGTCAACATCAAGGTTATTTCGACCTCCGAGATCAAGATTTCGGTGTTGATTGACCGGAAATATATGGAACTGGCGGTTCAAGCCCTCCATGATGCATTTGAACTGGAAAAAGTGGCCTGAGCTTAATCAGGCCCTACACAAGCGGGGCTGAACAAGGCGATGGTGGACCGCAGTGACAGCGACAGTCGCAGCTTGCTGCGGCGCTTGCGCGACACGTTGGCCACCCCCGGGGGCGGTCAGGATCGGCTGGATCGGATCACCCACCTGATCGCTGATTCCATGCGCACGCAGGTGTGCTCGATCTATCTGTTCCGCGATCCTGAAACGCTTGAACTCTGCGCGACCGAAGGGTTGAAACCCGAATCCGTGCACCAGACCCGGATGCGGCTGGGCGAGGGCCTGGTGGGCCGCGTGGCGCGCACCGGATCGCCGGTGAACACCGGCGACGCGCCCTCGGCCCCCGGGTTCCGTTATATGCCCGAAACCGGCGAAGAAATTTATTCTTCGTTCCTCGGTGTGCCGATTCAGCGTGTCGGCGAAAAACTGGGCGTTCTGGTCGTGCAGTCGCGCGAGGCCCGCGAGTTTTCCGAAGACGAGGTTTACGGCCTAGAGGTCGTGGCGATGGTGCTGGCCGAGATGACCGAGCTGGGCGCCTTCACCGCCGAGGGCAATGGCATCGGATCCACCCATCGGTTCCCGGTGATGTTTCGGGGCTCCTCGGGGCAGGAAGGCGCCGCCGAAGGCCGCGTCTGGCTGCACGAACCGCGCGTGGTGGTGACCAACCCCGTGGGCGACGACCCGGAAACCGAACTGGCCCGGCTCCAGACTGCGATCGAAGCGTTGCGTGCACAGATCGACGCGATGCTGGATGGGGCCGCGGGGATGGACAAAGACCATCGGCAGGTTTTGGAAACCTATAAAATGCTGGCCCATTCGCGGGGCTGGATGCGCCGGATGAGCGAAGATATTGGTCTGGGCCTGTCTGCCGAGGCCGCCGTCGAAAAAGAACAATCGACCGCCCGCGCCCGGCTGGAACAATCGCCCGACCCCTATCTGCGCGACCGGCTGCACGATCTGGACGACCTGTCGAACCGACTGCTGCGGCTGCTGACGGGCCAGGGCAGTGATACCGGCGCGGCACTGCCCGACAACCCGGTGCTGGTGGCGCGCAACATCGGCCCGGCGGAGTTGCTGGAATATGGCCGCGCACTGAAAGGCGTCGTGCTGGAAGAGGGGTCCGTCGGCAGCCATGCCGCGATTGTGGCGCGCGCGCTGTCGATCCCGCTGGTCATTCACGCCGCGCGCGTGACGATGGAGGCGCTGAACGGCGATGCGATTCTGGTCGATGGCGATCAGGGCGTTGTCCACTTGCGCCCCGAAGAAAGCGTCGCTGCCGCCTTCCGCGACAAGATCGCGATGCAGGCCGAGGCGCAAAAACGCTATGCCGATCTGCGCACCCTGCCCGCAATCGACCTGTCGGGGCAGACCATCAGTCTGGTGATGAACGCGGGTCTGATGGCCGATCTGCCCTCGCTGAAAGGCTCGGGGGCCGATGGCGTCGGCCTGTTCCGCACCGAATTGCAGTTCCTGACCCGTACCCGCGTGCCGCGCCGGGGCGAGCTGGCCGCGCTTTATGCCCGGGTGATGGATGCGGCGGGCGACAAGCCGGTGTATTTCCGCACGCTCGATATCGGGTCGGACAAGGTTCTGCCCTATATGAAACCGCAAGACGAGCCGAACCCCGCGATGGGGTGGCGCGCGATCCGTGTGGGTCTGGACAAGCCCGGCGTGCTGCGGATGCAGCTGCAGGCGCTGGTCCGCGCCGCCGCGGGGCGCCCGCTGTCGGTGATGTTTCCGTTCATCGCAACGCCCAACGAATTCCACGAAGCCCGCGCGTCGCTGCTGCATGAATGCGACCGCGAGGCGCAGATGGGCCGTCCGGTGCCCAGCGACCTGAAAATCGGGGCGATGCTGGAAACGCCTTCTTTGGGCTTTGCGCCTGACAGTTTCTATCAGGCCTGCGATTTCATCTCGATCGGCGGCAATGACCTGAAGCAGTTCTTCTTTGCGGCGGATCGTGAAAACGAACGCGTGCGGCGGCGCTATGACACGCTGGATGTCAGCTTTCTGACCTTCCTCGAAAAGCTGATCGGGCGGTGTGAAGTCAATGACGTGGTGCTGAGTTTCTGCGGCGAAGACGCGGGCCGCCCGGTCGAGGCGCTGACCTTTGCCGCGCTTGGGATTCGCACGCTCAGCATGCGTCCGGCCTCGATTGGGCCGGTCAAACATCTGATCCGTCGCGCCAATCTGGCCGACTTGCGCCGGGTAATCCATGATGCGCGCGATGGCGGCGCGCAATCGGTGCGCCCCGCCGTCACGCAGTATCTGGCGCAGCTTTGATCACACCAGCTGCACCAACCCCAGCCCCAACGCAGAAATGAACACCCAGGCCAGCGCCCCCAGTGCCAGCGGCCGCAGCCCCTTGTGACGCAGGCGGCGCAGGTCGGTTTCCAGCCCCATCGCAGCCAGCGCCATGGTCAGCATGAACGCGGTGCCGGTGGCGATGCGCGCCTGCCACTCGGGTGGGAATGCGATGACCGAATTGAGCAGCACCACCGCGATGAAGCCAAAGGCGAACCACGGCATCGGCGCGCGCCCCCCCGCCGCACTACCCCGCCGTGTGGCCAGTGCGCCGAGCGATAGGATCAGCGGTGCAAGCAACATCACCCGGCTGAGTTTCGCCACCGTGCCCGCCTGCCCGGCCAGTTCACCGCGCGCGAAAGCGGCGGCGACGACCTGCGCCACCTCGTGAATGGTGGCCCCGGCCCACAGCCCATAGCGCGTGGCGCCAAGGTCCAGCATCCCGCCCAGCCCCGGAAATAGCAGCATCGAAAGTGAGCCGAACACCGTCACGCAGGCAATGGCATAGGCCACGTCTTCATCGCTGCCGCGTGTCACCGTGTTGCAGGCGATCACCGCCGAGGCGCCACAGACCGAGGTGCCCGCCGCGATCAGCTCTGCCAGACGCCGCTCGACCCCGATCACGCGGCCCATCGCCTTGGTAAAGACGAAGGTCGCGCCCAGCGTCACCACGATCACCGCCACCCCGCGCCCGCCGACCGCCGCCAGCTGGGTCAGCGTCAGCTGAAACCCCAGCAACACGATGGCCGCCCGCAGAATGCGTTTGAGCGTGAACTGAATGCCGGGTTGCGCGGCCACAGGCACCCAGCCCAGATTGCGCAGCGCCATCCCGCCCACCATCGCCAGCACCAGCGGGCTGAGCCCCGCCACCCCCAGCGCGCGCTGCAGCCCCAGCGCCGCCAGCGCCAGAACGAAACTCAACCCCAGCCCGGGCACCAACGGATGCGCGGCCCAGGACCGGGGGATTGCATTGAGTGTCTGCGGGCGCATGGCTGTCTCCATCTGTCTGTCGCCCCAGACTGCCGCTTTTAAATCGTTCAATCCAATGGATTATTATTGTTTAATCGTTCGATTTTGATAATGATTCACTCATGACCTTGGACCAATTGCGCATCTTTCTGGCCGTCGCCGAGCGCCAGCATGTCACCCGCGCAGCACAGGCGCTGGGACTGACGCAATCGGCGGTCTCTGCGGCACTGGCCGCGTTAGAGGCCACGCATGGCGTCGCGTTGTTTGACAGGATCGGGCGCGGCATTGCCCTGACCGAGGCGGGCGTGGCCTTTATGCCGGCCGCCCGTGACGTGCTGGCGCAGGCCGAAACTGCCAGACTGGTGCTGGATGATCTGGCGCGGGAAACCCGGGGGCGACTGCGGATCCATGCCAGTCAAACCGTTGCCAGCTATTGGTTGCCGCCGCATCTGGTGCGGTTCCACGTGGCCTTTCCGCAGGTCGCGGTCACGCTGAGCATCGGCAATACCGCGCAGGTTGCGCAGGCCGTGCAGGCCGGAGAGGCCGATCTGGGATTTGTCGAAGGCGCGGTGACGCAGGGCGATCTGCACCGCCAGGTGGTGGCGCGCGATCAGCTGGTGCTGATCATGGCGCACAATCACCCATGGGCTGCCCGCGCCGCGATCCCACCCGCCGATTACGCCCGGCTGACTTGGATCCTGCGCGAGGCGGGGTCGGGCACCCGATCCGAATTCGAGGCGCATCTGGCGGCGCAGGGGCTGGCGCCCGGTGATCTGAACGTCGCGCTGGAGATGCCGTCGAACGCCGCTGTGTTAACGGCGGTCGCAGCAGGGGATTGCGTCAGCGCGCTGTCGGCGCGCGCGCTGGCGACGGCGGGCGCGGCCGGGTTGATCGCTCGCCCCATCGCCGGGGCAGAGCGCCCCTTTGCCGTGCTCAGCCACCCCGCGCGCCATCGCACCCGCGCCGCCCGCACCCTGCTGGAACAGATCACGGGCAGCGGCGGTCAGGTTCAGGAATAGCGCGCGACCTGTGCGCCCTTGCGGACTTCGAGCGCACCAATCACCGCAGTCAGGCTGATCGTGCCAACCACTGCCCCGGCCTTGTCGAGCACCGGGCAAACCCCGTCCGGGCTGTCATGCAGCAGGCCCAGAATTTCCTCGATGGTCTGGCTGGTGCGCACCGGCGCACCTTGCCCCCCACCCGGCCCCGGCACCATGATCGAGCGGATACGGATCACCTTGGCGCGATTGATATCCTTGATGAAATCCGTGATGTAGGCATCCGCCGGGTCCATGATGATCGCCTGCGGATCGCCCGCCTGCACCACCTCGCCATCGCGCAGGATCGCGATGCTGTCGCCAATCCGCAGCGCCTCGTCCAGATCGTGGGTGATGAAGACGATGGTCTTTTGCAGCTCGGCCTGCAGATCCAGCAGAACGGTCTGCATATCGGTGCGGATCAACGGATCAAGCGCCGAAAACGCCTCGTCCATCAGCAAGATATCGGCGTCAGTGGCCAACGCCCGCGCCAACCCGACGCGCTGTTGCATCCCGCCCGACAATTGCCCGGGATAGTGTTGTTCGAACCCGGACAGGCCCACGCGGTCGATCCAGCGCGCGGCCCGGCGCTGTGCTTCATCCTCGCTCAGGCCCTGAATCTGCACACCATATTCGACATTTTGCTGCACCGTGCGGTGCGGCAGCAAGCCGAATTTCTGGAACACCATCGACATCTTGAACCGGCGCAGATCGCGCAGCGCGGTGTCATTCATCGCCATGACATCCTCGCCATCGACCAGAATTTCGCCCGCAGTGGGGTCAATCAACCGGTTGAAATGCCGGATCAACGTGGATTTGCCCGACCCGGACAGCCCCATGATGACCTGCAAACCGCGCGCGGGAATATCGAGGTTGATATCGCGCAGGCCCAGCACATGGTTGTTGGCCTCCAGCAGATCGGCCTTGCTGGCGCCTGCCTGCACCTGCGCCAGCGCCGCGACCGGATCGTCACCAAAGATCTTGTACAGGTTGCGAATACGGATTTTCGGTTCGCTCATGTCTTCAGCCATGGCCCTGATCCTTGTAGCTTTGCAGACGTTTGCCATAAGTCTGGCTGACCCGGTCGAAGATGATCGCCAATGCGACAATCGCCAGCCCGTTCATCAGCCCCAGCGCCAGATACTGGTTGGAAATCGCGCGCAGCACCGGCACGCCCAGCCCCTGCACCCCGATCATCGAGGCAATCACCACCATCGACAGCGCCATCATGATCGTCTGGTTCACCCCGGCGAAAATATTCGGCAGCGCCAGCGGGATCTGCACGCCCCACAGTTTTTCGCGCCGCGAGGCACCAAAGGCGGTCGCCGCCTCCAACACCTCGGCATCGACCAGCCGGATGCCAAGGTTGGTCAGCCGCACGATCGGCGGCAGCGCATAGATGCACACCGCCAGCAGGCCGGGCACCTTACCGATCCCCAACAGCATCACCACCGGGATCAGATAGACGAAAGACGGGATCGTCTGCATCACATCCAGCGCAGGCGTAATCAGCGCCTGCGCCCGATCGTGGCGCGCCATCAGAATGCCGATCGGAATGCCGATCGCGATACACAGGAAGGTCGCCACCGAGATGATCGCCAGCGTGGACATGGTGTTTTCCCACATCCCCAGCCAGCCGATCGCCAGAAAGGCCGCAACCGTGCCCAGCGTGATCTTCCACGACCGCGAACCAAGCCAGGCCAGACCCGCCAGCACGGCGATCACGATGGGCCAGGGCGCGTGGATCAACAGTCGTTCGAACCAGATCATGAACCGCAGCAGCGGGTCGAAAAACGCCTCGATCCCCTCGCCATAGGCACGGGTAAAATTGCGGAAAGTGCCGTCGATGGCCTGGCGCAGGGCGCTCAGGTCACGACGGCCCAAAGAGGGAAATTCTGTCAGGAAATCCATAGCTTATCCTTTGAACAGCCACAGGCCCGCACGCATCGCGCACGGGCCTGCGAAAACCGGGTCCGGCGCTTAAAGCGCGCTTTTCACTTTGTCGGCGATCTCGGGGCTGACCCACTGCGTCCAGATATCGGCATGTTCGGCCAGGAATTCATAGGCCGCGTCCTCGCCGGTCGCCTGATTGTCGCTCATGAAGACCAGCATGGTGTTCATCACGTCGCCCGGGAACACGCGCTTCTTGAAATAGTCCTGCGCAGGGCCGGCTTTTTCCACGAATTCGGCGGTCACAACGGTCTCGACCTCGGACACCGTCCAGGAGGTCGGTTTCGGGTCGGCGCAATCCTGTTCGGACAGCGCAATGCAGCCGTCCCAATTGTCACGGCCCGCCCATTCGGCCTCGAACGGCAGCATGACCATCTTGTATTTGCCAATGATCGCGGTGGGCGACCAGTAATAGCCAAACCACGGCTGATCGCGTTCGACCGCATTGGCCATCGCGCCATCCAGCCCCGCGGCCGAACCCGGATCGACCAGAACCCAGCCCTTGTCTTCCATCTTGAAGGCGCGGAACAGGTTGGCGTTCACCAGCTGGCAGCCCCAGCCCGCGGGACAGCCGTAGAAGGCGCCCTTGGTTTCGTCTTCCTTGTAGGGGAACAGTTCGGGGTGTTCGAGGATCTTCTCGACCGTGTCCAGTTCGGGATGCGCCTCGGCAAAGGCGGGGGTGACCCACCAACCCTCGCCCAGATCGGTGATCGGCCCGTCGTTCAGCGCGACCAGCGTGCCTGCGTCTTTCGCGACCTTCAGCGGGTCGCGCACCGCGTTGATCCACAGTTCGGGCGCCACGTCGGGCTGCCCCTTTTCATTCATCGAGGCGAAGGTCGTGGTCGTGGCGCCGGGCACCAGCGTGACCTCGCAACCATAGCCCTCTTTCAGGATGATCGCATCGACATTGGCCATCAGCTCGGCCGAGGCCCAGTCCATCTCGGCCAGCGAGATCTGACCGCAGCTGTCGGCCGCCATCGCGACCCCGGTCGAAGCAATAAGTCCAGTGACGCACAGCGCGCCGATTTTACGGATAGTCATGGGAAGTCCCCCGGTTCGTTGGTTGTCCTTGCCGCGACCACAGGGGCCACAAGTCTCAAGTCACCACCCGATTGGGCGATTTCTCCGCCTGCTACGGGACACGCCGGACACACCAACACATCCCGATGGCCCACCCAAAAAAGGGCGCGCCTGCGGAGCACCTGCAGATAGAACCACGTCGCGTGTCGCTTTTCAACCAGAATGTCGCAAATGGAACATTCCGTAGCGGCAACTTCAGCCGAACAATATCAGCTGCGACCGCAAAATAGCCCAGACTACGGCCACCCCGAACAGCGCGAACGCCACCAGCGACAGCACGATCTGGCGCCGGATCAGGGCAGGCAAAACGCCTGTAAGGCTCGGGACCCGGGAAAACCCCTGCAATACCCCCGCCGCCATGGCCAGCGCGGTGCCCGCAAACAGCGGCCCATATAGCGCATAGCCGAAATAGCCATATTCGGGCTTCAGGATGCAGAACGGGCAATGGTGGTTCGGGTGTTCATAGATATAGGACGACACCACCGAAATGATCGCCGTGATCGCCACCCCGAACAGCACGACCCCGGCCAGCGCGAAAACCTGCGTGCCGCGCCGCCAGATCAGGCTGGCCGCACCGCTGACCAGCGCAAACCCACCCGCCGCCGCCAGCAGCCCCAGCGCCATTCCGGGGCTCAGGCTGCTCAGGTCCGCGGCAAGATTGGGGTTCACCGGGGTGAACAGTTTCGAACAGCACGAGGTGATGACATCGGTGCGCAGGTTCAGGAAATAGGTCAGTTCCAGCCCCGCGCTGAGCACAACCAGCGGCGCGATGCCGACAAGCGCGCCGTATTTCACCCGGGTCAGCGGGAAGTCGCGCCCCATCCGGTCGGCGCGGTCCAGCATCAGCCAGACTGCTGCGGCAAAGAACACCGCGATCTTGGCATACAGCGCCGGGAAGCCATAGGGGTTGACGTTCAGCGTCCCCACCGCGCACATCGCACCCACAAACAACGTGGCCATCCGGTCGGCGTTGAACACAAACAGCACCAGCGCCACCAACTCTGCCAGCATCACGAAGCGAAACAGCGTCGAGACGAGTTCGGTCAGCCGTTCCATCTGCAATTGCGCCCGGCTGCCCGAGGCAAGGTTCCAGCGCGCCAGCACCCGCAGCCCGAACCAACCGCTCCAGACCGCCACAATGCTGGCCAGCAGCGACACCAGCAACAGCGCCATGATCGGGGTCTGAAAGATCATGCGAAGGCCCCGCTGATCCGCCCGTCGCGCATCTCGATCACCGCATTGACCATATCGGCCTGCCAGATCCGGGGATCGTGGCTCGTCATGATCACCGTGCGGCCGTCGTCGCGCAGCTCCGCGACGATATCCAGAAAGCGATGCGTCAGCTCGGTATCAAGGTTGGCGGTGGGTTCGTCCGCAATCAGGATCCGCGCGTCGTTGATCAGCGCCCGGGCAATCGCGGCGCGCTGGGTCTCGCCCCCCGACAGGTATTCGACCTTCACCCCAGCCTTGGCACCGAGGCCCAGCTGCGCCAACCGGTCCTGTGCGCGCGCCTTCAGCGCGGCATGGTCAAGGCCCAGCGGCACCGCAGGCAACATCACGTTTTCCAAGACACTCAAACCCCGGATCAGATTGAACCGCTGAAACACGAAGCCAAAGGTGGATCGGCGCTGTTCGGTCAGAAACTTCTCGGGCAGGCCCGACACCATCTGCCCATCGACAAACACACGCCCGCTCGACGGTCGCGCCATGCAGCCGACAATCGACAGAAGCGTGGTCTTGCCCGACCCCGACGGCCCCTTGAACACCGTCACCTGCCGGGGCGCGATTTCAAGGTCGATGTCGCACAGCGCCTGCACCTGGTTCGGGCGGCCTTCGTTATACAGCTTGCTGACAGATTGCAGCGAAATCATCCCGCCCCCTTTCAGCGCATGATCTGATCGGGGTCGGCCGAGGCCGCGCGCCAGATCGGCACCAGCGTGGCCGCCACATAGGGCACCACGGTAATCAAAAACAACGCGGTCAGTTGCAGCCCGTCGATTTGCGGCGCCAGCCGGAACTCGGGGTAGATCACCGACCAGCCCTTTAGCACCGGGGCAAACAGCGCAGCCCCCGTGCCGAACACATGCAGATAGGCCGCGACCGTGCCAGTCAGAAACGCGCCGACCGCAATCAGCGTGCCTTCCCACAGCTTCATCGCGATCACATCGGCGGTGTCCCAGCCGATCGCCTTGAGCACGCCGATCTCGCGCGCCTCTTCCGCCGACAACCCCGAGGCTTTTTCGGCGGCAAAGATCGCGAAGGCCAAAATCGCCGCACCAGCCAGCGCCACCAGCAGGCCTTCGCGCCAGGAAAACAGTTTTTGATAAGTGCGCGCGATGTCGTCGCGGGTCACGAACCGCGCGGCGGGCATCACCCGGGTAGCCTTGTTCACAATGGTGGCAATCTCGCGCGGATTGCGGATGGACACCGCGATATCGGTGTAAACC
>JAQTYE010000229.1 GCA_028749255.1 Paracoccaceae bacterium | reverse complement strand
ACACCGCCTTTGTGCTGTCGAAAATGGCGCGGATGCAGGGCGCCAGCGGTATCCACACCGGCACCATGGGCTTTGGCAAGATGGAGGGCGAGGCCGCCGACAAGCTGATGGCCTATATGATCACCGAGGATTCCGCGCAGGGCCCCTATTTCCATCAGAACTGGCACGGGATGGCGCCCACGACGCCGATCATTTCGGGCGGAATGAATGCGCTGCGGATGCCCGGGTTCTTTGCCAATCTGGGGCATTCGAACCTGGTGATGACGGCGGGCGGCGGATCGTTTGGCCATATCGACGGCGCGGCGGCCGGGGCAACCAGCTTGCGTCAGGCCGAGCAATGTTGGAAAGAAGGGGCAGATCCCGTGGAATTCGCCAAGGATCACAAGGAATTCGCCCGCGCGTTTGAAAGCTTCCCGGCCGATGCGGACAAGCTCTATCCCGGCTGGCGCGAGAAGCTGCGGATCAACTCCGCCGCATAACTGACTGATTGGCGGGCAGAATTGCCCGCCACCCCTGCCCCTCTGGAGGATGCGCCCATGACCGAGTTTGACCGTTCCATCAAGATCGCGCCGTCGATCCTCAGCGCCGATTTCGCCAATTTCGGCGCCGAGATCCAGGCCATCGAATCGCAGGGCGCCGATTGGGTGCATGTCGATGTGATGGATGGCCATTTCGTGCCCAACCTGACCTTCGGGCCGCCTGCGGTCGCGGCGTTCCGCAAGCACGTCAAAACCTTCATGGACGTGCATTTGATGATCGCCCCGGTTGACCCCTATATAGAAGCCTATGCCGAGGCTGGCGCCGATATGATCACCGCCCATGTCGAGGCCGGTCCGCACATTCACCGCACCTTGCAAGCCATTAAGGCGACTGGGAAAATGGCGGGGGTCAGCCTGAACCCCGGCACACCGCTGGACAGTATCGAACATGTTCTGGATCTGGTGGACATGGTCTTGATCATGACCGTGAACCCAGGCTTTGGCGGGCAGAAATTTATCCATTCGGGCGTTGAAAAAACCCGCCGTCTGCGCGCGATGATCGGCGACCGCCCGATCCACATCCAGATCGACGGCGGTGTCACCACCGAAACCGCGCCTTTGGTTGCGGCGGCGGGTGCCGATGTTCTGGTGGCGGGATCGGCTGTGTTCAAAGGCGGTTCGGTGTCGAAACCCGAGGTCTATGGCGCGAATATCGCGGCAATCCGGGCGGCCGCCGAAGCCGCGCGCTGAACGCTTGCCCCGGGGCGATGCCTCGTTCATATTCGCATGAATGAATACCAGTAAGGGAGGACTGGCTATGATCTTCACGCGACGGACGATTTTGCGCACGGCTTTGGCGGCCGGGGCCTCGGCCCTGCTGCCCGCGCGCAGCTTTGCGGCCCAGACGATGACCCTTGGCACCGCCACGCTCGACACGCTGTCGGATGGCAATCTGGTGCTTCCGATGGGCTTTGTGACCGATCACGCGGGCGCCGCCGAAGTGATGGCGCGCTATGGCATCACCGGCCCGCAGGTCGAGCCGCCCTGCAATGTCACGCTGTATCGCGACGGCACCAATACCGTGCTGTTCGACGTGGGCGCCGGCCCCGATTTCATGCCGACCGCGGGCAAGCTGCACGAGGCGCTGGACGCGCTGGACGTGACGCCCGATCAGATCACGCATGTCGTCTTCACCCATGCCCACCCCGATCACCTGTGGGGCGTTCTGGACGAATTCGACGAACCGATCTTTGCCAATGCCCAGCATATGATGGGCAAGGCCGAGTGGGATTTCTGGATCGACCCCGAGACGCAGAATACCATCGACGAAGGCCGCAAGACCTTTGCCGCCGGGGCGCTGCGGCGCATGTCTCTTCTGGAAGATCGCATCGTAACCTTCGGGGATGGTGAGGAAATTCTTCCCGGCATCGGGGCGCGTGCAAGCCACGGTCACACCCCGGGCCATATGGCCTTCGAGGTCCGTCAGGGCAATTCGGCCTGCATGGTCGTGGGCGATGCCATCGGCAACAACCACCTGGCCTTTGCCGAACCGCTTTGGGCGTCTGGTTCGGATCAGGATGCGGATATGGGCGCCACTACCCGGCTTGGGTTGCTCAATCAGCTAGCCGATGCGCAGATGCCGATGGTGGGTTATCACCTGCCCGCAGGTGGCATTGGCCGTGTCGAACGCGACGGCAGCGCGTTCCGCTTCGCGACCGAGGTGTGAGATGAAATTCCCCTATCTTTTCAGTGCCCTGCTGGCCGTTCCTGCATTGGCGCTCCCGGCGTTCGCCTCCGAAGACATTCCCGATCAATACCCTCAATCGGTGCTGTATTCGAAACCTTATGAGGTGATCCCGGGCGTGTTTTCCGCGATCGGGGCCACCGCCCCGCCGACCTATGAAAATGCCGGGCATAACAACAACTTGTCGTTCATTGTTACAGGCGACGGCGTGGTTGTGGTGAACTCGGGTGCCTCGTATCTGCTGGCCCGCGCGCTGCATGATGAAATCAAGGCGGTGACCGATCAGCCAGTGAAGCTGGTGATCAATGAAAACGGTCAGGGCCACGCGATGCTTGGCAATAATTACTGGATCGAACAGGGCGTGCCGGTGCTGGCCCATGTCGAGGCCGCCGCCGAATTCGCCGATACGATGGCACAGGGCTGGGCGGCGCTGAAAGGCTATGCCAAGGAAAACGCCGAGGGCACCGATCCGATGGGCCCGACCGAGACCTTCGAGGACGAGCGCGTCCTGACCATGGGCGATTTCGAGATCCACGTCATGCATCTTGGTCCCGCGCACAGCCCCGGGGACACGCAGGTCTGGCTGCCCAAACAGGGCTTCATGATCGCTGGCGACATCGCCTTTCACGAACGCATGCCGCCGATTTTCGAGGGCACCTGCACCAGCTGCTGGATCGAAACCTGGGAGACGAAATTCGTTCCCCTCGCGCCGACCTATGTGATCCCGGGCCATGGCCATCCGACCAATCTGGCGCAGGTCACCCGCTACACCCATGATTACCTTGTCTATTTGCGTGGCAAGATCGCCGAACATATCGAGGCGGGCGGTGATCTGGCGGGCGCCTATTACGTCGATCAGACGCCCTATGCGCATCTGGACACCTATGAAGAGCTTGCGACCAAGAACGCGGGCGTTGTCTATTCAGAAATGGAATTCGAATAGGAGAGACCATGGCTGTCACCCCTCCGGTTTGCGATTTCGGCTGGAAGGCCCCCGGGTTCCGGCTGGCTGGCACCGATGGCAAGATCTGGTCGCTTGATGACATTCGCGGGCCGAAGGGCACGCTGATCATGTTCATCTGCAACCACTGCCCCTATGTTTTGGCGGTCCTGGACCGGCTGCAACGCGACGCCGAGGCGTTGAGGACGCAGGGCATCGGGGTGGCGGCGATTTCCTCGAATGACGTGGTGACCTATCCGCAGGATGACCTCTCGAATATGACGCGGCTGGCCGCCGAGCGCGGCTTTGCCTTCC
>JAQTYE010000090.1 GCA_028749255.1 Paracoccaceae bacterium | reverse complement strand
GCCCAACTCGGCGATCTGGAACCCGGGACGGAACCGCGCGGGCAGGTCATTCCCGGCCAAAAATACATGCCGCGTTTCATCTAACCCGTTGGCCAGGCTGAAATAGGGATCGTCAAAGCGCGTCGATACGGGGATCGCCTCGTCACGCCATTCAAGCGCGGCTTGGCTCTGGTCAGGAAGGAACATCGGGGGTAGGCCTTGGCACCAATGGGGCAGGGCCGGACAGTGGCGAAAGGGACGGGCAATGACAAGGGCTGAAAGCGGGGATTGGGTGACGGTGCGTGGCGCGGGGGTCTTCGGTCTGGCCTGCGCGTTCACACTGGCCCGACGCGGTGCCCGGGTGCGGCTGATCGAGGCCGCGCGGATTGGCGCGGGATCGTCGGGCGGCACGGTGGGGGCGCTGGCCCCGCATGTGCCCGAACAATGGAACCCGAAGAAACAGTTTCAACTGGACAGCCTGCTGATGGCGCAGGGGTTCTGGGATGATGTCCGCGCAATTGGCGGGGGCGACGCGGGCTATGCGCGCGGCGGGCGGATTCAGCCGCTGGCCGATGAGGCCGCCGTGACGTTGGCGCAATCGCGCGCGGCGGGCGCTGCGCACTATTGGGGCGATGCGGCGGTGTGGCGCGTGGCCCCGGCGGATGACTTCGGCCCGCTTGCGCCGCAGTCCCCTACCGGGCTGGTGGTGTATGATACGCTCTCGGCCCGCGCGGCCCCGCGTGCGGCAGGTGCCGCGCTGGCCGCGGCGCTGACCGCGCTGGGTGGCGAGATCGTTCTGGGCGAAGGGGCCGAGATTGGCCCGGTAATCCACGCCACCGGCGCGGCGGGTCTGGCGGCGATGTCGGCGGCATTTGGCAAACCGCTGGGCAATGGCGTCAAGGGTCAGTCGGCGCTGTTGCGCTACGATGCGGGGGCGGTGCCGCAGGTCTTTGCCGAGGCGCTGCACATCGTGCCCCATGCAGATGGAACGGTGGCGATCGGGTCGACCTCGGAGCGCGACTATGACGCGCCCGATACCGTCGATGCGCAGCTGGAAACGCTGATCGACAAAGCGCGCCGGATCTGTCCGGTGCTGGCCGGGGCCGAGGTGGTGGACCGCTGGGCCGGTCTGCGCCCGCGGGCGAAATCCCGGGCGCCGATGCTGGGCGCCTGGCCCGGGCGCCCGGGGCATTTCATCGCCAATGGCGGGTTCAAGATCGGCTTCGGCATGGCGCCCAAGGTGGCCGAGGTGATGGCCGATCTGGTGCTGGAGGGGCACGACGCGATCCCCGTGGGCTTCCGGGTCGAAGATAACCTGTGATGCAAAAGGGGGCTCTGCCCCCGCGCGGGGCGCTCCCCCGGGATATTTATGCCAAGCTGAAAGGGGAAAACCGGGCGCTGTTTCAGCTTGGCATAAATATCCCGGGGGCGAATTGGCAAAGCCAAGAGGGGGCAGCGCCCCCTTGCGCGCTTACCAGCGCCGCAGCGCGTCTTCGTCGGCCTCTTTTGCTGCAACCCAGGCGGTTTCGCCGCTGAGGGCATGTTCTTTCTTCCAGAAGGGCGCGCGGGATTTCAGGTAATCCATCAGGAATTCCGCAGCCTCGAACGCCGCGACGCGGTGACGCGCAGCGGTGGCAACCATCATGATCGGCTCGCCGATACCCAACCTGCCGGTGCGGTGGATCACCAGGCAATCGGCCAGCACCCAGCGGGTGACGGCCTCGTCCACGATCTTGGCAATCGCGCGCTCGGTCATGCCGGGGTAATGTTCCAGTTCCAGCGCGGTCATCTGGCCGCTGTCGTCACGCACCATGCCGGTGAAGCTGACGATGGCGCCGACATCGGCGCGGCCCTGTCCGAAGCCTGCCATTTCGGCGGCGAAATCGAACGCGGCCTCTTGCACCGAAATCCGCATCTCAGCCTCCGGTCATCGGCGGAAAGAATGCCACTTCGCGCACACCCGCAAGCGGCGCGTCAAATTCGGACAGATCCTGATCAAGCGCCACGCGCAGTGCCGAGGTATCGGCGAAGGCCGCGGCATAGCGCGGGTCGCGGGCGCAAAGTTCGGCGATCAGATCGGCCACCGTTGCGGCATCTGTCTGCAGGGTTTCGCGTGCCAGACCGATGCGTTCGCGGACCCAGGCGAAATAGACGATGTCAACCACGGGGCGTATCCTTCAGGAAAGGCAGTGCCTTGCGGAAATAATCCCAGCCGGTCACCGCTGTCAGCGCCGCCGCGATCCAGATCAGGGCAAGACCTGCGTGGTTGGCCAGATCGGCCGGAGTCACCCCCGAGGGCAGATCGCCCTCGCCGGCGCGCGGCGCGCGGCCTTGTTCAAGATAGGCCAGCCCGGTGCCGAGAAACAGCATCGCAATCGCCACCATCTGCGCGGTGGTTTTCCATTTCGCCAGCTTGGTGACCTTCAAAAGCCCCGCCTGCGCGCCCAGAAATTCGCGCAGCCCCGAAACAAAGACCTCGCGGAACAGGATGACGGTCGCGGGCAGGATCAGCCAGGGGTTCATCCCCGAATAGCCAGTCAGCACCACCAGCGCGATCACCACCATCGCCTTGTCGGCAATCGGGTCGAGCATCGCGCCGAACTTGCTTTCCTGTTTCCACAGCCGCGCCAGATAGCCATCGAACCAGTCGGTGACGGCTGCGACGATGAACAGCGCCAGCGCGAACCAATCCGCCCAAGGGCGGTGGAAATACAAAAACATCACCGCCACACCGGGGGCGGCGATCAGACGCAGAACCGTCAGGATATTGGGTAGGGTCCATCTCATGCGCGCACCCTAGCGGGGCCGTGCCCCAAGGGGAAGAGGGCGCGTTAGCGCAGCGGGTCGGTGTAATCGTGAACGCCGCCTTGCCAGTCGGTCACGCGCCACTGGCCGGGGGCCGTGCCGGGGGTGAAGTGATCGGCCGTGATCGGCACCTTGCCAAAGCCGCCCGGGATATCGAGCACATAGGCAGGCAGTGCGGTCCCCGAGACATGCCCGCGCAGCGCCGCCATCAGCGCGCGCCCCTCGGCAATCGTGGTGCGGAAATGCGAGGTGCCGCGGGCCAGATCGCAGTGATGCAGATAATAGGGTTTCACCCGCGCGGCCAGCAGCGTGCGGAACAGATCGCTCAGCGCCGCGACCGAGTCATTCACCCCGCGCAGCAGCACCGACTGCGACAACAGCGGCACGCCCGCCTGCGCCAGCAGGGTCAGCGCGGCGCGGGCCTCGGGTCCCAATTCCTGCGCATGATTGGTATGCACCACCACCCAGACCGTCGGACGCGCCGCAGCCAGAGCGGCCACCAACGCAGGGGTGATCCGCTCGGGTGCGACCACCGGCACCCGGCTGTGCAGACGGACCAATGCGACGTGATCCATCGCGCCAAGCCGCGCCAGCACGCTCTCCAGCCGCCGCACCGAAAGTGTCAGCGGGTCGCCGCCGGTCAGGATCACCTCGCGGATCGCCGGGGTCGCGGCGATGTAATCCAGCGCGCGGGTCAGATCGGGGGCGGCCAGCGGGCCGGTTTCGCCCACCGTTTCGCGCCGAAAACAGAACCGGCAATAGACATCGCAGGTCTTGGTGATGTGCAAGATCACCCGGTCGGGGTAACGATGCGTCAGCCCGGGCACCGGGGCGTGGGCGGCGTCACCGATCGGATCAAGCAGTTCCTCGGGGCGGGTCACCAGCTCGGCCACATCGGGCACGAATTGCGCCGCCACCGGATCGCCCGGCGCGGCAATCGCGGCCTGCATCGCGGGGGTCAGACGAATGCGAAACTCGGCCGCAACCCGGTCGAGCGCGGGCAGATCGGCGGTTTGCACCAGACCCTGTGCCAGCAGGTCGGCGGTCTGTGTCAGGGCGCGTGGGGGGGCGGGTGCATCGGTCATGGGCCGCGCGCTACGCCGCCCCGGCCCGCGCGTCAAGTTTTGTCGTTGAAGAAGTTCCAGATCGTCTCGGCCATCGCCTGGCTGATACCGGGGGCCTCGGTCAGATCGGTGACGCCCGCGCGGCTGACCGCCTTGGCTGACCCGAAATGCGCCAGCAGCGCGCGTTTGCGGGTGGCGCCGACGCCGGGGATTTCATCCAGCGGGTTGGCCATGGTGGCCTTGGCGCGTTTGGCCCGGTGCGCGCCGATCGCCCAGCGGTGGGCCTCGTCGCGCAGCCGCTGGATGTAATACAGCACCGGGTCCTGCCGCTGCAGCGCAAAGGGCCGCGCGCCGATGCGGTGGAATTCCTCTTTGCCGTGGTCGCGGTCGATGCCCTTGGCCACGCCCACCATCGGAATATCGGACAGCCCCAGCCCGGCCATGATTTCCGCCACCGCCGAGACCTGCCCGGCGCCACCGTCGATCAGCAGAAGGTCGGGCCAATGCTCGCCCTTGCGGTCAGGGTCTTCTTTCATCAACCGCGCAAACCGCCGGGTCATCACCTCTTTCATCATGCCGAAATCATCGCCCGGCGTCAGATCCTCGCCCTTGATGTTCCATTTGCGATACTGGCTTTTGATCAGCCCCTCGGGCCCGGCCACGACCATGCCGCCGACCGCATGGGCACCCTGAATATGCGAGTTGTCGTAGATCTCGATGCGCCGGGGCGGGGCGGCCAGCCCGAAGGCCTGCGCCACGCCTTCCAGCAACCGCGCCTGCGCCGCAGATTCCGACATCCGCCGCCCGAGCGATTCCCGCGCGTTGCGCAGCGCGTTTTCCACCAGCTCTGCCTTTTCGCCCCGCTGCGGCACCGCAATTTCGACCCGTCGTCCGGCACGTTCGGACAGCAGATCGACCATCAGATCCTCGTCCTCGATCGGGTGGCTCAGCAGCAGCAGGCGCGGCGGTTCCTTGGCGTCGTAGAACTGCGCCAGAAATGCCTCGAGCACCTCGGGCGCCTCGGCGCCCGATCCGGTGCGGGGATAGAAATCGTGGTTGCCCCAGCTTTGATGGGCGCGAATGAAAAACACCTGCACGCAGGCCTGCCCGCCCTCCATATGCAGCGCGATCACATCCGCCTCGGCCACGCCGCGCGGGTTGATGCCCTGGCTTTGCTGCACATTGGTCAGCGCGCCGATCCGGTCGCGCAGGGCGGCGGCGCGTTCATATTCCATCGCCTCGGAGGCGGCCATCATCTCGGTCGCCAGATCTTTCTGGATCGCGCTGGACTTGCCTTCCAGAAATCGCTGCGCATCCTCGACGGTGCGACCATAATCGGCCTCGGAAATCCGGCCCACGCAGGGCGCCGAACAGCGTTTGATCTGGAATTGCAGGCAGGGCCTTGTGCGGCCCGAAAACATCGCGTCGGAACAGTTGCGCAGCTGGAACACGCGTTCCAGATGGTTCAGCGTGCGATTGACGGCACTGGCCGAGGCGAAGGGCCCGAAGTAGGCGCCCTTGACGGTGCGCGCGCCGCGATGTTTGCGGATCATCGGGAACGGGTGGTCTTGCGGAATGACGATGTAGGGGAAGCTTTTGTCATCGCGCAGCAGCACGTTGTAGCGCGGCTTCAGCTGCTTGATCAGGTTCTGTTCCAGCAGCAGCGCTTCGGTCTCGGTCCGGGTGGTCAGGAACATCATGTACGACGTTTCCGAGATCATCCGCGCGATCCGCCCCGAATGCCCCGAGGGCCGCGCATAGTTCGACACGCGCGCCTTCAGGTTGCGCGCCTTGCCGACATACAGCACCTCTTGTGCGGCGTTCAGCATCCGGTAGACGCCCGGCGAACCATCAAGCCGGGTGACGTAATCGGCAATCAGCGCATGGCCTTTCAGGCGCGGCGCGGGGCCGGGCTCTGGTGTGTTGGAAGGGGGCGGCGCGTCTTGCATCTTTACCTTTTGTTAACGGTTCGATTCCCTGCGGCGCTGCAACGTCGGAAGGGCGAGTTCAAGTATAAACCTGTCCACTGTTTCTGTGGATAACTCTGTTGGAAAGATTTGGGCAGTGCGGATTTTTCCTTGTTTTGCGCCGGGTTTGTTAATCTGCCTGATTTTTGGGCAAAATCTTATCATATTGAAAACTAAGGAAAACTTTTCAAGACCATGACAACCCACTGATTCAATTAAGGAAATCGTAACAGTTTTGTTACGCTGTGCTGCGGCGTGGACAACTTGTCGCGGCGTCACCCTCCTGGCGCTATTCAAGGCCCTGAACGTCGGGGGTTTTCCAGGCCAGATGCTGGCCGCCATCCACGCATAGCAATTGCCCGGTGACCGCTGGCGCATCCAGAAAATATCCCAAAGCGGCGCAGATATCGGCGGGGTCCGCGCCGCGTTCCAGAACGGTTGCCGCGCGCTGCCGGGCAAAGGCCTCGGCGGTTTGATGGGTGCCTTGCAGTGTTGGGCCCGGGCCGATTGCATTGACGCGGATGTCGGGGGCCAGCGCCTGTGCGGCGGTGCGGGTCAGCGCCCAAAGCCCCATCTTGGCCAGAGTGTAGGACATGAATTCGGGGGTCAGCTTGTGGACGCGCTGGTCGATCATGTTCACCACCAGCCCGCGCGCGCGGGGTTCGGATCCGGTGCGATCCGCAGGCGGCACTTGCGCGGCAAACCCTTGGGTCAACACGAACGGCGCGCGCAGGTTCGATTCAAAATGCCGGTCCCAGCTGTCGCGGGTAGCGGTGTGGATCGTGTCATATTCAAAGATCGAGGCGTTGTTGATCAGCACGTCGAGCGGCCCGCCCAAGGCCGCCGTTGCGCGGCCGATCAGCGCGGCGGTCTGCGCCTCGTCCAGCAGGTCGGCGGCCAGCGTGATGGCCTGCACCCCCAGGTCGCGGGCTTCGGTCGCGGTGGCTTCGGCGGCCTCGGCCGAGCCGTGGTAATGGATCGCGACATCATGGCCACGCCCCGCAAGATAGAGCGTCATCGCCCGCCCCAGCCTGTGTGCCGCCCCGGTAATCAGTGCCCGCGTCATGGATCAGCCTTTATCCGCCGTCATCAGCACGATGATATAGGTCGCATAGATCACCGTGAAGCCGATCCCGATCAAGCGTCGGAACGACCAGCGGTAAAAGATGAACGGCGCGATCAGCAGCGCCGAGCCAAGCATCACCCACAGATCAAGCCGCAGCATTGACACCGGCACCGGCAGCCGCCCGAACAGCCCGGCCACACCGATGATGCACAGCAGGTTGAAGATGTTGGAGCCGATCACATTGCCCAGGGCCACATCGGCCCGGCCTTTCAGCGCCGCGGTGATCGAGGTGGCCAGTTCCGGCAGCGAGGTGCCCACGGCCACCAGCGTCAGCCCGATCACGGCCTCGGAAATCCCATAGGCGCGGGCAATCGAACTGGCGCCTTCGACCAGAAAGCTCGCGCCCAGCGGCAGCCCGATCAGACCCGCCAGAATATAGACCGAAATGCGCGGCCATCCCATGTGCAGATCTGCGCCCTCGATTTCTTCGTCGGCGCGTTCGGCGCGATGGGCCAATGCCTCGCGGATCTGCCGCGTCAGGATCAGCGCCAGCGCCCCCAGCAGCACCAGCGCATGCGGCCAGCCAATTGGCCCCATGAAGCACAGCAGAATGAACAGCGCACTGGCGCCCAGCATGATCAGATAGCTTTCGCGCAGATCCTGCTCGTCGGTGCGGATGATCGAGATGATCGCGGGGATGCCCAGCACCAGCAGGATGTTGGCAGTATTCGATCCCACCACATTGCCCAGTGCAATGTCGGGCGTGCCGTTCAGAACGGCAGCGACTGAAACCATCATTTCGGGCGCAGAGGTGCCGAAGGCCACCACTGTCAGACCCACGATCAGCGCGGGAATCCCCAGCCGCAGCGACAGGTTGACCGCGCCTTTGACCAGTAAATCACCCGCGATCACCAGCAGGCCAAGGCCCGCTGCAATCAGAAACAGATCCCAGAGCACCTATGCCCCCTTGTTTTTGCAGGGGCAGGGCCCCGATCCGATTTTCGGGCGTCCACAGTCCGGGCAGCGCGCAGCGAGCCGGGGGGCGCCGGGGCGTTTGAGGCCGGGCAGGCGCAGTTTGCCGAACATCGCCAGCACCGCCATCACCACCAGAAACAGGGTCATGCCCTTGATCAGCATGCGCTTACAGCCCGAACCGCGCCCAAAGCGCGCGGTCTTCTGCCACTTCGATCATCGCATTGGCCGTATCGGCACCGAAGCTTGCCCCAAAGCGGCGCAGCCACGGCTGGCGCGCGCTGTAAGGGATCAGCCGCACCTTGTCGCCATACAGTGATTTGAGCTTCGGCACCGCATGGGCCACGCCGTCAATCAGGCCAACATCCACCGCCTGCGCGCCGGTCCAGATTTCGCCGGTGAACAGATCGGCGTCGCTGTGCAGCTTGGCGCCGCGCCGGGCCACGACATGGGTTTTGAAGGCCAGATGCATATCTTCCAGAAGCCGCGTCAGCCGGGCCACATCTTCGGGTTTTTCCGGGCGGAACGGATCCATGAAGCTTTTCGAGCCGCCCGCGGTGTGCACCCGGCGTTCAACCCCGTGCTTGCCGATCAGGCCATCCAGCCCGAAGCCCGCCGAAATCACCCCGATCGACCCCACGACCGAGGTCGCATCGGCCCAGATGTCATCGGCGGCACAGGCCAGCCAATAGCCGCCCGAAGCGGCAACATCCTCGACAAAGGCGTGAACCGGCAGGCCGGTTTCCTCGGCCAGCCGCCGGATCCGCGCGGCGATCAGCGAACTTTGCACAGGCGACCCGCCGGGCGAGTTGATGATCAACGCCACGGCGCGGGGTTTGCCGCGCTTGAAGGCGCGCTCGATCAGCGGGCCAAGGGTGGCGTCCGACAGGCCTTGCGAGCCGGGACGAGCAGCACCGATGGCGCCTTGCAGCCGGATCACGGCTACGCGCGGGGCCTTGCGGCCAAAGGGGAGGAAGCGTTTGAAATCCATAGCTCCGATGTAGGGGGTCCATTGCAGGCGAACAAGCCAGGCGCCGGGGCTTTGTCGGATTTGATCCGGGGTTTTTCCGGGGCGGGCAAGATTTGAGTATTTTTGCCAAGAAGAAGCAGCACTGGCGCGCGCAAATCGGGCGCGTTAGCGTGGCACCATGATCGAGAAGCTTGAGATGTTCATGGTTCTGGCGCGCGAGGGGCATTTCGGCCGCGCGGCGGTGGCCTATGGCGTGACCCAGCCGACGCTGAGTTCGGCGATCCGGTCGTTGGAAGAAAGCCTTGGCGTGCAACTGGTGTTTCGCGGCGCACGCTATCAGGGGCTGACGCCCGAAGGCCAGCAGGTGCTGGGCCATGCCCGCCGCATCGTCGGCGAGGCGCGCGCGCTGCAAGACGAGATGCGCCAGGCGCGCCATGGCGTGGCCGGGCATCTGCGCATCGGCGTGATCCCGACCGCGCTGCCCCGGGTGGCCCGGCTGACCGCGCCGTTTCTGGCGCGCAACCGGGCGGCGCGGGTGACGGTTTTGTCGCGGTCTTCGGTTGAAATCCGCGACGGGATCGCGGCGCAGGATCTGGACGCGGGCATCACCTATCTGGAGGGCGCGGGCCTGGGCCGGGTCGATGAGGTCGCGCTGTGGACCGAGCGTTATCGTCTGGTCGAACGGGGTATCGAGGACGCGCCGCTGAGCTGGGCCGAGGCGGCCGAGCGCCCGTTAGGCCTGCTGACGCCCGATATGCAAAACCGCCATCTGATCAATGCGCATCTGGCCGAGGCGGGGGCGCAGGTGGCGCCGCGGGTTGAATCGAATTCGACGATTGCGCTGCTGAGCCATGTGGCGACCGGCGACTGGGCCGCGATCCTGGCCGAGGCGCTGTGTGAAGGCTTCGCGCTGCCGCCCGGCTGTGTGGCGCGTCCACTGCACTCTCCTGATGCGCAGCACCGCGTGGGGCTGATCGTGGCGCACCGTCCGACCCACACGCCCAGTCTGCGCGCCTTGATTGCCGAGGCGCGGACGGTGGCAGAGTGATAGGATTATCCTATCACTCAACGGCATCAACGAATTGATTTACCTATTGCCTCGCGGTAGCTGAAATGAGCCATTCCGGGAGAAGAGCCATGTTCGACGCCGCGCGCCTGAGCGAGATTTTGCATGCCCATGCCGGGCGCGAGGGGCCGCTGCTGCCGATCCTGCACGATGTTCAGGCCGAGTTCGGCCATGTTCCCGACGCCGCATTGGAGCCGATTGCGGGCGCGCTGCGCCTGAGCCGGGCCGAGGTCGCGGGCGTTGTGGGGTTTTATCACGACTTCCGCGAAGCCCCCGCCGGGCGTCATGTCATCAAATTGTGCCGGGCAGAGGCCTGTCAGGCGATGGGCGGCGCGGGCGTGCAGGCGCGGCTGGAGGCGGCCTTGGGCCAGCGGCTGGGCGAGACGAAGAACGGCGTGACACTAGAGGCGGTCTATTGTCTGGGGCTGTGCGCCAATGCGCCCGCCGCGATGGTCGATGACCGGCTGGTCGGGCGTCTGGACGGTGCGGCAGTGGATGCGCTGGTGGCGGAGGTGTCGGCATGAAGATCTGGGTGCCCATGGATGCGGCGGCGCGGGCCTGCGGCGCGGATGCGGTTGCGGCAGAGATCGCGCGCGAAGCGGCGGTGCGTGGCGTGGCGGTGCAGATCATCCGCAACGGCTCGCGCGGGATGCTGTGGTTGGAGCCGCTGGTCGAGATCGAAACGCCTGCCGGACGCGTGGCGTTCGGCCCGATGACGGTGGCGGATGTGGCGGCGCTGTTCGAGGCGCCCGAAACCCATCCCAAGGCGCAGGGCCTGACCGAAGACATCGCCTTCTTCAAGCGCCAGACCCGGCTGACATTCGCGCGTTGCGGGGTGATCGACCCGCTCGATCTGGATGCCTACGAGGCCCATGGCGGTCTGGCGGGGCTGCGTGCCGCACTGGCCTTGCAACCCGAGGCGGTGGTCGATGAAATCGCGGCCTCGGGGTTGCGCGGGCGCGGTGGCGCGGGCTTCCCCACGGGCATCAAGTGGCGCACTGTTCTGCATGCAAAGGCCACGCCGAAATATATCGTCTGTAATGCGGACGAGGGCGACAGCGGGTCTTTCGCCGACCGCATGCTGATGGAGGGCGACCCCTTCTGCCTGATCGAAGGCATGACCATCGCGGCGCTGGCCACCGGGGCCACGCGCGGTTTCGTCTATATCCGCTCGGAATACCCCGATGCGATCCGCCAGATGCGCGCGGCGGTCGAGATCGCCACGCAGGCCGGGGTGATCGGCACCTCGATCATGGGCCATACGCAGGGGTTCGAGCTGGAAATCCGCGTCGGCGCGGGGGCCTATGTCTGCGGCGAGGAAACCTCGCTGCTGAATTCGCTGGAAGGCAAGCGCGGCGTGGTGCGCGCCAAACCGCCGCTACCCGCGCTCGAAGGGTTCATGGGCCGCCCGACGGTGGTGAACAACGTGCTGAGCCTGGCGGCGGTGCCGTGGATCATGGCCAACGGCGCGGCGGCGTATAATGCTATCGGCATCAACCGCTCGCGTGGGACGATCCCGTTGCAGATCGCAGGGAATGTGCGCTGTGGCGGGCTGTTCGAGACCGGCTTTGGCATCACCTTGGGCGAAATCGTGACTGAAATTGGCGGTGGCACGGCCAGCGGCCGCCCGGTCAAGGCGGTGCAGGTCGGTGGGCCGCTGGGTGCCTATCATCCGGTGTCCGATTTCAGCCTGCCCTTCTGTTACGAGGAATTCGCGGGTCAGGGCGGGCTGGTGGGCCATGCGGGTCTTGTCGTGCATGACGCGGGCGCCGACATGCTGGGGCTGGCGCGGTTCGCGATGGAATTTTGCGCGGTCGAAAGCTGTGGCAAATGCACGCCCTGCCGGATCGGCGCGGTGCGCGGCGTTGAAACGCTGGACCGGGTGGCGGCGGGCGATAGCGCCGCGCTGCCGCTGCTGGAAGACTTGTGCAACACGATGAAGCTTGGCTCGCTGTGCGCGCTGGGCGGGTTCACCCCCTATCCGGTGATGAGCGCGCTGCGCCATTTCCCCGAAGAATTCACCCCCGTTCAGGAGGCTGCGGAATGAAGGACTTCATCATCCCGACCAAGGACTGGACCCGCGACATGGGCACGCCCGCGCGCGACGGCAAACCCGTGACGCTCAGCATCGACGGTTTTGCGGTGACTGTGCCTGCGGGCACCTCGGTGATGCGTGCCGCGCAAGAGGCGGGGATCGCGATCCCGAAACTCTGCGCGACCGACAGTCTGGAGCCGATCGGCTCGTGCCGGTTGTGCATGGTGCAGATCGACGGCATGCGCGGCACGCCCGCGTCCTGCACGACGCCGGTGCATGAGGGGATGCAGGTGCATACCCAGACCGAGGATCTGAAGCGCCTGCGCAAGGGCGTGATGGAGTTGTATATCTCGGATCACCCGCTCGATTGCCTGACCTGCGCGGCCAATGGCGATTGCGAGTTGCAGGATATGGCCGGCGCCGTGGGCCTGCGCGATGTGCGCTATACCAAAGGCGAGAACCATTTCGAGGTGCGCAGCAATGGCGAGGCGAATCCGCGCTATATCGCCAAGGATATCTCGAACCCCTATTTCAGCTATGACCCGGCGAAATGCATCGTCTGCATGCGCTGCGTGCGCGCCTGCGAAGAGGTGCAGGGCACCTTTGCGCTGACCATCGAGGGGCGCGGCTTTGATGCGCGCATTTCCACGGCGGCGCCCGATTTCCTGTCGTCTGATTGCGTCAGCTGCGGCGCCTGCGTGCAGGCCTGCCCGACCGCGACGCTGGTCGAAAAATCGGTTGAAGAGATTGGCACGCCCGAACGCAGCGTGGTGACCACCTGCGCCTATTGCGGTGTGGGCTGCAGCTTCGAGGCGCAGATGCGCGGGGATGAATTGGTGCGGATGGTGCCCTGGAAGGGCGGTCAGGCGAACCGTGGCCACAGCTGCGTCAAGGGTCGCTTCGCCTATGGCTATGCCAACCATTCGGACCGCATTCTGAACCCGATGATCCGTGACCGCATCGACCAGCCCTGGCGCGAGGTCAGCTGGGCCGAGGCACTGGAATTCACCGCCACCCGTCTGCGCGCCATTCAGGCCAGGCACGGCAAGGATTCGGTGGGGGTCATCACCTCGTCGCGCTGCACCAACGAAGAAACCTTCCTGGTGCAGAAACTGGCGCGCGCGGTGTTTGGCACCAACAATACCGACACCTGCGCGCGGGTCTGCCATTCGCCCACCGGTTATGGGCTGAAGCAAACCTTCGGCACGTCTGCGGGCACGCAGAACTTCGATTCCGTCGAGAAGACCGATCTGGCGGTGGTGATCGGCGCGAACCCGACCGATGGCCACCCGGTCTTTGCCTCGCGCCTGCGCAAGCGGTTGCGGGCCGGGGCCAAGCTGATCGTGATCGACCCGCGCCGCATTGATTTGCTGGAAACCCCGCATCTGGGCGACAGCTGGCATCTGGCGCTGCGCCCGGGCACCAATGTGGCGGTGATGACGGCGATGGCGCATGTGATCGTGACCGAAGGCCTGCAGGACGGCACCTTCATCGCCGAGCGCTGCGATCTGGACGAATGGGCCGATTACGCCGAATTCGTGCAAAACCCAGACTATGCCCCCGAGGCGGTCGAGGGCCTGACCGGCGTGCCCGCGCCCCTGCTGCGCGAGGCCGCGCGCGCCTATGCCAACGCCCCCAATGCGGCGATTTACTATGGCCTTGGCGTGACCGAACATTCGCAAGGCTCGACCACCGTCATCGCCATTGCCAACCTGGCGATGATGACCGGCAATATCGGGCGCGAAGGCGTGGGCGTGAACCCGCTGCGCGGCCAGAACAACGTGCAAGGGTCCTGCGACATGGGCAGCTTCCCGCACGAGCTGCCGGGCTATCGCCATGTGTCCGACGATGCCGCCCGCACCATTTTTGAAAAGGCCTGGGGCGTGACGCTCGACCCGGAACCGGGGCTGCGCATTCCCAACATGCTGGATGCCGCCGTCGCGGGGCAGTTCAAGGGGCTTTATGTGCAGGGCGAAGACATCCTGCAATCGGACCCTGACACGCGCCATGTCTCGGCCGGGCTTGCGGCGATGGACTGCGTGATCGTGCATGACCTGTTCCTGAACGAGACGGCGAATTACGCGCATGTCTTCCTGCCCGGCTCGACCTTCCTGGAAAAGGACGGCACCTTCACCAACGCCGAACGCCGGATCAACCCGGTGCGCCGGGTGATGGCGCCGAAAAACGGCTATGCCGATTGGGAAGTCACGCAGATGCTGGCCAATGCGATGGGGGCGGGCTGGACCTATACCCACCCCGAACAGATCATGGCCGAGATCGCCGCGACCACGCCCGGGTTCGCCAATGTCACCTATGCGATGCTGGACGAAAAAGGCTCGGTCCAGTGGCCGTGCAACGACAGTGCGCCACAGGGCTCTCCCATCATGCATGTCGATGGCTTCGTGCGCGGCAAGGGGCGGTTTATCCGCACCGCCTATGTGCCGACCGAGGAACGCACCGGCCCGCGTTTCCCGCTGCTGCTGACCACCGGGCGGATCCTGAGCCAGTATAA
>JAQTYE010000089.1 GCA_028749255.1 Paracoccaceae bacterium | reverse complement strand
CCGGCCCCATGCCGACATAGACCGTCTTCACCTGGGTATAGTGTTCGATCGCGGCCTTCGAATTTTCGCGCCCCAGGCCCGACGCCTTGACCGCCCCGAAGGGCATCTCGACCGGGGTCAGGTTATAGGCGTTGATCCAGCAGGTGCCCGCCTGCAACTGGCCGATCACCCGATGCCCGCGCGTCAGATCGGCGGTGAACACCCCCGCCGCCAGCCCGAATTGCGTGGCATTCGCGCGCGCGATCACCTCGTCCTCGGTGTCGAAATCCAGCACCGCCATCACCGGGCCGAACACCTCTTCGCGCGCCAGCGTCATCCGGTCGGTGACATCGGCAAAGACCGTCGGCTGCACAAAGAGCGGGCCTTCATTGCCCGCGGCCCCCCCACAGATCAGCCGCGCGCCCTCGCGCTTGGCACCCTCGATATAGGTCAGCACCTTGTCGCGTTGCGCAGCACTGACCAGCGGGCCGAATTGTGTGTCCGGGTCCAGCGGGTCGCCCGCCCGGATCGTGGCGGTCCGCGCCGCAAGCCGCGCCAGAAACGCATCCTTGATGCCCGATTGCACGAAAACCCGGGTGCCGTTCGAACAGATCTGCCCCGAGGAATAGAAATTCCCCAGCATCGCGGCGCCCACGGCACTCTCCAGATCAGCGTCGTCAAAGACGATCAGCGGCGATTTCCCCCCCAGTTCCATCGTCACATGTTTCATCCCCGATGCCGCCGCGGCATAGACTTTGGCACCCGTCGGGACCGATCCGGTCAGCGACACCTTGGCCACACGCGAATCGGTTGCCAGCGCCGCGCCGACCATGCCGAAGCCCTGAACCACGTTGAAAACGCCCGGCGGCATACCCGCTTCGATAAAAATTTGTGCCAGTTGCAGCGCGCCCAAAGGGGTGATTTCCGATGGTTTGAACACCATCGCATTGCCCATCGCCAGCGCGGGCGCGGCCTTCCAGCAGGCGATCTGACTAGGATAATTCCACGCGCCGATGCCGACACAAACCCCCAGCGGTTCGCGAATCGTATAGGCGAAATCACCGCCCAACGGGATGGTTTCGCCGGTCACCGTCGGCGCCAGCCCCGCAAAATATTCCAGCGCATCGGCCCCCGAAGGCCAGTCTGCAACCTCGGTTTCCTGGATCGGTTTGCCGGTATCCAGGGTTTCGAGCCGCGCCAGTTCGCCCCCCCGCTCCCGGATCAAATCAGCCGCCCGGCGCAACACACGCGCACGCTCAATCGGCTTCAACCGGGCCCATGCGGCCTGCGCCTGCGCGGCGCCCGCAAGCGCCACCTCCAGCACCGCGGGCGTGGCCGCATGCAGCCGCGCGATCACCGCGCCGGTGCCCGGATAGGTGACCTCGATCACATCGCCTGCGGTGTCTTCCAGCCAGTCGCCATTGACGAAATGACTTGCTTTCGGTTGCGCGCTCATCGGGTGCCCTCCAGCTCTCGGTCCAAATATTCCATAACGATTTCGGTGGCATAGATGCGGTCTGGCGCACCTTCAGCCAATGCCGCGCGGATATAGACGCCGTCGATCAACGCCCCCAGCCCGCGTGCCACCGCCGCAGCCCGCTCGCCGACGAGCGGACGCAGCGCGACCATCAGGTTCGACTTCAGCCGCCGCTGATAGATATGCAACAGCCGCCGCGCCTGCGTGCTGGTCTGTGCCAACACATAAAAGTTCAGCCAGGCCGAGATCACCTCGCGCCGGAAACTGCCAGCCGCGAAGGATCCCAGCACCACCGCGCGCAGCCGCGCCTCGGGGCCTTGCGCCGTGGCCAGCGCACCGCGCACCTCGGCCCCGTACAGCGACAAGATCGCGCGCATTGCGGCCAGAAAGATCTGTTCCTTCGACCCGAAGTAATGATGCGCCAGCGCCGAGGACATGCCTGCACGCCGCGCGATCTGCGCGACCGTCACTTCGAGCGATCCCGCCTCGCCCACCGTCTCAATCGTGGCTTTCACCAAGGCGGCCCGTCGAATAGGCTCTGCACCAAGCTTCGGCATCGGTTTTGTGACCTTCTCGTAAAAAGTCCTTGCCAAACGGAGCTACAGGCAAGTTTATTGACTCGTCAATCAACAAAAAGCCTGTGACCAAACTATGGGCAACCAACTGGGAGAGACCTATGACCCTTCGTTCCCTTCTTTTCGCAGGCGTAGCAACGCTGACGCTGACCGGGGCCGCGCAGGCCGCTGGCTGCGATAAGGTGATTTTTTCGGATGTCGGCTGGACCGACATCACCGCCACGACCGCCGTCGCATCGACCGTATTGCAGGCACTGGGCTATGAAACCGATGTGAAACTGCTGTCGGTGCCGGTGACCTATGCCGCATTGGGCGGTGGCGATGTTGATGTGTTTCTGGGCAACTGGATGCCGACGATGGAAGGCGATATTGCCCCCTATCGCGAAGACGGCACCGTCGAAACCGTGCGCGTCAACCTGACCGGGGCTAAATACACGCTGGCCACCAATGCCAAGGGCGCCGAGCTGGGGATCAGGGATTTTGCCGACATCGCAGCGCACAAGGCCGATCTGGACGGCAAGATCTATGGCATCGAACCGGGCAATGACGGCAACCGCCTGATCCTGGACATGATCACCGGCGACGCGTTCGGGCTGGAAGGCTTCGACGTGGTCGAAAGCTCGGAACAGGGGATGCTGGCGCAGGTCGAACGCGCCGACAAGGCGGGCGCGCCGATCGTCTTTCTCGGCTGGGAACCGCATCCGATGAACGCCAATTTCAAGATGACCTATCTGGCGGGCGGCGATGACTGGTTCGGCCCCGATTTCGGCGGGGCTGAAGTTGCGACCAACGTGCGCAAAGGCTATGTCGCGGACTGCCCGAATACCGGCAAGTTTCTGGAAAACCTTGAATTCTCGTTGCAGATGGAAAACGAGATCATGGGGGCAATCTTGAATGACGGGACCGAACCGATGGTCGCCGCCAAGACCTGGCTGGCCGCCCACCCCGAGGTTCTGGCACCGTGGTTGCAAGGCGTGACCACCAAGGACGGTGGCAACGCGCTGGTTGCCGTCAGCGCCGTACTGAAGTGATCCAATTGGCCCCTGCCTGTGCGCAGGGGCCTTTCTGCCGAAGGGAGAGCAGGCGATGGATTGGCTGACCGCCAATAAAATTCCTGTCGGAAAAACGGCAAAGATCGTTTTCGACTGGCTCAAGGATAACGCCTCGGGCTTTTTCGACGCGCTTTCGGCGCTGATGCAAGGGCTGATCGACGGCATTTTGTGGGTACTGCAAACGCCGCATCCGCTATTGATCGTAGGCGTCTTCGTGGCGCTGACCTATGCGCTGCAACGCAACTGGAAAACCGCTTTGCTGGTGACGCTCGGGTTTCTGTTCATCCTCAATCAGGGTTACTGGAAGGCCACAACCGAAAGCTTGACACTGGTGTTGTCGGCCTGCGTCGTGTGCATGGCCGTTGGTGTGCCGATCGGCATTGCCACCGCGCATCGCCCGCGCCTGCATTCTGTGCTGCGCCCGATCCTGGACCTGATGCAGACCCTGCCGACTTTCGTCTATCTTATTCCCGCGATTGTATTTTTCGGCATCGGCATGGTGCCCGGCCTTATCGCCACGGTGATTTTCGTTCTGCCTGCGCCGATCCGACTGACCCATCTGGGCGTCGTCTCCACGCCGCAGCCGCTGCTGGAAGCCGCGCGCGCCTTTGGCGCCACGCCCAGCCAGGTGTTGTGGAAGGTCGAGCTGCCCTATGCCACACCGCAGATCATGGCCGGGCTGAACCAGACAATCATGCTGTCGCTGTCGATGGTGGTGATCGCGGCGCTGGTCGGCGCCAACGGGCTTGGCGTTCCGGTGGTGCGGGCGCTGAATTCCGTCAACACAGCGCTTGGCTTTGAATCGGGCTTCATCATCGTTGTCGTGGCGATCCTGTTGGACCGCATGCTTCGTATAGGGGGCCACAAATGACCCAGATCACCGATCCGAAACAGACCGCGGGCATCGCGGTCAGGTTTGACAATGTCTCGATCGTGTTTGGCGATCACCCCGAACGTGCGCTGCCGTTGATGGACCAGGGACAGACCCGTTCAGAGATCCAAGAGGCCACGGGGCAGGTTCTGGGCGTGCATGACTGCTCGCTCAGCGTGGCTGAGGGCGAGATTTTGGTGCTGATGGGCCTGTCGGGCTCGGGCAAATCCACGCTCTTGCGCGCGGTGAACGGCCTGAACCCTGTCGTGCGCGGGGCGGTGCATGTCTGTGACGGCAACACGCTGATTGATGTCACCCATGCGGATGCGGCCACGCTGCGCCGGATCCGGCTGAGCCGCGTAGCGATGGTGTTTCAACAATTTGGCCTGCTACCCTGGCGCACGGTGCGTGAAAACGTGGGGCTTGGGCTGGAACTCGGCGGAATGAGCAAAACCGAACGCCGTGATCGCGTTGCGGCCCAGCTGGACATGGTAGGCCTGTCGCAATGGGCCGACCGCAAGGTGGGTGAATTGTCGGGCGGCATGCAACAACGCGTGGGCCTGGCACGCGCCTTTGCCACCGAAGCGCCGATCTTACTGATGGATGAACCGTTTTCCGCGCTCGACCCGCTGATCCGGGCGAAACTGCAAGACGAACTGCTAGAGCTGCAATCGACCCTGAAGCGCACGATCATCTTTGTCAGCCATGATCTGGACGAAGCGTTCAAGCTGGGCAACCGGATCGCATTGATGGAGGGCGGGCGGATCGTGCAGCGCGGCACCGCGCGCGACATCATCGCCAATCCGGTCGATGACTATGTTGCGGATTTCGTGGCGCATATGAACCCGCTGGGCGTGCTGACCGCCGAGGATCTGGCCGAACCGGGCACCGCCGAGGGCGAGGCGCTCTCCCCGGACACCCCGATCAAAGAGGTCATGGAACGGCTGCGCCATGTGCCCGCAGTGGCCTTGCAGGATGGGCGGAAGATCACCCGTGAGGGTGTGATCACCCGGCTGATCGACCCGCGCGGCAATGTGGCGGGCAGTGTTTGAGTATTTGAGCCAAGAAGAAGCCCCGTGTTTCTTCTTGGCATAAATACTCCCCTGCCGGAGGCATCCATCGCCGAAACCGGGCGCGCGCTCAGCCTTTGGTGGCATTCACCAGCGGCGTGGTCGCGCGGCGTTTGACCCGCGCCTCGCGCCAGGTCATGTAGCTGATCGCCCCGATGATCAGCCCGCCACCGACCAGAACCCAAGGGTCCACCGCCTCGCCAAACATCAGCCAGCCCAGAAGCGTGGCCCAGACCAGTTGCAGGAAGGTGACCGGTTGCGTCACCGTCATCGGCGCGCAGGCAAAGGCGCGCATCATGCAGTAATGCCCCAGCGTCGCGAACACGGCGACACCGCCAAGCCACCCCACCTGCGCCCAGGTCACCGGCTGCCAAACGGCGGCGGCAAAGGGCGCAAGCCCGATGGTGACGGTCAGCGCCATCAGCGCCACCACAACGCCCGCCGGCGCCAGTTGCGTCAGCCGTTTCGCCACCAGATAAGAGGCGCCGAACACCAGCGCCGCCCCCAGCTGCGCATAATGGCCCGGGGTGATTTCGCGAATACCGGGGCGTAACACGATCAGCGCGCCGATCAGGGCCACACCAATCGCCAGCATCCGCCGCCAGGCGAAGCCCTCGCCAAACAGCAGTGCCGCGCCGATCGTCACCACAATCGGATTGAGATAGCCAATCGCCGTGACCTCTGAAATCGGGATCCGGGCCATGGCAAAGAACCACAAGATCACCGCCAGTGTGTGCAGCCCGCCGCGCAGGGCAAACAGCCCCCAGGTGCGTGCGCCAAACCCCGATTGCAGCACCGGGCGCAGCGCGGGCAGCAGAAACAACAGCCCCCAGGCAAAGCGGATAAAGGCGGATTGCGGTGCGGGCAACGCCGTGCCCAGATAGCGCACAATCGCATTCACGACGACGAAGCTGAGCCCCGTCGCCAACATCCACAGGACGCCCAGCACGGGCCGATCTTGAGAGGGGGCTTTCATTCTGGCAGATGAGCGCATCGCCGCCACCTCTGCAAGCCCGTGATTGTGTGGGTTACAGCCCGCCAAAGGCCAACCGTGCCGCCACCGACAACATGATCAGCGCCACCAGAGCATCCAGCACCTGCCATGCGCGCGGACGGGCAAACAGCGGTGCCAGCAGCCGCGCGCCGTAGGCCAGCGAAAAGAAGAACACGAACGACGACAGCCCGGCCCCAAGCCCGAAGCTGAGCCCCTGCCCCGGGAACTGTGCCGAGACGGCGCCCAACAGCACCACCGTATCCAGCCAAACATGCGGATTGGCCCAGGTCAGCGCCGCGACCGTCGCCAACACCCGCCGCAGGGACACTGCGCCGCCCTGCCCGGCCCGCAGCGCCTCGCCCCCGCGCCAGGCGGCCCGCGCCGCACGCCAGCCATACCACAGCAGGAACGCGACACCGCCCCAGCGCAGCGCCTCGATTGCCCAAGGCGCAACTTTGGTCATCACCGCGAACCCCGACACGCCCAATGCAATCAACGCCGCATCGGAGATCGCGCAAAAGGCCGCGACCGCAAAGACATGCTCACGCCGAAGCCCCTGACGCAGCACGAAGGCATTTTGTGCGCCAATCGCCAAGATCAGACCAAGCCCCAGACGAAACCCGGCGAATGCCGCCACAAAACTCAACCCCATCCCTACCTCCATGCGACGCCTGAGCACGGACTGCCCGGTTTTGCGACCGATTTCAATGCGCCGCCCCCGGCCACGCCAGCGCCGAATTCGCTCCGGGCAATCCGCTGCCTGTTCGGTCGGGGATGGGATTTGCGCGTTACGGTCGCCACAGGGGCCACCATGCGCCAAGCCTGCACCGCTGCGGGTATCGACCCCGACGCACCCCTTGTGGGGACACCTGCAGCCGCTTTCTAACGATCTTCCGCAGGGCCACAGAGGAAGCTGCCTGCCCCCCGTTGCCATAAGGTTTCGGGGGTCTTTTTTAGTTCGTCGTTACGTCGTAATCGCCGCGCTTTGGGTTAAACTTCATTTGGTAAGTATGGGGCCAATCGTTTGAGGCTTCTTCGAACAGTTCAACGATTGCCGGGAACGGTATGCGCCACACGGTTTTGTTTCGGTCATAGTCAGACACAACGACGATATCTGACCAATTGCGGTCCTTCCCTCGAAAAACAAAGCTAAGATAGGCGTGGATACACTGGTTGCTAAGGTAGCTTACAGGCTTCTGTTCTGCCTTTTCCGCTTTCCAATCGTAGTTTTCTTCGAGACGATACCAATTGCTTTTTGTGATGTTCTTCGTCACGGGGGCGCTGAATACGTCAAGCTTTTTGTCGGCGATAAGCGACGATACCTTGTGCAGTTCGATAAGCCTTCGGATGATGAAGAAGCCGATCATCACGTCACGTTCCACGGTGCAAACGGCGCGTTCTGACCAACGCTTCGGCTTCGGAACCGGGCGAATGGTCTTGGCAATGCGGGCTAGTTCTTCTTTCCAGTAAAGAGACTCGATTGCCATACTTCGTTCCGACCATGTTTCGCTGCAATATGCAGCCTTGCCGACGTTTGAGGCAAGCAAGCTGTTCACGAATGCGTGAGCGGCTTCGACGCTTCGGGTCGATTTTCCAGCAAAATCAGCGGCTTCGCAGACATGCAAAGACTTCCATTTGGTCGAAATTATTCAATGAAATCAATGGGTGGTGGCGGAAGCGGTGGGATTCGAACCCACGGTACGGTTCCCCGCACGCTAGTTTTCAAGACTAGAGCCTTAAACCACTCGGCCACACTTCCAGCGCCGCCGGATTAGCCCGGATCACGCGATTCTGAAAGGGGGGCGTGCCGAAATCCGCCCGGGCCTGCAGCGCGTGCTTTTCTTGACAGGTGCGAACAGGTAAAGTCCCGCCAAATGCAGGCGCAGACGCGGTTTCGGCGGTTGCGGGCAAGGGCCACAAAGGCCGGGGATCAGACGCGGGCCACTACCCGCGCAGGAAGGGGCAAGATGGGCAAGCGTATGACGTCACCGCCACGCGTGCGATTTGGGCTGATGCTGGGCGCCGCCTTGGTATTGGGTGGGTGTCAGGAGGGGCAGCCCTTTGGTCTGGGCAAGAAGGCGCCCGACGGCGAGGCCGTGGTGACGCCCTCGTCCTCGACCCGCATCGTCGAACGCGACGTCGAAGCGCCCGAAGTGTTTTCGACCGATGAACAGGGTTTGTGGGACGGGCGCCCATCGTTGGGGGGCGTCTGGGTCGCGCATCCGACCGTCAAAGACCCCGAGCGCGTGATCATCCGCAACCCAGCCAACGGCAAATTCGTGATCGGCGCGCTGTTCCGGCGTGAACGCGACAATCCAGGGCCGAAGCTGCAGGTGTCGTCGGATGCCGCCGCAGCCCTGGGCATGCTGGCCGGTGCCCCTGCCCAGCTGTCCGTCGTGGCATTACGCCGCGAAGAAAGCCCCGCCACCCCCACGGCCCAGACGCTGGTCACCGACCCGGTGATCGCCGCCCCCGAGGCTATCGCCGCCGAACCGATCACCGCGAAACCGCTGGATGGCAAACCCACCAAGCCTGAGGGCAAACCCGTGGCCGATATCGGCAAGGCCGCCAGCAGCGCGATTGCCGCCGCCGAAGCCAAACCGGCCGCCGCGAAACCGGCGGCCACGCCCACAACGGGGGGCAAGCTCTCGGTGCAGATCGGCATTTTCAGCGTCGAGGCCAATGCCCAACGCGCCGCCGGGCAAATGTCCAAAGGGGGCGTCTCCGCCTCTGTCAAGAAAGAACAAAGCCAGGGCAAGACCTTCTGGCGTGTGGTGGCGGGGCCTGCGGCCAATGCCACCGAGCGCGACGTCTTGCTGAAAAAAATCAAAGGCCTGGGCTACCCTGATGCCTATGCCGTTTCGAAATAGAAAGACCCGCCTGATGCGCCTGACCCGCCTTCTCGCCGTGATCGGCCTTGCGATTGTTGCGGCCCTGCCCGCCCGTGCCTTTGAAACCCGCGCTTCCGCAGCCTGGGTTTACGATCTGTCTTCGCAGACCGTGCTGCTCGAAAAAAACGCCGACATTCCGTTGCCACCGGCCTCGATGTCCAAGTTGATGACCGTCAACCTGCTGTTCGAAGCGCTGCGCGATGGGCGCGTCACGATGGACACCACCTTCGCCGTGTCCTCGCGTGCCAAGGCGATGGGCGGCTCGACCATGTTCATCAACGAAACCGACCGCCCGAGCGTGCGTGACCTGCTGCAAGGGATTGTCATCAACTCGGGCAACGACGCCTGCGTGGCGGTGGCCGAAGGGTTGGCGGGCAGCGAGGATGCCTTTGCCCGACTGATGACCGAGCGCGCCCACGCGCTGGGAATGACCCATTCGATGTTCGCCAATGCCTCGGGCTGGCCGCATCCGGGGCAGCGCATGTCGATGCACGATCTGGGCGTTCTGGCGGTGCGGCTGATCACCGAATTCCCCGAATACTACCCGCTGTTTTCGGAAACCCAGTACAACTACAAAGACCGTGCCCCGGCCAATGCGCATAACCGCAATCCGCTGTTGAAGATCGCGGCTGCCGACTGGCGGGCCGACGGGCTGAAAACCGGACACACCGAAGAGGCGGGCTATGGCCTTGTCGGTTCCGCCGTGATGGGCGACCGGCGGATCGTGTTCGTGATTTCCGGCCTGACCTCGGAAACCGAGCGCGCACAAGAGGCCGAGTCGATCGCCAACTGGGCGTTCCGGCAGTTCGTGCTGAAAACGCTGGCGACCAAAGGCACCCGTCTGGCCGAGGCGCCGGTCTGGCTTGGCGCCGCCGATAGCGTGGGCCTGACCCCCGCCGAGGATCTGAACCTGCTGATCCCCGCGACCGCGCAGGGCGGTATCACCGCGCAAGCGGTGTTTGACGGCCCGATTGCCGCACCGATCAAGGCGGGCGATCACCTGGGCGATCTGGTGTTGACGATCCCGGGGCTGGCGGAACCCAAACATGTGCCGCTGGTGGCCGATGCCGACGTCGATCAAGGTGGGTTCATGGTGCGCATCAAGGCCGCTTTCGGGCGCCTGACCGCGCGCGCCCTGCAGGCCGCCAATAGCTGAGCCGATGTTCATCACCTTCGAAGGCATTGACGGATCGGGCAAATCCACTCAGGCGCGGCTTTTGGCCGAGGCGTTGCGCGATGCAGGCCGCGAGGTGGTGCTGACCCGCGAACCCGGCGGCAGCCCCGGCGCCGAAGAAATCCGCCGTCTGGTTTTGGAAGGCGACCCCGACCGCTGGTCGGCGGAAACCGAGATCTTGCTGTTCACCGCCGCCCGCCGTGACCATCTGGAACGCACCATCGCGCCGGCGTTGGCTGCGGGCAAGGTGGTGATCTGCGACCGTTTCGCCGACAGCACCCGGATGTATCAGGGCCTGTCCCGCGGCGATCTGCGCGCCACAGTCGATACCCTGCACGCGCTGATGATCGGGCGGGAACCCGATCTGACCTTGCTGATCGACATTGACCCGGCGGTGGGCCTGTCCCGCGCCAAGGGCCGCCAGGGCCACGAGGAACGCTTCGAAGATATGGGCCTGGCGCTGCAACAGCAGATGCGCGCGGGGTTTCTGGCGCTGGCGGATGAATTCAGTGCGCGCTTCCGGCTGATCGACGGCGCCCGCCCGGAACAGGCCGTAGCCGCCGACGTGCTGGCCACCGCGCAGGCCGCCCTGCGATGAGCAAGAAAGACGACATCGAGCTGCCCGATCCGACACAGGTTGCAGGTGCCCCGCATCCCCGTGACACGATGCGGCTGGTCGGTCAGACCCGCGCCGAGGCCGGTTTCCTCGAAGCCTTCACCACAGGCCGCATGCATCACGGCTGGATGCTGACCGGCCCGCGCGGCGTCGGCAAGGCCACGCTGGCCTGGCGCATCGCACGGTTTTTGCTGACCCAGCCCCCCGAAGACGGGGGCGGGTTGTTCGGCGCCCCGACCCCGCCTGCCAGCCTGGACACCGACCCCGAACATCCGGTCTGTCGGCGCATTCATGCCGGGTCAGAGCCCGGGATTTTCGTGCTTAAACGCGGCGCCAATGCCACCGGCTCGGGCCTGTCGCAAGACATTCGCGTCGATGAAGTGCGCAAACTGAAAAGTTTCCTGCATCTGTCGGCCACCGAAGGCGGGCGGCGCATCGTCATTGTGGACAGCGCCGACGAGATGAACACGCAGGCCGCCAATGCCCTGCTGAAACTGCTGGAAGAACCGCCCGCGCGCGTCACCTTTCTGCTGATCTCGCACCAACCCGCCGGGCTGTTGCCGACGATCCGTTCGCGCTGCCGCGAATTGCGGCTTGATACGCTGGCCCCTGACGCGATGGCCGAGGCATTGATGGCCGCCGAGGATGGCGCCGATCTGAACACCGCCGCGCTGGCCACCCTGTCGGGCGGTTCCGTGGGCGAGGCGATCCGTTTGCTGAACCTCGACGGGTTGGCGAGTTTCGAAAAACTGGTGGCGCTGTTTTCGACCCTGCCGCAACTGGACCGGGTGCGCGCGCTGGCACTGGCCGACAGCATCACCGGCAAGGCCAACGAGGCGCGCTATGACCTGCTTCTGGGGCTGATCGAGCTGTTCCTGGCGCGACTGGCCCGGGCTGGCGTCGCAGGCCCGCCGCCGATCGAAGGCGCTGCGGGCGAGGCGAAACTGGCCGCGCGGCTGTGCCCTGATGCCTATGCGGCGATGAAATGGGCGGCATTGCACCAACGCTTGGGCGCCCGTGCGCGTCACGGGCGGGGGGTCAACCTTGACCCGGCGGCGTTGGTCATGGATATGCTTCTGGAGATTACGGCGGCCGCAAGCTGAGGCCGCCTTGAAAGGACAAGACGCGTGGCCGAGACCGAGACCCATATCCCCGAAATCGTCGATAGCCACTGCCACCTCGACTTCCCCGATTTCACCGAGGACCTGCCCGGCGTGATCGCGCGCGCCCATGCGGCGGGGGTGGCACGGATGGTGACGATTTGCACCAAGCTGCGCCTGCTGCCGCAGGTGCAAGCCATCGCCGAGGCGCACCCGAGCGTCTATTTCGCCGCAGGCACCCACCCGATGAGCGCGGCGGAAGAACCGATGACCTCGGTTGAGGAACTGGTGGCCCTGGCCGCACATCCGAAATTCGTGGGGATCGGCGAAACCGGGCTCGATTATCACTACACCGCCGACAGCGCCGAAATCCAAAAGGTGTCGTTGCGCATCCACATCCAGGCAGCGCAGGAAACCGGGCTGCCGCTGATCATCCATTCACGCGCCGCCGATGACGACATGGCCGCGATCCTGACCGAGGGGATGCGTAAAAAACCCTTTGGCTGCGTGATGCATTGCTTTTCGTCCTCGCCCGAACTGGCGCGCGCGACCTTGGATCTGGGGTGTTATCTGTCGATGTCGGGCATCGCCACCTTCCCAAAATCGCAAGAGGTGCGCGATATTTTCGCCGCTGCACCGCTCGACCGGATTCTGGTCGAAACCGATGCCCCCTATCTGGCGCCCAAACCGCATCGCGGACGGCGCAACGAACCGGCCTATACCGCGCTGACCGCGCGTCTGGGGGCCGAACTGTTCGGGCTCGACTATGCCGACTTCGCCGCCGCGACCACGGCCAATTTCAACCGTCTGTTCACAAAGGCCCAGCCATGAGCCGGATGCGTTTCACCATTCTGGGCTGCGGATCCTCGGGCGGTGTGCCGCGGATTGGCGGGCATTGGGGCGAATGCAACCCCGACAACCCGAAGAACCGCCGCACCCGCTGCTCGATGCTGGTGGAACGGGTCGGCCCAAACGGCACGACCCGTGTTTTGATCGACACCTCGCCCGATCTGCGCGAACAACTGCTGCGCGCCGGGGTGGGCGAACTGGACGCCGTGGTCTTCACCCACAGCCATGCCGACCACATGCATGGGCTGGACGATCTGCGTCAGATCACCTTCAACATGCGCGCACGCCTGCCCGTCTGGGCCGACAGCGACACGCAAGAAGCGCTGCTGAACCGTTTCGGCTATGTCTTCATCCAGCCGCCGGACAGCAATTACCCGCCGATCTGCGATTTGCGCGCGATCCATGGTCCCTTCGAGATCACTGGCGCGGGCGGCACGATCCGGTTGGAGCCGTTCCGCGTCGCGCATGGCAATATCGACGCGCTCGGCTTCCGCATCGGCGGGCTGGCCTATCTGCCCGATGTCTCCGAGATCCCGGAACCGGCCTGGGCGCATCTGCAGGATCTGGATTGCTGGGTGCTCGATGCGCTGCGCCGCACCCCGCACCCGACCCATGCGCATCTGGCGCTGGCGCTGGAATGGATCGCGCGCGCGCAGCCTGCCGCCGCCGTGCTGACCAATATGCATATCGACCTCGACCATGACGATGTGGCGCGCGAAACCCCCGATCACGTCCGCCCCGCCTATGACGGGATGGTGCTGGAATTCGCCGCCCCATGAGCGGGCTGATCGACGTCATCCTGCCCGTCTTTCTGGTCATCGGCTTTGGCTATGTCGTGGCCTGGCGCGGACTGTTTTCGGATGCGGCGGTTGATGGGCTGATGCGGTTCGCGCAGAATTTCGCCGTGCCGGTGCTGCTGGCCCGCTCGATCGCGAAGCTGGATCTGGGCGCCAGCTATGACGCCGGGCTGATGATCAGCTTCTACGCGGGCGCATTGATTTCCTTTGCTATCGGCATAACCGCCGCACGGTTCTTGCTGGGTCGCACCGGCCCCGAGGCGGTGGCGATCGGCTTTTGCTGCCTGTTCTCGAATTCGCTTCTGCTGGGCGTGCCGATCACCGAACGCGCCTATGGCCATGACGCGCTGGCGGGGAATTTCGCGATCATCTCGATCCATTCGCCGTTTCTGTATACCATCGGTATTGTCGCGATGGAGGCGGTGCGCAGCCATGGCACCGGTGCGGGCCTCAGCCGGGTCGGCCTGAACGCGCTGATTGGCGTGCTGCGCACCCCGCTGGTGATCGGCATCCTGTGCGGTTTCGCGATTCAGGCCCTGCGCGCGGTGACGGGCCAAGACCTGCCCGAACCGATCTGGGCCGCGATGAACATGATGGCAGGCGCGGCGCTGCCGGCAGCGCTGTTTGGCCTGGGCGGCGTGCTGTTTCGCTATCGCCCCGAAGGTGACAGCCGGGCGATAGCAATGGTCACCGGCCTGTCCTTGATCGTGCATCCGGGCGTGGCCTATCTGCTGGGCCATTTCGCCTTCGATCTGTCCACAGCCGCGCTGCGTTCGGCAGTGATGACCGCCTCGATGGCGCCGGGCGTCAACGCCTATCTGTTTGCCAATATGTATGGCGCCGGACGCCGCGTTGCCGCCTCAAGCGTTCTGATCGCCACGGCGGGGTCCATTCTGACGATCTGGATGTGGCTGACGATCCTGCCCTGAACGCCCCCCCCCACGCCCCTGCGGGGCGCCTCACTGGATATTTATGCCAAGATGAAACGGGCTCTCTCACCTTGGGTCAAATATCCCGAGGGGTGAATTTG
>JAQTYE010000088.1 GCA_028749255.1 Paracoccaceae bacterium | reverse complement strand
TGCGGCCCATGCCCACCCCGGCGCCCGGATTGCGGTGGTGGGCGGGGGCGTGGCCGGGGTGGAGCTTGCGTTGGACTTCGCGCACCGTCTGCCGCAGGCGCAGGTCACGGTTTACGAGGCTGGCCCCGTGGCGCTAAGCGCGCTGGGACGCGGCGCGCGGGCACGGATGGCGGCGCATTGCGCGCGCCTGGGCGTGCAGGTCGAACCCGGGGCGCGGATGATCGCGGCCCGTGCGGGCGCCGTGCTGCTGCACGACGGGCGCGCAGAACCGGCCGATTTCGTTCTGGGCACCGGGGCCACCCGCCCCGCGCCCTGGCTGGCGGACACGGGGCTTGCGCTGCACGAGGGCTTCGTCACCGTTTCGCCCACACTGCAAAGCTCGGACCCCGCGATTTTCGCCGCCGGGGACATTGCGCATCTGGGCTTTGCGCCACGCCCCAAGGCGGGGGTCTATGCGGTGCGCGCGGCGCCGGTTCTGTTTGACAACCTGCGTGCGGCGGTCTCGGGCGGGGCGCTGCGCGGCTATCGCCCGCAACGCGATTACCTGAAACTGATTTCTACCGGCGACAAACGCGCGGTGGCCGACAAATGGGGCCTGCCGCTGGATGGCGCCTGGCTGTGGCGCTGGAAGAACCGGATCGACCTGCGGTTCATGGCCAAGGTCCACGACCTGCCCGCAATGCCGCCCCCTGCGTTGCCGCGCATCCATGCCCTTGGGATGGCCGAGGCACTGGGGCCGAAACCCTTGTGCGGGGGCTGCGGGGCGAAACTGGGGGCGGGCGCGCTGCGCGATGTGCTGGGCACCCTGCCCGCCCCTGTGCGGGCCGATGTGCGTGCGGGGCCGGGCGACGATGCGGCGGTGCTGGCGCATGGCACCGGTGCGCAGGTGTTCACCACCGATCACGTCCGCGCCTTTACCGAAGACCCGTGGCTGTTTGCCCGGATCACCGCGATCCATGCACTGGGTGACATCTGGGCGATGGGCGCGCACCCGCAGGCCGCCTTGGCGCAGGTCACCTTGCCACGGATGTCCGACACGCTGGCCGCGCGCACGCTGACCGAGATTTTGGACGCGGCAGGTGGCGTGATCCGCGCCGCCGGGGCCGATCTGGTCGGTGGCCATACCAGCATCGGCGCGGAACTGAGCCTTGGCTTTGCGATCACCGGTCTGGCAGAGGCGCCGATCGGGCAATCGGGCGCGCAGCCCGGCGATGCCCTGATCCTGACCAAGCCGCTGGGCAGTGGCGTCATTCTGGCCGCTGAAATGCAAAAGGCGGCTCCGGGCGATGCGGTGGCGGGGGCGCTGGCCTCGATGGCGCGGCCCCTGGCGGCGGAATCAGCGATCCTGGCGCCGCTTGCACATGCGATGACCGATGTCACAGGCTTCGGGCTGGCCGGACATCTGCTGGGGATCTGCGCGGCCTCGGGGGTCGGCGCCACGCTGCGGCTGGCCGATCTGCCGATCTTGCCCGGGGCCGAGGATCTGGCGGTGGCGGGCCATGGGTCGAGCCTGCTGCCCGCCAATATCGCCGCCTGCGCGGGCCGGGTCACCGCGCCGCCCGGACCGAGGACCGAATTGCTTTATGATCCACAGACGGCGGGCGGATTGCTGGCGGCGGTGCCTGCCGATCAGGCCGAGGCGGCGCTGGCGGCCCTGCGGGACGCGGGCGCGCCTGCGGTGCGGATCGGCAGGCTGGTTGCGGGCGCACCGATGCTGCGGGTCAGCGCGTAATCAGCGCCTCGGCCGCCGCCACGACCTGCGCAGCCAGATCGGGCAGCGCGGCGGGGGCAAGGCTCGACGCGGCGAGTATGGTCTCACGCCCGGCATGGCGCGCACGGTGTTTTTCATAGCGCGGGTCATAGTGCCGGATCATCAGATCCTGCGCCAAGGTGGCCAGATCGCCCGTCGCGGCCCAGGCTTGCCATTGTGCGATGACATCCCCCGCATACAACGGCCGCAACTTGCCGATCAACGCGGCCAGCTGCGCGCCATCCGCCGCCACATCGGCATAGGCGCGCGCCAGATAGGCCGCGCGCTCGGGGGGCGCCACATCCAGCTGCACCCGGGGCGCGGCGCAGATCGCGGCCCAAATCCCCTTCGGCAGGTTCAGATTGCCGATTTTCGAACTTTCCGCCTCCAGCAGCAGCACGCGGGTCGGGTCAAGCGCGGCCAGGGCCTGCGCCAGCCGCCCCTCGAACGCCTTTTGCGCGGGCTGCCCGCCCGGCATGCCGCCAAAGATCGAGCCGCGATGATTGGCCAGACCTTCGAGGTCGATCACCTGCGCGCCCTGCGCCGCCGCAGCGTGCAAGATCGCGGTTTTGGCAGCCCCGGTATTGCCATCCAGCACCACGACCGGCGGCAGGACCGGCGCCGCGACCGCATCAACCACCAGCCGCCGCCACGCCTTGTAGCCACCCTCGACCAGTTCCGCCCGCCACCCGACCTGTCGCAAGATGGTAGCAAACGATCCTGACCGCTGCCCGCCGCGCCAGCAATAGACCAGCGGGCGCCAGCCACCCGGCTTGTCGGCCAGTGCGCCTTGCAGATGGGCCGCCGCATTGCGCGCCACAAGCGCGGCGCCGATCTTGCGTGCATCAAAGGGCGAGACCTGCTTGTAGATCGTGCCAACCTCGGCCCGTTCGGCATCGTTCAGAACCGGCAGGTTGATCGCACCGGGGATGTGGTCTTCGGCGAATTCCGACGGGCTGCGCACGTCGATGATCGTGTCAAAGCCCAGCGCCCCGACCTGCGCCACATCGGTCAGCTGCATCAATAAACCGTAACGGGCGTGCCCAACGCGATCTGATCGTACAGCGCGATCACATGGTCATTGACCATCCGCAGACAGCCGTTCGACACGGCATGCCCGATCGAACTCGGCTCGGTCGTGCCGTGAATGCGGATCGCCGTGTCATGGCCGTTCTGGAACAGATACATCGCCCGCGCGCCCAACGGGTTTTTCGGCCCGCCTGGCATTCCGGTTTCGGCATAGCGCGCATAATGGCTGGGGCTGCGCTGCACCATTTCGGGGGTGGGTTTCCAGCTTGGCCATTCAACCTTGCGCCCGACCACCGCCTGGCCGCGAAATTTCAGCTCACCCTTGCCGACCGCCACGCCATAGCGCATCGCCCGGCCCGGCGCGGTGATGTGATACAGGAAAAATTTATCCGACACGATGATCAGCGAGCCCACCGCAAGATCGGGTTTGACCCGCACTGCGGTCGGATAGAACTGCGGCGCAATCGGCCATTTCGGCGCCGTCGTCTCTGCCGGCGCCTCTTCGACCTGCGCCATCACAACCGAGGGCGCGGCCAGGATCGGCAGGGCGGCAAGCGTGGTCACAAAAGCGCGGCGGTTCATGCGGATCTCCGGGTTACATTACGGCAAGGCTAGCAAAGCCCCTGCCCCCACTCAACCGCGAAAGCGGGCGCAGGTTCCCCCGCGCCGCGCAATTTTGCTTGAATACCGCTTACTTGCCTTCGAAGGCACAGCCGGTTTTGAAGCCGAGCTTGGCAAAGATCATCGCCGCCGGGCACCAGCCAGTGAAGGCCGATTGCAGCAGGTTGGCACCGATGAACACGGTGAACCAGATGAAATAGGGCGACACGAACTGGGTCAGCAGAACGCTGATCAGAACCATCGCACCGGCGAAAGCGAACATCATACGGTCGAGCGACATGGGAAGTCTCCGAAAGAGGGTGGGTTGTCTTGCCGAGCAGGTAGCATTGACACGCTTTAAATTCAAGTTCTCGAATATTTTCGCGCGGCATTGACCCCGTCCACGATGCAGCCAAGTTAGAGGCAAAGGAGACCGCCATGGCCGAACCTCAGCTGACCAATGCTGCCCATACGACTTTCGTGATCGACGGCATGCATTGCGGTGCCTGTACAGGTCGGGTTGAACGCGCGCTGGCCGCAGAACCGGGCGTGATAACCGCCGCGGCCAACCTGATGGCCCGCTCGGCCCGGGTCGAATTCACCGCGCCCGCAACGCCCGCCAGCCTGGCCGCCGCGCTGGATCGCGCGGGCTATCCGGTTGCCCAGGCCGAGGCGCAACTGGATATCGAGGGCATGACCTGCGCCAGTTGCACGGGGCGGGTAGAACGCGCGCTGACCGCCACCCCGGGGGTGATCAGCGCGACGGTCAATCTGGCGACGCAATCGGCCACGGTCAGCTATGCGCAGGGCGCGGTGGCCCCGTCCGAGCTGGCGCAGGTGGTCAATGCTGCGGGCTATAGCGCGCGGGTGCAGGCGCAAGGCGCCGCCCCGGCCCCGGTCGCCGACCGTCAGGCCGCCGAGGCCGCAGCCCTGAAACGCGCCTTCCTGATATCGGCCGCGCTGACCACGCCGGTTTTCGTGCAGGCGATGGGGGCGCATATGATCCCGGGCTTTCACATGGCGATCATGCACACCATCGGCATGGCGGCCAACTGGTGGATCCAGTTCGTGCTGACCGCGCTGGTGCTGGCCTTCCCGGGCCGGGTGTTCCTGCGGCTGGGCATCCCCGCCCTGCTGCGCGGCGCGCCGGAAATGAATTCGCTTGTGGCGATGGGGGCACTGGCGGCATTCCTGTATTCAGCGGTCGTGGTGCTGGCCCCGGGTCTGGTGCCGCCGCAATCGCGCGAGGTCTATTTCGAGGCCGCCGCCGTGATCGTCACCCTGATCTTGCTGGGCCGCTGGCTGGAAGCGCGCGCCAAGGGCCGCGCGGGCGAGGCGATCTCGCGTCTTGTCGGCCTGCGCCCGGCCACTGCGCGGGTCGAACGCGCCACCGGCGTCATCGAGCTGCCAGTGGATGAACTGGCGCCCGGCGACATCGTGCAACTGGCGCCGGGCGAACGCGTCGCGGTCGATGGCGAGGTGACCGAAGGTCACGGCTGGATCGACGAATCCATGCTGACCGGCGAACCTGTGCCGGTCGAAAAAACCCCGGGCGCCAAAATCACCGGCGGCACGGTGAACGGGCAATCCGCGCTCAGTTTCCGCGTGACCGCCACCGGCGCCAACACGGTGCTGTCGCGGATCATCGCGCTGGTCGCCGAGGCGCAGGGCGGCAAGCTGCCGGTGCAGGCGCTGGTGGACAAGGTGACACGGGTGTTCGTGCCTGCGGTGATGGGGCTGTCGGTGCTGACCTTTGCGATCTGGATGATGGCCGGGCAAGGATTCACCCACGCGTTGGTGGCGGCGATTTCGGTGATGATCATAGCCTGCCCCTGCGCGATGGGGCTGGCGACGCCGGTCTCGATTCTGGTCGGCACCGGGCGCGGCGCCGAGCTGGGGTTGCTGTTCCGCCGGGGCGATGCCCTGCAACGGCTGGCCGAGGTGGAAATCGTCGCTTTCGACAAGACCGGCACCCTGACCGAAGGCCGCCCCGCGCTGACCGATCTGATCCCCGCAGCCCCCGGCTTCACCCCCGAGGATCTGCTGGCCATGGCCGCCGGGGCCGAGGCACGTTCGGAACATCCGCTGGCGCAGGCGTTGCTGGCGGCCGCCGCTGACCGTGGCGTGACGCCCGCGCCCGCGCGTCGTGTCAAGGCGCTGCCCGGTCGGGGTCTTTCGGCCGAGGTGAACGGGCGCGCGGTGCTGCTGGGCAATGCCCCCGCGATGGCCGACGCCGGGGTTGATACCGCCCTTCTGGCCCCCGCGGCGCAGGCTTTGGCGAACGAGGGCAAAACGCCGATCTGGCTGGCGGTCGATGGGCAGTTGGCAGCCCTGCTGGCGGTGTCGGACCCGCTGAAGAAATACGCCCATGATGCGGTGGCCGCGCTGCAATATGACGGGGTCGAGGTGGCGCTGATTTCAGGCGACACCCGGGCCACGGCGCAGGCGGTCGGACGCGAGCTGGGAATCCTGCGCGTGGTGGCCGAGGTGCTGCCCGAAGGCAAGGTCGATGCGGTGCGCGCCCTGCAAGAACGTGGCGCGGTGGCCTTCGTCGGTGATGGCATCAACGATGCGCCCGCGCTGGCCGCAGCCGACGTGGGCATCGCGATCGGCACCGGCACCGACGTGGCGATCGAAGCCGCCGAGATCGTGCTGATGCAGGGCGATCCGCAAGGTGTGGCGCGCGCCTATGCGTTGTCGCGCGCGACGATGCGCAACATCAAGCAAAACCTGTTCTGGGCCTTCGCCTATAACACCGCACTGATCCCGGTGGCGATGGGGGTTCTGGTGCCCTTTGGCGGCCCCGGCCTGTCGCCGATGCTGGCGGCGGGTGCAATGGCATTTTCGTCGGTCTTCGTGGTGACGAACGCACTACGGCTGCGTCGCGCGGGCGCTTGAGCCCCGCTCAGAACGCCATCGTGGCAGCCACCGCGCGTTGCCAGCGGGCGTATTTTGCCGCGCGCTCGGGGGCAGGCATCGCGGGTTCAAACCGCCGTTCCAGCGCCCAGGCGGCGGCAAACTCGGCGGGACCGGGGCAAATCCCCATCCGGTATCCCGCCAGCCAGGCCGCCCCCAGCGCGGTGGTTTCGGTCACGGCCGGGCGATCTACCGGCGCGCCCAGAATATCGGCCAGAAACTGCATCGTCCAATCGCTGGCCGCCATGCCCCCATCGACGCGCAGAACCGTGTCGTGCCCCTGCCCCCCTGCGGCCGCCCAATCGGCGCGCATCGCCTGCCACAGATCACGGGTCTGATAGCCCACCGATTCCAGCGCCGCGCGCGCCATCTCGGCCCGGCCCGAATTGCGGGTCAGCCCCAGAACCGCGCCGCGCGTTTCAGGCTGCCAATAGGGCGCGCCCAGCCCGGTGAAGGCAGGCACGATCACCACGCCCTGCGCCGGGTCCGCCGCCTCGGCCAGCGTCTGGGTCTGACTGGCCGTTTCAATCAGGCCCAGCCCGTCGCGCAGCCATTGCACCACCGCCCCCGCGATGAAGATTGACCCTTCCAGCGCGTAACTGACCTGCCCCTCCAGCCGATAGGCGATGGTGGTCAGCAACCGATGCCCCGAGGCGACCCGCCGCGCCCCCGTGTTCATCAGCGCAAAACACCCGGTGCCATAGGTCGATTTCATCATCCCCGGCGCAAAACAGGCCTGCCCCATCGTCGCCGCTTGCTGATCGCCCGCCACGCCCGCAATCGGGATCGCACGCCCGAAATGCGCGGGATCGGTCGCGCCAAAATCCGCAGCGCAATCGCGCACATCGGGCAGCAACGCCATCGGCACCCCGAACAGCGCGCACAGATCGGCGTCCCACTGCCCCCGCCCGATGTCATACAGCATCGTGCGCGCGGCATTGGTGGCATCCGTCGCATGCACCCGCCCGCCGGTCAGCCGCCAGATTAGAAACGTGTCGATCGTGCCGAAGGCCAGCGCGCCCGCCTCTGCCAGCGCCCGCGCGCCGGGCACATGATCCAGGATCCAGCTGATCTTGGTGGCCGAGAAATACGGGTCCAGCAGCAAGCCGGTCTTGAAGCTGACCTCGGGGCCATGCCCGGTGGCCTGCAACCGCGCGCAAGTGTCGGCGGTGCGGCGGTCTTGCCAAACGATGGCGTTATAGATCGGACGGCCCGTCGCGCGATCCCAGATCACCACAGTTTCGCGCTGGTTGGTGATGCCGATGGCGGCGGTGTCATTGCCCACCACCTGCCGGGCGCAATCAAGCACCGTGTCCCAGATCGCCTGCGGGTCGTGTTCGACCCAGCCGGGCTGCGGATAGATCTGCGGGAATTCCCGCTGCGCCACCGCCTGCACCCGCAGATCGGCGCCAAAGCGGATCGCCCGCGACGAGGTCGTGCCCTGATCGAGCGCCACAATATTGGCCATGGTCTCCTCCCCACCTTGACCCAGACTGCCCGCTCAGGTGCCGGATGTGAAGTCGGGGCTGGCCATGAAGCGCGCAATTTCGCTGACCTCGGCGGGGCTGAGCCGCAGCCCCAGCTTGCTGCGCCGCCAGATCACGTCAACCACCGTCACCGCCCATTCGCGGGTGCGCAGCCAGCGCAGCTCGGCTTCGGTCAGGGTGGCGCCAAAATCGCGGCCCAGATCGGCGGCCGTGCGTGCATCCCCCAGAACCAGCCGCGCATCGGTGCCATAGGCGCGCACCAGACGCGCAGCCCAGGGTTCGGTCAGGAACGGATAATCGCGGCGCAGCTCGGCGCGCAGGGCCGCCACGCCATCCACCGCAAACGCCCCACCGGGCAGCGGCACACCCGCCGTCCAATCCCCGCCCATGTCGGGGAAATAGGGCGCCAGCCGTGCCAGCGCCGCCTCGGCCAGGCGCCGATAGGTGGTGATTTTGCCACCAAAGATGTTCAGCACCGGCGCGCCCTGCGCATCCAGTCGCAGCACATAGTCGCGCGTCGCCGCCGTCGCAGAACTGGCCCCGTCGTCATACAGCGGTCGCACCCCGGAATAGGACCAGACCACATCGGCGCGCGTCACCGGCTGCGCAAAATAGTCTGACGCAAAGGCGCACAGATAATCGGCTTCGGCATCGGTGCAATGAACCTCGCCCGGTGGGCCCTGATGATCGACATCGGTGGTGCCGATCAGGGTGAAATCGCCCTCATAGGGGATCGCAAAACAGATCCGCCCGTCGCGGCCCTGAAAGAAATAGGCGCGGTCGTGATCGAACAGGCGCCGCGCGATGATGTGGCTGCCGCGCACCAGCCGCACGCCATCACGCGCAGGCACATGGATCGTGTCGTGGATCACCGCGCCGACCCAGGGCCCCGCCGCATTCACCAGCGCGCGCGCGTAATGGATACCGCCCGAGGTCACGATCCGCCACAGGTCATCCTCGCGATGCGCCTCCAGCACGGTGCAACCGGTCTGGATATGCGCGCCGCGCGCCGCCGCGTCGCGGGCATTGAGCACCACGAGGCGCGCATCATCGACCCAGCAATCGGAATATTCATAGGCCCGGCGAAAGGCGGATTTCAACGCCGCCCCCGCCGGATCGCGCCGCAGGTCCAGCGCGCGCGTGGCGGGCAGGATCTTGCGCCCGCCCAGATGGTCATACAGCGCCAGCCCCGCACGGATCATCCAGGCCGGGCGCCGCCCCTTGAGCCAGGGCAGAAACCGCGCGATCAACCGGCTGACGGGCGTGTCGGTTTCAAACCGCATCTCGGGGCTGAGCGGCAGCACAAACCGCATCGGCCAGCTGATATGCGGCATCGCGCGCAGCAGCACCTCGCGTTCGTGCAAGGCCTCGCGCACCAGCCGGATTTCCAGATATTCAAGATAGCGCAGACCACCGTGAAACAGCTTGGTCGAGGCTGATGATGTCGCCTGCGCCAGATCGCCCTGTTCGGCCAGTGTCACGCTCAGGCCCCGCCCAGCGGCATCGCGGGCAATCCCGCAGCCATTCACCCCGCCGCCGATGATGAACAAATCGACCGGATTTTCAGCAGTTCCGCGCATTTCATCCCCATCCGGGCCCGTTTGGGCGCAGTGGGGCCCATCCCGGAAGGCTTGTCAAAGCGAAACTCGGCGAAGCTCCGCTTACGCCACGCCAAGTGCCTTTTCGCAACGCCCTTGCCCGGTTATTCAATTTGGGTGTCGTTTTCCCCGAGGTTTGCATGCCCCTGTCCCGCCGCTCTGCCCTGTTTGGCCTGTTGGCCCTTGCCGCGTGTGGCTCGGGTCCGCGTGAATCCACCAAGGCCCCGGCGAAAGACCTGTATGAACTGTATCCCGGCGAAACGCCCGAGCTGCGCCGCCTGATCAACCACTATGCCGACGCCTACGAAGTGCCGCGCGGTCTGGTGCATCGGGTGATCCAGCGCGAAAGCAGCTATAACCCCGGGGCCCGCAACGGGCCCTATTACGGGCTGATGCAAATCCTGCCGCAAACCGCGCAGGGAATGGGGTTCCGTGGCACGCCTGGCGATCTGCTGCGCGCCGAGACCAACCTGAAATACGGTGTGAAATACCTGCGTGGCGCGTGGCTGTGCGCAGATGGGTCGCATGACCGGGCGGTGATGTGGTATGCCAAGGGCTACTACTACGAAGCCAAGCGCCGCGGCATTCTGCAGGAAACCGGCCTGCGCGGCTAAGACGAACGGCGCCTGTGGTTACGACGGACACCTCTGGCGCGGATATGTGAGCGAGAAGGAAACCCCCTTTCACCTTGGCTTAAATATCCAATGCGGCGCGGGCCTATTCCTTGGACCGCAACACCCCCGCAGGCCGCGCGTTCAACGGGCGCAGCGCAAAGATCAGCCCGGCGCCGAGGCTGGCCAGCACACCGCCCAGAATGATCGCCAGCGCAGGCCCCGGAGCGAAGTGGAACCCCGCCTCCATCACCAGGCTGACCACCGCCCAGCCCGCCAGCGCACCAAAGCCCAGTGCGACCAGCCCGGCCGCGGCCCCCATCAGCGCGGCGCGCAGTGCGAAGGATCGCAGGATCGTGCCCCGCGTGGCGCCCAGCACCTTGAGCAGCGCCGCCTCGCGCGCACGGGCCTGTTCGCCTGCCGCCGCCGCGCCAATCAGCACCACAAAGCCGGTCAGCAGCGTGACTGACGCCGCCAATGAGGTGGCGCGCGCAATCGCGCCCAAGGCCTCGGTCACCCGGGCGATGGCATCGCGCACCCGGATCGCAGTGATATTGGGATAGGCGCGCGCCAGATCGCGCAAGATCGTGGCTTCGGCCTCGGGCGGGGCGTAAATCGTCGCCAGATGGCTGTGCGGGGCACCTTGCAGCGCGGCGGGGTTGAAGGTCAGCACAAAACCGATGCCGCCGGTGCCGAAATCCACCTCGCGGAACGAGGCGATCGTGGCCACAATATCGCGGCCAAGGATATTGACGGTGATCTTGTCGCCCAGTTTCAGGCCCAGTTCCGCAGCCTCTTTCGCGGCGAAACTGACCAGCGGCGGGCCCGCGTAATCGGCAGGCCACCAGGTGCCTTCGGTCAGGGCCTCCCGCGGGGTGGCGGCATAGGTCACGCCCCGGTCGCCGCGCAGCACCCAATGCTCGCCCGCCACGGCGCGCGCAGGCTGGCCATTGATTTCGGTGATTACCCCGCGCAGCATCGGCGCGGTTTCAACCTTGCTGACAGCGGGCATCGCGTCGAGCGTGGCCAGGAACCCGGGCAGTTGATCGTTCTGGATGTCCAGCACGAAATAGGCGGGCGCGGTTTGCGGCAAATCGCGCGCAATCGCGCCCCGCAGCCCGGCATCGACCTGCCCCACCGCGGCCAGCACCGACAGCCCGAGCCCCAGCGACAAGATCACGGCCCCCGCATCGGACCGTGGCGCTCCAATCGCGGCCAGCGCGGCCCGCAATGCGGGCCGCCCGCGTGCCCGATGTGACAACGCCCGCGCGGCGCGGCGCACCGCCCAGGCAGCAAGGGCCAGCAGCCCGAGCGCCAGCGCCAACCCGCCCAGACTGCCCAAGGTCAGCGCCCACAACCCCGAGAACCACACCGCCAGCGCCACCAAAACGGCCAACAGCGCCACAACCAGCACCACCGTGCCCCAGCCCGGCCGCCCCCGCCGCGCGGGCCCGGTGTCACGATACAACGTTGCCGCCCGCATCGCCGCCATCCGCCCCAGCGGCCAAAGCGCGAAAATCGCCGCCACCAGCGCGCCATAGATCGCGGCCTCGGCCAGCGGGCGCACGCGGATCGCAATCTCGACCGGAATCGGCATCGCCTTTGCAATCGCGCCCGAGGCCAGCAGCACCGCACCCGTGCCAACCCCCAGCCCGGCGCCGATGCCCAGCACGCCCAGCCCCGCCAGCTGCCACAGGAACACCGCGCGGATCGTGGCGCCGGTGGCCCCCAACGCGCGCAGGGTGGCCACGGTTTCGGCCTTGCGCTCCAGCCAGGCGGTCACACTGGCGGAAATGCCGACGCCGCCCACGGCCAGCCCCGCCAACCCGACCAGCACCAGAAAAGACCCCAGCCGATCAACAAATCGTTCGGCCCCCGGCGCCGCGCGGCGACTGTCGGCCCAGCGCATGCCGGCCCCGTCAAATCGGGTTTGCGCGGCGGTCTTTGCTGCCTCCAGATCCGAACCGGGCGGCAGGATGGCACGATATTGGCTTTCATACAGGGCACCGGGTGCCAGCAGCGCCGTGCCCTCCAGCGTGGTACTGGCCACAACCGAGCGCGGCCCCAGCGCAAAGCCGGTGCCCGTGCTGTCGGGTTCGCGCATGATCCGTGCCATCAGCACGAAGTCGATCCCGCCCAGACTGACCGGATCGCCAATCTGCAACCCCAGGCGATCCGCCAGAACCGGATCCAGAAAAATCCCCGGCCGCCCACCAATGCCCGCCAGCGCCGCCATGCCCACCGGCGGATCCAGCGCCATCTGCCCGACCAGCGGATAGGCGCCATCGACCGCCTTGACCTGCGTCAGCGCGCGCTCGTCGCCCACCGCCAGCATCGAGCGAAAGCTGATCACCTCGGAAACCGTCTGCGCGCGCCCGATGATCCAGTCGCGTTCGTCCGGCGTAGCGCGGCGATAGGTGAATTCATATTGCGCGTCACCGCCCAGCAAGACCGCACCCTGATCGGCCAGCCCGCCACGGATGGCCCCGCGCACCAACCCAACGGCGGCAATCGCGGCCACCCCCAGCATCAGGCACAGCACAAAAACCCGAAACCCGCGCAAGCCCCCGCGCAGCTCACGCGCCGCCAGACGCAGGGCAAGGCTCATGCCAGCCTCCCGTCGGCCAGCGCCACCACCCGGTCGCAGCGTGCGGCCAGTTCGGGCGCATGGGTCACCATGATCAGCGTCGCGCCATAACGCACCTGCAGTCCAAACAGCAGATCCATGATCGCCGCGCCATTGGCGGCATCCAGATTGCCGGTGGGTTCATCCGCCAGCAAGATCGCCGGGCGCGGTGCCATCGCGCGGGCCAGCGCCACGCGCTGCTGCTCGCCGCCCGACATCTCGCTGGGGTAATGGCCTGCGCGATGGGCCAGCCCCACGGCCGCCAATTCCGCCCCGGCGCGGTCGAACGCATCCCCCGCCCCGGCGATTTCCAGCGGCAGCGCCACGTTTTCCAGTGCGGTCATTGTCGGAATCAGGTGGAAGGATTGGAATACGATCCCCATATTCCCCCTGCGGAACCGCGCCAGATCATCCTCGCCCATGCGCGACAGATCCTGGCCCAGCGCCGTGACCGTGCCACCCGTGGCCTGTTCCAACCCGCCCATGAGCATCAGGAGCGATGATTTGCCCGACCCCGACGGCCCCGTGAGCCCCACACTTTCACCCCGCGCCACCGCCAGCGTGATGCCCCGTAAAATCTCGACCGGGCCTGCATTGCCGTCCAGCGTCAACCGGGCGTCGGAAAGGCTCAGAACAGGGTCGGTCATGAAATCTGTCTTTCGTTGGGTCTCAAAGGGATATGGGCCGATCCGGGCCGCGCGCAACCTTGCGGCGGCGGTAATTTTCGCCGCAAGCCCGGCGCTGGCCGCGCCGGTGACCCTGCTGGCATTGGGCGACAGCCTGACGCAGGGCTATGGGTTGGCGGCGCCCGAAGACGGGTTGGTGCCGCAATTGCAGGCATGGCTGCGCGCGCAGGGCGCCGATGTCACGGTGATCAATGCGGGCGTGTCGGGCGACACCACGGCAGGCGGGCGGGCGCGGCTCGACTGGTCGCTGACGCCGGATGTCGATGCGGTGATGATCGCCCTGGGCGGCAACGACCTGCTGCGCGGCCTGCCCCCCGCCGAGGCGCGCGCCAATCTGGAGGCGATGCTGGCCACGGTGCAAGCGCGCGGCCTGCCCGTGCTGCTGGCGGGTCTGCCCGCGCCGGGAAATTACGGCGCGGAATATCAGGCCGAATTCGACGCGATCTGGCCCGATCTGGCGAAAAAATACGACGCGGTTCTGGTGCCAAACCTGCTTGGCCCGATTGCCGCGCTGTCGCTGGAGGACCGGATCGGCGCCAATCTGATGCAGGACGACAATATCCACCCAAGCCCTGCCGGTGTGACGCTGGTCGTCGCGGCCCTAGGGCCAAAAGTGTTGGCGTTGCTGGCGAAAATCACCACGCACTAGGGCGTTCAGGGTCCGACCTGCACGCCCGAGGCGGCGGGGTTGATGAATTCGGCCTCGATCACGATCTCGACCGCATCGGACACCCCCAAGGCGCTGCCCGGTTCGGGAATGCCAAACCCCATCCCGAAATCGGAGCGAAAGAGTGTGCCAGTGGCCGAAAACCCCACCCGCGCGCCACCCGGGTCCATCGGATGACCGCCATACCCGCCGTTGAACGTGGCCCGCAGGGTCACCGGGCGGGTGACCCCGTGCAGGGTCAGGTTGCCGGTCAGCGCGGCACGATCCGGTGCGGTCAGGGTAATCTTGGTGCTGTCAAACCGCATCTCGGGGAACTGCGCGGCGTCCAGAAACTCGGGGCCTGCGATCACCGCGTTGAAATCGAACCCCGGGTCGGGGAACAGGGTCTCGATCGAGGCCGGATCGACCGTCGCATGCAGCACCATCGCCTGTGGATCGGCCGGGTCGAACGCCAGCCGCGCGTCGAAGGTTCTGAAAAACGCGGTGTAGTTTGAAAACCCCAGATGGTTGACCCGAAACATCAGCCGGGCATGCGCGAGGTCGA
>JAQTYE010000087.1 GCA_028749255.1 Paracoccaceae bacterium | reverse complement strand
CAGCCTGCAGGTCGGGCGCAGCCACTGCCGGAATGCCCTGCCCGCGCAGATCAGCGGCCAGCGCCTCGGCCGAAGCGCTGGTGCGGCTCCAGATCTCGACCGCCTCGATCGGCAGCGCGGCGCGATAAGCCTGCGCCAGATTGGCGCCAACACGCCCCGCCCCCACAATCAGCTGACGGCGACTGTCGCGCCGGGCCAACCGTTTCGCGGCCAATGCCGAGGCCGCCGCCGTGCGCCGCGCAGTCAGCTCACCGCCATCCAGCAGCAGCTTGTGCGCGCCGGTGGCCCGGTCAAACAAGATATAGCTCGACGCAATCGCAGGCAGACCGCGCGCCGCATTGCCCGGATGGACGTTGACGATTTTCACCCCGCCCCAGCCCGCTGCTTGCCACGCGGGCATCAGCAACAGCATGTCGTCGGCACCGCTTGGGTTGTGCATCGGGTGATGGTGGCGCAGCGGCACCTCGGCGCCCGCGCGAAAGCCCGCGTCCAACGCGTCGATCAGCGGCCCGAACGGCAGTGCGGCGCGGGTTTCTTCCAGGGTCAGAACGTGCATGTTTCCTCACAATGCCTCAAGCCAGCGCGCGCGCGACGACACATCGCGCAGCACCGGGGTTTCGCCAGCCATCGCCTGCGCCAGAACTTCGGCGGCGCCCAGGCTCATCGTCCAGCCAAGCTGGCCGTGACCGGCATTGATCCAAAGATTGTCGAACCGCCGCACCCGGCCCAAGTAGGGCGGCCCGGCAGGGGTGGTCGGGCGCAGGCCCGTCCAGAATTCGGGGGTATCCAGATCGACCGCCGTGCCAAAGCTACGGCGGACATAATCGTCCAGCAATTTGACGCGATCCGCTGGCAGGCTGCGGTCACGCCCGGCGAATTCGGCAATCGCCGTGACCCGTAGCCGATCACCGTAATTGGCCACGGCCAGCAATTCGGTTTCATCGACAAAGGGCAGCTTCGGCACGCCCGCAGGATCGGTGATCTGCCAAGTCCCGGAATAGCCCTTGACCGGATAGATCGCAGGCGCAAAGCCCAAAGGTCGGGTCAGGTCCGGCGTCTCGACCCCGGTTGCCAGCACCACACCGGCACAGGCAATCGGGCCCGCACTGGTCTGCACCGCCGTGATCCGACCCAGCCTGCGGATGAACCCGGTGACATCGGTATCATATTGAAATTCGACGCCGTTTTCGGCCAACCACGCGGCAGTGCGCCCCGTGAACAGATGGCAATCGCCGACAGAATCAATCCGGCTCAGCAAGCCCCCCGCCAAACGATCGCGCATCGCCGCCAGCCCGGGTTCGCGCGCGATCAAGTCGTCACGGCTCAATGCCGTGATCTCGTCGCCCGTGCCGACCTTGGCGGCATAGCTGCGGAACTGCGCGGCGTCCTGAAACAGATAAAGCGCGCCGTCATGCCATGTCGCGACCGGCAGGCCCATCTCGGCCTCGGCCGTTTGCAACATGTCGCGGCTATAGCGGCTCAACCGTCGCTCGCGGTCCGAGTTCACCACGTTGGCAGAACTGGTGCAGTGGCGCAAAAACTCCACGCCCCAACGCCACAGCGCAGGGTCCATCAGCCGCGTCACGCGAATGCCCGGCGCGCGCCCCAACAGCGCACGGCCCAATGCCGGAATGGCCGCAGGTTCGGCCCAGGCCTTGGCGTGGCCCACCGCCATCATCCCGGCGTTACCGCGCGAACACAGCTGCGCCGCGCCGGGCAGCCGCTCGATCACGATCACCCGCCGCCCCCGTTTTGCCAAGGCGCGCGCCGTCATCGTGCCGATGACCCCCGCGCCGATCACCACGATCGGATCGTCTTGCATCTGTCTCTCCTTAGGGGGTCTCGTGCAGGTCGCAGACCCAAAGAACCTCGGCCGGGGCGGCGCTGAGGGAAATCAGCGCATGGCCCATCGCACTGTCGAACGCAAAACTGTCGCCGGGGCCCAGATCAACGGGGGCGTAATGTTCGGTGTGAACCCGCACCCGCCCACTTTGCACGACGATCTGTTCTTGCCCCGGATGGCTTTGCAGCGCCTCGAACGCATCCAGCGAACGCGCCAGAATCGTCGCGCGAAACACCAGATAGGGTTTCGCCGCCACATCGTTGCACAGCGGTTCAAGCCGATACTGCGGGGTTTCGATCACCTGCCCCTGCCCCGCCCGCGCAATCGAGCGCCACCCCGACAGCCGCTGCATCCGGCGGTAATTCAGCAGTTCGGGGATCGCCAGATCCAACCCTTTGCAGATCTTCACCAGCACCTCGAAGGTCGGTGACAACTGCGCGCTTTCGATCCGCGACAGGCTGGCCGCCGAAACCCCGCTTTGCGCGGCCAGCGCGGTCAGTGTCAGGCCGCGATCTTGTCGGATCGCCCGCAGGTTATCGCCCAGCGCCAGCGGCTCGGGCGTGCCGGGCGGGGTGTCGGGCGCCTCTCGGTGAATCGCTTTCAGCATGACGGGTTCCTTTCGGTTCCCGCCAAATATGCACTAATTTTGCATATACGCAAATTATTTTACAATGCGCCGGACATGAAAATGCCGCCGGGCCCCAAAGGCACGGCGGCATTCCCCTGGCCGAAGCCAAAGCTGTTTAGTCGTCCATTTTCAGCGCCGAGATGAACGCCGTCTGCGGAATCTCGACCTTGCCGAACTGGCGCATCTTCTTTTTCCCGGCCTTCTGCTTTTCCAAAAGCTTCTTCTTCCGGGTCGCGTCGCCGCCATAGCATTTCGCGGTCACGTCCTTGCGCATCGCACTCAGCGTTTCGCGGGCGATCACGCGCGCACCGATGGCGGCCTGAATCGGGATCTTGAACATGTGCCGCGGGATCAGCTCTTTCAGCTTTTCCACCATCGCGCGGCCCCGTGCCTCGGCGCGGTCGCGGTGCACCATGATCGACAGCGCATCGACCGGCTCGTCATTGACCAGGATCGACATTTTCACCAGGAAATCCTCGCGGTATTCGCTGATCTGATAGTCGAACGACGCATAGCCCTTGGTCACCGATTTCAGCCGGTCGTAGAAATCGAACACCACCTCGGCCAACGGCAGGTCATAGACCACCATCGCGCGCGAACCGGCATAGGTCAGGTCCATCTGAATGCCGCGCCGGTCCTGGCACAGCTTCAACACGTCGCCCAGATATTCGTCGGGCACCATGATCGTGGCTTTGATCCGCGGCTCTTCAATGTGATCGACCAGCGTCAGATCGGGCATGTCGGCGGGGTTGTGCAGATCGCGTACCTCGCCGTCTTTCATATGCAGCTTGAACACGACCGAGGGCGCGGTGGTGATCAGATCCAGATCATATTCGCGTTCCAGACGGTCGCGGATCACCTCAAGGTGCAAAAGCCCCAGGAAGCCGCAGCGGAAGCCAAAGCCAAGCGCAGCCGAGGTTTCCATTTCATAGCTGAACGACGCGTCATTCAGCGCCAGCTTTTCGATGGCATCGCGCAGCGGTTCGAAATCATTGGCATCGACCGGGAACAAGCCACAAAACACCACGGGTTGCGCAGGCTTGAAGCCCGGCAGCGCGGTTGCGCAGGGTTTTTTCTCATGCGTGATCGTGTCGCCGACGCGGGTGTCGCGCACCTGTTTGATTGACGCGGTGAACACGCCAATCTCGCCCGGGCCCAGTTCGGCAATATCGACCATCTGCGGTTTCAACACCGACAGCTTGTCGATGCCGTAAACCGCGCCGGTCTGCATCATCTTGATGCGGTCGCCTTTTTTGATGACGCCATCCATCACCCGGATCATGACGACAACGCCCAGATAGCTGTCATACCAGCTGTCAACCAGCATCGCCTTCAGCGGCGCATCGCGGTCACCTTTCGGTGCGGGCAGTCGGGTGACAATGGCTTCCAGAACGTCGGGAATACCCAGACCCGATTTCGCCGAAATCGGAATCGCGTCACTGGCGTCAATGCCGATCACGTCCTCGATATTGGCGCGCACGGCATCCGGGTCGGCGGCGGGCAGATCAATCTTGTTCAGCACCGGCACAATCTCATGGCCTGCATCAATCGCCTGATAGACGTTGGCCAGGGTCTGCGCCTCGACACCCTGAGAGGCATCGACGACCAGCAAACTGCCCTCGACCGCGCGCATCGAACGGCTGACTTCGTAAGCAAAGTCAACGTGGCCGGGGGTGTCGATCAGGTTCAGAATATAGGTCTGGCCATCCTTGGCGGGATATTCGATCCGCACCGTGTTGGCCTTGATGGTGATGCCCCGCTCGCGCTCGATATCCATCGAGTCGAGCATCTGCGCCTTCATATCGCGCGCAGCCACCGTGCCGGTGAGCTGGATCAGCCGGTCGGCGAGGGTGGATTTGCCGTGGTCGATATGCGCCACGATGGAGAAATTTCGGATGTGATCGAGCTGGGTCATGGGCGCGATATAGCTGCAAACACAGGGGCCGGGAAGGGGGATTTGCGCAGCGTGCTGGCCCAGTCCCGCATTGCGTGGCAAGCTGCCCGCGATGGTATGACAAAGAGTGCTGTGATGTTCCCCCAATCCTTCCCCGCACCGCCCGATTTTCCGCCTGTCGCGCGCCTCTTGGCGCCCGCGTCAGAGTGTCGGTTTTGCCATGTTGCGCGGGCGGTGGTGCCGCGACGGCTTGATGCCTTGGCGGCGTGGAATGCGGTGATGGCGCAGCCTGTGCCCGGTATTGCGCTGGCGTTTCGTATTCGCGATGCGATTTCCGCGCGTTTTGGCGTCAAACAGATCGGCGGTTTTACCGGCGCGCGGCGCGAAACGGTCGCTGCGGGCGAGCGGCTCGATTTCTTTCTGATCGAAGAGGTCACGCCCGAACGCCTACTGCTGAGCGAACGCGACCGGCATCTGGATGTGCTGACCTGTGTTACCGCAACGCCCGCGCCCGGCGGCACCGAAATCGCGATCACCTCCTCGGTTGTCACGCATAATCGCTATGGCCGCGCCTATATGCTGGCGGTCGGGCCTGCGCATCGGCTGCTGGTCTGGTGGATGTTGCGCCGACTGGTGCGCGGGGCGGCCGCGGCCCATTGACTTTGCCCGCGCGCGGCGCACATCTGAGGAAAATCCCGATGGAGCCCCCAATGATCCTGTCCATTCCCAACATGACCTGCGGCCATTGCAAGGCCGCCGTCGAAGCCGCGATTGTCGAAGTCGGCGGCAAAGCAGTGGTGAGTCTCGAAGACCGCGAAATCGAAGTGAACGGCCTGCCCGAATCCACCGTTCTGGCCGCGCTGAAAGCCGCCGGTTACGAGGCCGAGGTCATCGCCTGACCCCGCCCCGGCCCAGCATTTGCGGGCCGGGTTTCCCCCGCCACCAACACTGGTAGAAGGGGATCTGCACGCAGGCCACTCAGCGGATTTTCGCGCGCGTTATTGTGAAATCTTGCGATTTTTTCTATAATGCTGTGCAAATAACAGGCCGGGGCCGTGACCCCGCCGAAATCCTGAGAGGCAGAGCAATGAAGACTTCCCTCCTTGCGGTGGCGTTTGTGGCCTTGGGCGTGACGCAGTCCCATGCGGGCCCGATCGACAACGCCTGTCTGAGTGCCGGGCGCTCAGCCGCGAATCGTCAGCTGTGCGGCTGCATTCAGCAGGTCGCGGACATGACCCTGTCGCGGGGCGATCAACGCCGCGCCTCGGTGTTTTTCAAAGACCCGCACAAAGCGCAGGAAGTGCGCCAGTCCGACCGCAAATCCGACGAGGATTTCTGGCTGCGCTACAAATCCTTCGCCAGCACCGCCGAAGCCTACTGCGGCGGCTGAAGCCGCGCAATCAGCGCCCGCGCGCCCTGTTCAATCAGCGTGACGCAGGCGTCAAATTCGCGGGTGTAATACGGATCGGGCACGTCTTGCGTGCCCGCCATGCCGTCCAGAAACAACCGCAGTCCAGCGCGCGCGTCCTTGGGCGCCAGCCGCGCTGCGTCCTGCAGGTTTTGCCTGTCCATCGCCAGAATCAGATCGAACGCGTCGAAATCTGCGCGGGTCAGTTGCCGCGCACGCAGCGCGCTCAGGTCATAGCCGCGCGCCCGGGCTGCGGCCTGCATCGGGCCATAGGGCGGCTCACCCGCGTGCCAATCACCGGTGCCCGCGCTGTCAACGGTGACCGGCAAGTCGGCCTCGCTGGCCAGTGTGCGAAACACGCCTTCGGCGGCGGGGGAACGGCAGATATTGCCAAGGCAGAGAAACAAGATACGCATAGGGCATTGATAACGAAGGGGACGGCGATGGCCAAGATCGTGATTCTGACCGGCGCGGGGATTTCTGCGGAAAGCGGGATTCGGACCTTTCGCGCCGAGGACGGGCTGTGGGAAGAACACCGGATCGAAGATGTGGCAACGCCCGAGGGATTCGCCGCCGACCCCGGCCTGGTGCATCACTTCTACAATGCGCGGCGCGCAGCGGCGGCAGCAGCCGAACCCAACGCCGCCCATCGCGCCCTGGCTGACCTGGAATCGGATGGTCGCCATGCCGTTCTGGTGGTCACGCAAAACGTGGATGATCTGCACGAACGGGGCGGGTCGCAGAACATCATCCATATGCATGGCACGCTGAACGGGGCGCTGTGCGCGGCTTGCGACCACCGCTGGCCCGCGCCCGCAGTGATGCATCGCACCGACCTTTGCCCCGCCTGCCGCGCGCCTGCCACGCGCCCCGACATCGTCTGGTTCAGCGAAATGCCCTATCAGATGGACGAGATCTGGACCGCGCTACGTGCCGCCGATCTGTTTGTGTCGATCGGCACCTCGGGCAATGTCTATCCGGCGGCGGGTTTCGTTCAGGATGCTGTGCGTGCCGGGGTCCCTACGCTGGAGCTGAATCTGGACCCGTCGTCGGGCTCACGCTGGTTCGACGAGGCGCGCCACGGTCCCGCCACCGAAATCGTGCCCGCATGGGTGCGCGAGATGCTGGCGTGACTGGCAAATCCCGTCATCAGGTTGTAATGAATCGCTTGACGAAGGCCCCGTTTGCCCCTATCCCCCGCAAACGGATTTCCGGGCGCTGCATTGACGGCGCCCGTTGGTGTTAGGAAAGACGGGCGATCACGCCCCGAGGAAACGAAGGATTGATGCCATGTCGCGCGTCTGCGAACTTACCGGCAAAGGCCCGATGACGGGCAACAACGTGAGCCACGCGAACAACAAGTCGCGTCGCCGCTTTCTGCCGAACCTGAACGATGTTACCCTGATCTCGGACGTTCTGGGTCAGTCGTTCAAACTGCGCATTTCGGCCGCTGGCCTGCGCTCGGTTGACCACCGTGGCGGGCTCGACGCCTTCCTGGCAAAAGCCAAGGATGACGAGCTGTCGATCTCGGCTCTGAAAATCAAAAAAGCGATCGCCAAGGCTCAGGCCGCCGCCTGATCTTTGCGAACACTGATGAAAAGGCCCCGCTTTGGCGGGGCTTTTGCATTTCTGCGCCCCGCTGTGCTGCACCAATTTATTTCCGTAAGGCCGCGGTGACTTGACCTAAGCACTGGCGCACCCCGATTCGTCGCGCTAGATTTGGCGCATGAACCGGAACCTTCGCATCGTGACCGCCGTTGTTCTGGCGGCAATCCTTGCGGCGACGAGCCTGACCATGGCCATCGCCCGGGGACAGACGCGTGTGGCCGGAGAGGTTGTGATCTGCACCGGTTACGGGGTGACCACGATCTCGGTAGATGCGAACGGTGACCCCGTTGGCCCGGTTCATTTGTGCCCCGACATGGTGCTTGGCCTGATGGCCGCGCTCGATACACCGCCGCCCGTCCTCACGCGTCCCGAAGGGCGGGTGGAGCGGATCGAAGCGCCCGTGCCAGTCCGCCTGAGCGCCCAGTCCGCGCCGATTGCGCGGGCGCGTGGTCCGCCTGCCCTGATCTGAGTCCTTCGTTTCAGTATTCAGACCAGACAGGAGACGGGCATGCCCCCCTTCAAAATGATCCTTGCCGCGACTGCGGTTGCTTTTGCACTCCCCGCAGCTGCCGGTGACATCGTGATCACCGATCCCTATGCACGGGTCTCGACCACGATGTCGAAGTCGGGTGCCGCGTTCATGGTGATCGAAAACCACGGCATGCAGGCCGACCGCTTGGTGAGCGTCAGTTCCGACGTGGCGGACCGGACCGAGTTGCACACCCATATTTCCGATGGAAACGGCGTGATGCAGATGGTCGAAGTGCCCGAGGGGTTCGAGATCCCGATGCACGGCAGCCACGCACTGCAACGTGGCGGCGACCATGTCATGTTCCTGGGCCTGAAACAGGCCGTGGCCGACGGCGATGTGCTGCACCTGGTGCTGCATTTCGAACAGGCGGGCGACGTGCCCGTTGATGTGCCCGTTGACCTGAAACGCGACGGCCAGGGCATGATGAACATGCCGATGGGCGGAATGCAGATGATACATGGCGCCCCCGACGGCAAGATGCCGATGCAGATGCCGGGTAACTAAGCCGGGCCGCGCAGGCTTCCCGACTGCGCGCCTTGTCCTTTCCCCCGCCCCGAAACGCGTCCCTGTCGTGGGGGGGATGCTGCGCCCCGGCCTTCCCGAGCCTTGGTGCGGCTCTTGCGATGCGGGCTGCCGCCGGTCTCCCTTCTGGCGCGCCTGACGACCAAGCTCTGCCCCCGCCGTCCTCATACCCTTGGGGGTCGGCGGGGGCAAAGACAGAACCAGCCAGCAAAAAGCCCCGGCCGCCGACCGGGGCTATGGTCTTGTCAAAGCTGGGCATTCAGCCTTTCAAAATCGCCAGCATTTCCGCCGCAGCCGCCGCAGGTGCAGATCGCCCCGCCGCCACCGCGTCCCCCAGCGCCTGCAATTTAGCGCGCGCCTCGGGCGTGGCGGTCAGCTGCGCCAACAGGCCTTCGCGCACCTCGGTTTCGAACCAGTGGCGCGATTGCTCGGCGCGGCGGCGGGCGAAATGGCCGTTCTCGCGGCGCCAGTCGGCCAGCGTGGTCATATCCTGCCAGGCCTTGGCCAACCCATCCTCGGCCAGCGCAGACACGGGCAACGCCTTGGGGAAGCCCTCGGGGTCTTGCGGACGCTTGCGCAACAGCCGCAGCGCGCCCGCGTAATCCGACACGGTGCGCATCGCGGCGGGCTTCAGATCGCCATCCGCCTTGTTGACCAGAATCATGTCGGCCATTTCCATGATGCCGCGCTTGACGCCCTGCAGTTCATCGCCCCCGGCAGGCGCCATCAACAGGATGAACAGATCGGTCATCTCGGCCACCAGGGTTTCCGACTGCCCCACCCCCACGGTTTCGATCAGCACCACGTCAAACCCCGCCGCCTCGCACAGCGACACGGCCTCGCGGGTGCGTCGTGCGACACCGCCCAACTGTGCCTGGCTGGGCGAGGGCCGGATAAATGCCAAAGGATCACGCGACAGCCGCTCCATCCGGGTTTTATCGCCCAGGATCGAGCCCCCCGAGCGCGCCGAACTGGGATCGACCGCCAGCACCGCAACCTTCAGCCCCTGCGCCGTCAGCATCAACCCGAAGCTTTCGATGAACGTGGACTTGCCAACCCCCGGCGTGCCCGACAACCCGATGCGCAGCGCCTGACGCCCGGCCGGGGCCAATGCCTCCAGCAGCGCCGCAGCCTGCGCGCGGTGATCGGCGCGCCCCGATTCGACCAACGTGATCGCCCGGGCCAGCGCACGACGGTCCCCTTGCAGGATTTTCGGGGCAATATCGGCGGCAGACGTCTGAACGGTCATCGAAAAGGCCTTCGGATCAGTGGGGATCTGACGAAACCGTCAGAAAACGTGAAGCGGTTTCGGTTTCTTGCCCCCTTGCGGCAGTGTATGTCCAGAGTGAAGGCAGAATTCGTGAGGAGTAACATGGTTTCCCTGACCCAAGCCGCGCGCCGTCCCCCTCTGCGCCGGAGCCTGCCGCTGGCATTGGCCACCGTCGTATCACTGGCGCTGCCAGTGCAGGCCGATCAAACCGACCGGATTGATTTTGACGTGGTGCTCAAGGGCATCACCGCCGGACGGCTGACCATCGACGGCAAAATCGAAGGGAACTCCTACGGCGCCAATGGCGTGATGAAAACCGCCGGTCTGGTCGGCGTGCTGAAAACCATCCGCTATGACGCGCGGGTTTCCGGCGGCTATGCGAATGGGGTCTTCACGCCCCAGCATTTCGCCGAAACCGCGCTGCGCTCGGGTAACACGACCGAGCATGGCATCGTCTACAAGAACGGCAAACCGGTTTCGGTTACCCGTAATCCGCCGCGCACGCCGCGCGACCGCGATGTCGCACCGGAAAAGCAGGGCGGCACCATTGACCCGCTGACCGCGCTTTATGCGGTGCTGCGCGATGTGCCGCGTGACGAGGCCTGCAAGCTGAAGGTCACGATGTATGACGGCGCCCGTCGGTCGCAGGTCGCATTGCAGGCCCCGCAACCCGCGGGCGAAGGCGTGAAATGCGCAGGCGAATACCGCCGCCTCGAAGGGTTCTCGGACAAGGAAATGGCCGAGAAAAGTCGCTTCCCCTTCGTGCTGACCTATGCGCCCACCAGCGACGGGCGGTTGCGCGTGGTCGAAATTTCGACCGACACGATCTATGGCAAAGGTCGGCTGAAACGGCGATAAGGCGGTGTGAGTGACCGTTTACCCATAGATGATGCCCTGCCCGCGCTGAAGTCCGCTTTGGCGCGCGCAGGCCGTGCCGTGCTGATGGCCCCGCCCGGCGCAGGGAAAACCACACGCGTTCCGCTCGCATTGCTGGATCAGGTGACGGGGCGGATCGTGATGCTGGAACCGCGCCGTCTGGCCGCGCGCGCGGCAGCCGAACGGATGGCCGAAACACTGGGCGAACCCGTCGGCCAGACCGTCGGCTACCGCATCCGCGGCGAGGCCAAGACCTCGCGCGCGACCCGGATCGAAGTGGTGACCGAGGGCATTCTGACCCGGATGATCCAGTCCGACCCGGAGCTGACCGGCATCGGTCTGGTAATCTTCGACGAATTTCACGAACGCAGCCTGAACGCCGATCTGGGTCTTGCGCTGGTCTGGGAGGCCCGCAGCGCGCTGCGCGAAGATCTGCAGATCGTGGTGATGTCCGCAACACTGGATGCCGAGCCGGTGGCCGCGCTTTTGGGGGATGCGCCCGTGGTGCGGTCAGAAGGCCGCGCCTATCCGGTCGAAACCCGCTGGCTGGGCCGCCCCCTTGCGACGGGGATGCGGCTGGAGGCCGCCGTCGCCGGATTGGTCGAGCAGGCCGTGCATGAGAGCGCCGAAAGCGGCCTGGGCGGCGGCGTTCTGGTATTCCTGCCGGGCGAGGGCGAAATCCGCCGGGTCGAGGCGCTGCTGAAGCCCCGGCTGCCCGCCGATGTGGTGCTGCGCCCGCTGTTCGGCGCGATGGACTTCGCCGCCCAGCGCGCCGCCATCGCCCCCGCAGCCAGCGGGCGCAAGGTGGTGCTGGCCACCTCGATCGCGGAAACCTCGCTGACGATTCAGGATATTCGCGTGGTGGTCGATGCCGGTCGCGCCCGCCGCGCGCGGTTTGATCCGGCGTCCGGCATGGCGCGACTGGTCACCGAACGGGTCAGCCGCGCCGAGGCGGAACAACGCCGCGGCCGGGCGGGCCGCGTGGCCGAGGGGCTGTGCTATCGGCTCTGGACCAAGGGGGAAGAGGGCGCGCTGCCCGCCTTCGCCCCGCCCGAGATTGCCGTGGCCGATCTGTCGGGGCTGGCGCTGGAACTGGCACTTTGGGGGTCGGACGGGGCCGATCTGGCCTTTCTGACACCGCCCCCCGCGCCAGCACTGGCCGAGGCGCGCGCGCTGCTGACCGGGCTCGGCGCCTTTGACGCTCGCGGCCACATCACCGCGCATGGCCGGGCGCTGGCCGCGCTGCCGCTGCATCCGCGGCTGGGTCACATGCTGGTCACCGCAGGCCCCGCCGCCGCCACACTGGCCGCCACGCTGGCCGAGCGCGACCCGATCCGGGGCGCGCCCGCCGATCTGTCCCTGCGCATCGCCGCCGTGGCCAATCCCGGGCGCTACGAATCAGATCACCCGCACAGCGTCCATCGCGGCACGGTTGACCGGATCCGTACCGAAGCGAAACGTCTGGCACGGATGGTGCAGCCGGGCCTCGCGCGGCCCTTCAGCCTGGCCGAGATGGCAGCCCTGGCCTATCCCGACCGGATCGGGTTGCGCCGCAAGGGCGACGAGGCGCGCTATGTGTTGTCAGGCGGCAAGGGCGCGGTGGTGGATGCGCTGGACGCTCTGGCGAAATCGCGGTTGATCGTCGCCACCGATCTGGATGGCGACCCGCGCGAAGCCCGGGTGCGGCAAGGCATCGCGCTGGCCGATGCCGAGCTGCGCGCGCTCTATCGCGATCAGATCGGCTGGGTCGATGTCTGCGAATGGTCGAAACGCGAAGGCCGCGTGGTCGCACGCAGGCAGGAACGGTTCGGCGCACTGGTGCTGGAGGATCGGCACTGGCCCGATGCCCCACCCGAGGCGCTGGCGCGCGGCGCGCTGGACGGGCTGCGCCAGATCGGGTTGACCTTCACCCCCGCCGCGCGGCGGTTTCGGGCGCGCCTGGACATCTTGCGCGCCGATGGCGCCGATTTGCCGGACCTGAGCGACGAAGTGCTGCTGGCGGGCACGGCGCTGCTGCCCTTCCTGCGCGGCAAGCGGACCGAGGCCGACCTGCGCGGCCTGGATCTGACCGAAGCCCTGCGCGCGCAGCTCGACTGGGAGCAGATGAGCCTGCTCGACCGTCTGGCGCCAAGCCATTTCGAAACACCCTTGGGCCGCCGCGTGCCCATTGACTATGACGGTGCGGCCCCGGCGATCGAGGTCAAGCTGCCCGAGATGTATGGCGTAACGGTCCATCCGACCGTGGGACCCAAACGCCACCCGCTGCGGATCAGTCTGCTCAGCCCGGGGATGAAACCGATTCAGGTGACAATGGATCTGCCCGGGTTCTGGGACGGATCTTATGCCGAGGTCCGCAAGGAAATGCGTGGCCGTTACCCGCGCCACCCCTGGCCAGAAAACCCGCGCGAGGCAGATCCGACAACCCGCGCCAAGCCCCGCGGCACCTGAGGGGGCGCTGCCCCCTCGGCCCAAACGGGCCTCACCCCCGGGATATTTTGTCCAAGTCGAAGGGCGGAAAGCCTTTGTTAACCAAACTCTGCCAAGTTGAGCTTACGGTACAGGCGGGGACGCCGATGACCGTCCAAGTCGAAGACGCCCGGCTTACCCGCCCCTCTGCGGCCCGAGCCGGGCGTCGGTTTTTCACGGCCCCGGATCCGCGCGTTGGATGATTTTCGACTTGGTCGAAATATCCTCAGGGGGTGAAGGGCTGCAGGCCCGAGGGGGCGCGAGCGCCCCCTGCCCGGTCGAAACCCGCGCTTACTTGCCCAGGCACCAGCGCATGACCGCCTTTTGCGCGTGCAGGCGGTTTTCGGCCTCGTCGAAGATCACCGAATGCGGGCCATCCATTACAGCGCTCGTGGCCTCGTCGTTGCGGTGCGCGGGCAAGCAATGCATGAACAGCGCATCGGGGTTGGCCGCGGCCATCAGCGCCTCGTTCACCTGATAGCCGCGCAACTGGTTGTGGCGGCGCTCCTTGGCCGATTCCGGGTCATGCATGCTGACCCAGGTATCGGTGACGACCAGATCGGCGCCCTGCACAGCCTTGAAAGGATCGCGCTCGATCCCAGCCTGCACGCCTTTGGAGCGGGCAAACTCCAGCCATTCGCGTTCCGGGTCCAGCGTCGGCGGGCCGGTGAAGGTCAGATCAAACCCGAACTGCCCCGCAGCATGCAGGAACGACGCGCAAACGTTGTTACCGTCGCCGGACCAGACCACCTTTTTGCCCGCAATCGGGCCACGGTGTTCTTCATAGGTCATCACATCAGCCATGATCTGGCAGGGGTGCGTCCGGTTCGTCAGCCCGTTGATCACCGGCACGGTGGCGTGTTCGGCCATCTCCAGCAGGGTCTCTTCTTCGAAGGTGCGGATCATGATCAGATCGACATAGCGCGACAGCACGCGCGCGGTGTCGGCAATGGTTTCACCATGGCCCAACTGCATGTCGCTGCCCGACAGAACCATCGTCTGCCCACCCATCTGCCGCACGCCCACGTCAAAGGAAACGCGCGTCCGGGTCGAGGGCTTTTCGAAGATCAGTGCGACCATATGGCCTTTGAGCGGCTGGTCATCGTCCAGCGCGCCTTTCGGGCGGCCGGCGCGCGCGTCTTTCATCGCACGCGCACTGTCGATCATGCCGCGCAGGTCTTCGGGGGTGGTTTTGTGAATGTCGAGAAAATGGTTCATCGGTTTGTCTTTCGTATCCGGGCCAGGGGCGCTGCCCCCGGACCCCCGGAGTATTTTGGCCAAGAAGAAATCAGGCCTTGGTGTTTTCAAGCTGCGTGGCGGCGGCATCGAGGCGGGTGACGGCCTCGGCCATGTCGGCCTGCGAAATGTTCAGCGCGGGCAGAAGGCGCAGCACATTGTCGGCGGCGGGCACGGTCAGCAGGTTTTGCGCATAGGCGGCCTTAACCACATCGGCGGGCGCGACCTTGCATTTCAGGCCCAGCATCAGCCCCTGACCGCGCACCGCCTCGAACACATCGGGATGCGCCGCGACCAGACCTTCGAGTTTTTGCCGCAGGAAGCCCGCCTTGGCATTCACCGCGTCCAGGAAGGCGGGATCGGTGACGATTTCCATCACCTTGGCGCCCACCGCACAGCCCAGCGGGTTGCCGCCATAGGTCGAGCCATGGGTGCCCGCGACCATGCCAGAC
>JAQTYE010000086.1 GCA_028749255.1 Paracoccaceae bacterium | reverse complement strand
CGGTGTTCGACCCGTTCGGGCGCACCGAAGAACGGCGCACCGAGCGCGCGCTGATCGCCCAGTTCGAGGCCGACATGGCCGAGATCCTGCCCCGCGTCACCCCGCAGACCGAAGCCATCGCGCGCGAACTGGCCGAATTGCCGCTGCAAATCCGGGGTTTCGGCCCGGTGAAACAGGCCTCGGTCGTGACGGCGGCGGCGCGGCGCGATGCCCTGTTGGCGGCGTTCCGGGCGGGTGGTGCGCCAATGCCCCTCGCGGCAGAGTGATCGCGCCTGCCCACACATGAGGCGTTTATTTCCGCGCAGATGCGGCTTAGAAGGGACGAAACCCGCGCCAGACGCGGGCGTCACCCTGAGGCGTGGGAGGCAGGCATGGCAGTAGGGATTTTTGACAGCGGTCTTGGGGGGCTGACGGTCTATGACGCCGTGTCCAAACGGCTGCCCGATCAGGCCTTTGTCTATTTCGGCGACAATGCCCACGCGCCCTATGGGGTGCGCGATGCCGATGACATCTTCAACCTGACCTGCGCGGCGGTTGAACGGCTTTGGGCCGAGGGCTGCGATCTGGTCATTCTGGCCTGCAATACGGCCAGCGCCGCCGCGTTGAAGCGGATGCAGGAAACCTGGCTGCCGAAAGACAAACGCGTGCTGGGCGTCTTTGTGCCGCTGATCGAGGCGCTGACCGAACGGCAATGGGGCGACAACAGCCCGCCGCGCGAAGTGGCGGTGAAACATGTCGCGTTGTTTGCGACGCCCGCCACCGTGGCCTCGCGCGCGTTTCAACGCGAATTGGCCTATCGCGCGATCGGCGTCGATGTCGAGGCGCAGCCCTGCGGCGGTGTCGTCGATGCCATCGAGACGGGCGATGAAATTCTGGCCGAGGCCTTGGTGAAAAGCCATGTCGAGGCGCTCAAACGCCGGATGCCGCATCCGCAAGCGGCGATCTTGGGCTGCACCCACTACCCGTTGATGCAAAGCACCTTCCAAGAGGCATTGGGGGCGGGGGTCACGGTCTATTCCCAGGCCAGCCTGGTCGCCGAAAGCTTGGCCGACTATCTGACGCGCCACCCCGAGTTCAAGGGGCCGGGCACCGTGTCGAAGTTTCTGACCACCGGCAACCCCGGCTCGGTCTCGACCCATGCCACGCAGTTCCTGCGACGCAAGATCGCGTTCGAAGCAGCCTGATTTTTTACGTTTTCCATGGAGATGACCATGACCCAGAGAATCGCGATCCTTGGCGCGTCCGGCTATACCGGGGCCGAACTGGCCCGGCTGATTGCCACCCACCCGAGCATGAAAATCACGGCCCTGTCAGGCGACCGCAAGGCCGGCATGGCGATGGGTGACGTGTTCCCGCATCTGCGCCACATGTGCCTGCCTGATCTGGTCAAGATCGAAGAGATCGACTTTTCGCAGATCGACCTGGCCTTTTGCGCACTGCCGCATGCCACCAGTCAGGCGGTGATCGCCGAATTGCCGCGCGACTTGAAAGTGGTGGACCTGTCCGCCGATTTTCGTCTGCGTGATCCGGCGGAATATGAAAAATGGTATGGCAAGCCGCATTCGGCGGTCGAATTGCAGAAAGAGGCGGTCTATGGGCTGACCGAATTCTACCGTGATCAGATTCGCGGCGCGCGGCTGTGTGCGGGCACCGGCTGCAATGCCGCTGCCGGGCAATATGCGATCCGGCCGCTGATCGAGGCGGGCGTGATCGACCTTGACGAGATTGTGATCGACCTCAAGGCGGGCGTGTCCGGCGCGGGCCGCAGCCTGAAGGAAAACCTGCTGCATGCCGAACTGTCGGGCGGCACAATGCCCTATTCGGCCGGTGGCAAGCATCGTCACCTTGGCGAATTTGATCAGGAATTCAGCCTGTTGGCGGGGCGCGATGTGCGGGTGCAGTTCACCCCCCACCTGATGCCCTTCAACCGCGGCATTCTGGCGACGGTCTATGTCCGTGGTGAACCTGCGGCGATTCACGCGGCACTGGCGGCGCGCTATGCCGATGAGGTGTTCCTTGAGGTGCTACCTTTCGGCGCACTCCCCTCGACACGTTCCATCGCAGGCTCCAATTACGTGCATGTGGGCGTTTCGGGCGACCGGCTGCCGGGCCGGGCGATCGTGGTCGTGGCGCTCGATAATTTGTGCAAGGGCTCCTCGGGGCAGGCGATGCAAAACGCCAATCTGATGCTGGGGCTGGAGGAAACTGCGGGGCTGATGCTGGCACCTGTGTTCCCGTGATGTAAATCACGGGCAAGCTGGCAGAGCGGGCCGACAAGGCCCCTCAAGCCCATCGACGAGGAGGGAACGCGAATGAAGAGCCTCAAGAAAAAACGCCGCATTCAGGTGCTGCTCGTGGCTGCCTTGGCGCTGATCATCTCGACCGGGATGATCGGCTATGCGATGCGGGACGGGATCAACTTCTTCCGCGCGCCCTCGCAGATGGCTGAAAACCCGCCCAAACCGGGCGAGGTGTTCCGTCTGGGCGGGCTGGTCGAGGAAGGCTCGATCAAGCGTGGCATGGGCGAGACGATCACCTTCAACGTCACCGATGGCGGCGCCGTGGTTCCGGTGCGCTTTACTGGCGTGCTGCCCGATCTGTTCGGCGAAAATCAGGGCATGATCGGCACCGGCTCGATGGAAGGGGCGACCTTTGTCGCGGATGAAATTCTGGCCAAGCACGACGAAAGCTATATGCCCAAAGAGGTCGTGGATGCGCTGAAAGAGCAGGGCGTCTACAAGGAACCGAACAGTTAAGCGCACGCCCCGTAGGCGCCGCGTTAACCGCTGATCTGAGACATTTCCCCGGGGAGCCTGGGGAAATGGACCATGAAATCAGTCACAGAAATTGCACGTGAAATCGTTGCCCGTGAGGGTGGCTATGTGAACGACCCTGCTGATCCGGGCGGGGCCACGAAATACGGCGTGACCATCGGCACGATGCAGCGCCTGGGGCTGGATCTGTCAGGCGATGGCCGCGTCACCGACCGTGACGTGCGGATGCTGACGCGCGATCAGGCCGCGGATGTTTACGTCAAACATTACTTCGAAGGGCCGCGGCTGAACGCCCTGCCCGAGCCGCTGCAGGCCAGCGTCTTTGACATGTATGTCAACGCGGGCGCCAATGCGATCACCATCCTGCAAAAGCTGTTGGGGCAGATGGGGCAGGCGGTCGATGTCGATGGCGTTCTGGGGCCGCAGACCTTGGCCGCAGCCCATGCTGCCGCCGATGCAGCACCCGGCCTGATTGCCGATGCCTATGGCATTGCGCGGCGCAATTACTATTACGCGCTGGCCGATGCCCGCCCCGCCAGCCGCAAATATGCCCGCACCCGCAAGGGCGGCAAGGGCGGCTGGATCCTGCGCGCCGAAGAGTTCATCTCGCCGCGGTTTCATCTGAGCGATGCGGATCACACGGCACGGGTGGCGAAATGGGGCTGATCGACAAGGTGTTTGGCGGGTCCGCCGCAACCACGGCGCTGGGCAATGCCGCGACCTCGGTCGCGGAGGTGTTCGTGCCCAATGCCACCAAAAAGATGGAAGCCGCGCATGACGCCTACAAGGCGGCGCTGGATGAACACGGGGCCGAGTTTCAGTATGAACGCCCCGGCTGGTTTGATCGGTTCGTCAACGGGTTGAACCGGATGCCGCGGCCGATGCTGGCCTTGGGCACGCTGGGGCTGTTCATCTATGCGATGATCGACCCGGTCAGTTTCGCGCAGCGGATGGTCGGGCTGAATTATGTGCCCGAACCGTTGTGGTGGCTGCTTGGCGCGATTGTCAGTTTCTATTTCGGGGCGCGCGAAGCCTATTACTTTCGCACCAAACCCGTGGTGGCTGCCGCGACGGCGGCACTGAGCACGGGGGCGGCCCCCGGCGAAGACAACCCCGCGCTGGCCGAATGGCAGGCCAAGGCGGCGGGCGCCTGATCCCAACCTGCGGCTGGAAAACGAAAAAGGGGGCTGTCTGCCCCCTCTTCGGCTGCGCCGAATTCACCCCCGAGGATATTTTGACCAAAGTGAAACCAAACCCTTTCACTTTGGTCAAAATATCCCGGGGGAGGCCGCAAGGCCGGGGGCAGCGCCCCCTTAGCCGCGCGTGCCCGCGAAGCGCTGTTGCCAGTCTTCGCGTTCTTCGTCGGCGATCTTGCGGAACAGCACTTCGGGCGTGGTGAAGGCATGGCCCACCGGCAAAGCCTCGAGCGCGGCTTTCGCATCGGCTGGCCAGCTGCGGTCTTCGGTTTGCATACCCGCCAGCATCGCCTCGGACGCATCCGGGATGAAGGGGGCCGACAGCACCGCGTAGAGGCGCACCAGATTGAGCGCGAGACGGGTTTGCGCGGCGGCCTGATCGGGATCGGTCTTGAACACGGTCCAGGGGGCGGCGGCCTGCAGGTATTCGTTGCCCGCAACCCAGATCGCGCGCAATTCCGCGGCGGCCTTGCGCACTTCTTTCTCTTCCATGAAGGTTTCGTAGGCGCGGATGCGGGTGTTCAACTCGTCAATCAGCGCGGCCTCGCGTTCGCCCCATGCGCCGCCTGCGGGCAGGGCCTCGCCGAATTTCGAGCGGCAGAACTTGGTGATCCGCGACACGAAATTGCCCAGCACATCGGCCAGATCCTTGTTCACCGAGGTCTGGAAATTCTCCCAGGTGAATTCGCTGTCCGCGCTTTCGGGGGCGTGTGACAGCAGCCACCAGCGCCAGTAATCGGCGGGCAGAATTTCCAGCGCCTGATCCATGAACACGCCGCGCCCGCGCGAGGTGCTGAACTGACCGCCGTCATAGTTCAGGTAGTTGAAGGATTTGATGTAATCGACCAGTTTCCACGGCTCGTTCGAGCCCAGGATGGTGGCCGGGAAGGACAGGGTGTGGAACGGCACGTTATCCTTGCCCATGAACTGGGTATAGGTCACGTCGTCCGCACCGCGGTCGGTGCGCCACCAGCGGGCCCAGTCGCCGCCCGTTTTGTCGGCCCATTCCTCGGTCGCGGCGATATATTCGATGGGGGCATCGAACCAGACGTAGAACACCTTGCCGTCCATGCCCGACCAGGGCGCACCCTCGAATTGCGCGGGCACGCCCCAGTGCAGATCGCGGGTGATGCCACGGTCTTGCAGGCCGTCACCGTCATTCAGCCATTTCTTGGCAATCGAGGTGGTCAGCAGCGGCCAGTCCGTCTTGCTGTCGATCCAGTCCTGCAATTTGGAGCGCATTTCCGACTGGCGCAGGAACAGGTGTTTGGTCTCGCGCAGTTCCAGATCGGTCGAGCCGGAAATCACCGAGCGCGGATTGATCAGATCGACCGGGTCCAGCTGTTTGGTGCAGTTGTCGCATTGATCGCCGCGGGCGCTCTCAAACCCGCAGTTCGGGCAGGTGCCTTCGATATAGCGGTCGGGCAGGAAACGCCCGTCGGTGATCGAATACATCTGTTTCTCGGTGACTTCGCGGATCAGCCCGGCTTCGGCCAGTTTGACCGCGAAATGCTGGGTCAGCACCCGGTTTTGCGCACTGGACGAACGCCCGAAGTGATCGAAGCTCAACCGGAAGCCCCGGGCAATCTCGGCCTGCACATCATGCATTTCAGCGCAATAATCTGCCACATCCTTGCCGGCCTTGGCGGCGGCGAGTTCCGCCGGGGTGCCGTGCTCGTCGGTGGCGCAGATGAACATCACCTCATTGCCGCGCGCGCGCTGATAGCGGGCGAACAGATCGGCGGGCAATTGCGAGCCCACGAGGTTGCCCAGGTGTTTGATGCCGTTGATATAGGGAATCGCCGAAGTGATGAGGTGACGCGCCATGATCCCGCCTTTGGTCCGGTTTTGCCGGGGTTTATCGCGCTTGGGCGGTCATGGCCAGAGGCTTTGCCGTTTCGGCCATGGCGCGGTCGGTCAGGCCGGTTGTTCGCAGCGGTCGGTTTCGGTCAGAAACACCACCTCGACCCCCAGTCGTGCGGCCAGTGCCCGGCCCGGCGCCTCGCCCATCACCATGAAGGCGCTGGCCAGCGCGTCGGCCTCGATACAGCTGGGCGCCAATACGGTGACCGAGGCCGGACCGTCCAGCAGCGGGGCGCCGCGCGCCGGGTCCATCGTATGCGACAACCGCCGCGTGCCGACATCGACCCAATGGCGGTAATCGCCCGAGGTGGCGATGGCGATATCGTTCAGTTCGAACACCGAATGGGTCGCGCGGGCGGTGAAATCGGGGCGCTCCAGCGCCACCGACCAGCCGCGCCCGTCGGGGTGGGGGCCAAGGGCGCGCAGCTCGCCGTCGATGCCGCAAAGCGCCCGTGTGACGCCGTGATCGCGCAATACGCGGGTCAGTTGATCGACGCCATAGCCTTTGGCAATTCCCGACAGATCCAGCGTGATCGGCGCGGTCTTGCGCGCCCGCAGCCCGGGCACATCCAGATCGAGTGTCTCGAAGCTGGGGCGCCGCTGCCGGGTGCGGGCGGCGCGGATCGCCTGCGGATCGGCAGGTGAGGGGCCAAACCCCCAGGCCGCAATCGCATCGCCCATCGCGATTTCAAAGGCGCCACTGCTGGCCCGCCCGATGTCCAGCGCCTTGGCCAAGACCTCGGTCAGGTGCGCGGGCAGGGCGACCCATGTGTTCAGCGGCGCCGCGTTCAGCCGCATCAGATCGCTGTCGGGGCGCCAGGTGGACATCTGCGCATCGACCTGATCCACCGCAGCCTGCAAATCGCCCCGCAGCGTGGTCAGATCCGTGTCGGGCAGGGCGTAGAACACCGCCGACCAGCGCGTGCCCATCGTTGTGCCATTCAGCGCGTGGCGGACGGGATCAATAGACGTCTTCGGCATAGCGGCCCTCGGCTTTCAGCGTGGCGGGGGTGTGGCCGGTGCTGGCCAGAATGTCGGCCATGGCGCCGCGCACTGCGCTGGCCATCTCGCGCCCGCCACAGACCATGATCTGCGCGCCCCCGGCGATCAGACGCGCGATCCGGGAGGCATCGGCGCGCAGGCTGTCTTGCACATAGCTGCGCCGCCCGTGGCGCGAAAACGCGGTGGTGACCGAGGTCAGGCGCCCGTCGTTTTGCCAGTCGCGCAGTTCGGTATCATACAGCAGATCACTGGTCGGGGTGCGGGTGCCGAAATACAGGTGCATCGGGCGGTGGGAACGGTTGGCCCGCAAGAACCCGGCCAGCGGCCCAATCCCGGTGCCTGCCCCGATCAGGATCACGGGCGCACGGCCCGGCGCCGGACGAAATTCGGGGTTGCGGCGCAAGAACGCGGCGACCGTCGCGCCCGGCTCCAACGCGGTCAGTTGCCCCGAACAAAGCCCGCCGGGCTGCCGCCGCACGCAAATCTCGATGAACCCGTCGCGGGTCGAGGAGGCCAGCGAATAGAACCGCGGCACGGTCGCCCCCTCGGGCAGGATGCCCAGCAGATCGCCCGCCTCGAACCGGGCAAAGCCCTGTCCGGTCAGCCGCGCCCACAGGCTCTGGGTCGGCAAGGCAAAGCGCAGGATTGCAGTGGGCGCCTGCACTTCGGCGCCATAATCGCGCCGGTCGGTCAGGCGCAACATGTGGGTCTGCGGTGCATCGGGCAGATGCGACAGTTCCAGCGGCAGGCCCAGAACAGCGCCCAGATCGCGGCCCCAGCGGGCGAAATCCTGCGGCGACTGGCGGTCCACCGTCGCCAGCGGCATCAGTTGGGCCCAGCCGATATCGGCGCCCGCCTGTGCCAGATCGGATGCATAGGCGCAGAAATCGGGGAACGAGCGGTCGCCAAAGCCCAGCACCGCCAGCGGCGCGGCGGGCGCCTGTTTCAATGCGCGGATCCGGGCCAGCACACCGCGTGCGGCGGCTGGGGATTCGCCCTCGCCATAAGTTGCGGCAAGGATCAGGAAACGCCGGGCATGGCTATAGCGGGCGGGATCGAACTGGCTCAGCGGGGCGGCATGCACGGTTTGGCCCGCGCAGACCAGTGCGTCGCGCAGCGTCCGGGCAAAGCCCCAGGTGCTGCCCCCTTCCGACGCCACAAGCAGGATCGTTTCGGCACTGCCCGCAGCGGTGTTGCCCTTGATCCGGCTGCCTGAAACCCGGGTGGCCAGCCATTGCACCACGCCGGTCAGCGCCAGCGCCGGCACGCTCAATGCCATCAGCCCCAGGATCAGCCCCAGCACCAGCGCGCCTTGCCCGGTGTGCAGCATGATGACAATCTCCGAGGCGCGCTCCCACCCTGTGGGCGTTGCCGAGGACAGAACCTTGCCGGTGCCGGGGTCAATTCGCGCGGTGCCGCCGTCGGTTTTCAGGGTGAAGACATCGGTCGGATCCCCCGCCGACGGCAGCGACAACTTTTGCAGCGTTGCCACCGGCGTGTCGGCCAGCGCCGCGATCTGCGTCAGAGGCAGGGAGGCGGGGCTGGCAGTGGCGGTGACGAAATCGGGCTCGGCCGGATCGTCGGGCAGCAGCGCAAAGGTCGAAGCGGTCATCCACAGCGCGGTCAGCGACGACAGCAGCAGCCCGCCCACGGCAAACCGCGCGAGTTCGACATGCACCCGCCCGGCCCAGGGGCCACGGGTGCGCCCGAACCAACGCCGCCAGCCGCCCATACGCCGCGCGACCAAGCCTGCGCCTGACAGCGTCAGCACCAGCATCGCCGCGGCGCCCACGGCCATCGTGATCCGCCCGGCATCATCCAGAAACAGCGAACGGTGCAGATTGGTCAGCCACAGCTCTGCCGCGATCGGATCGGGGGATCCGGCATCCAACCCAGTGGCCGGGTCGATCACCGCCGCCCCCGGTTGGCCGCCGTCAAACCAATAGGCCACCACGCGCCCCGAAGGCGCGCGGCGGATCTGTTCCAGTCCCGGATGCGCGCTTGCGACCCGCACCGTCAGCTCGGCCACCGACAGATCCGATGCAGCCTGCGGCGCGGACAGCCGTTCGATCAGCGGAAACACCGACAGCGCGGCGCCGCTCAGGGCCAGCAAGACGATCAAAAGAGCCGCGACAAGGCCGGGCCAACGGTGAACAAGACGCAACATCCGGTTTCCTTCCGGTCAGTAACTGACGGTGACGCTTTTCACATAGCGGCGCCCGGCGGTGGGTTGACCCAGATTGGCCGAGGTCAGCGGCAGTGCCACTTCATTGGGGCTGTCGGGCATATCCTCGACCGCCGCATCAACATGCAGCGTATAGCCCGCATCGAACAGCGCATCTTGCAGATCGAGCGTGATCTTCAGTTGGCGCCCTGCGCCAACCGACGCGCCGGTGATGCCATCGACCTGTGCGGTATCGCCGCCGGTCGCCGCAGCCCAGCCACTCAGGTGGCGGTAATATTTCGCCTTGCCCCCGGCCAGCCACAGGCTGCCCGCATAGGCGCCCTGCGCGTCGGTGACATAAAACGCCAGATAGGCGCCGTCGCCGCCGTAGTTGGTCATTTGCGTGGTGAAGGTGACCGGCCGGGCCTGTGCCAGACCGGGAACAGTCAGGGCCGTGCTGAGCGCGAGGGCCGTGAGAAGGGATTTCATGGGGTCTCTCCGGTGCAATGAGGATCAGTTGACTTGAACGGCAGGCGCGGCACCCGGGGCAAACAGCCCGTTGCTCGGCGGTGCGACGGTGCCTGCGGGGGCGGGGGTGTTGCACCCCGGCTGGCCCGCCATGCAGGCACGGCCGTCGTCGTCGTCATCATCCTCTTCGTCATCGTCGTCATCGCGCCCACGTTTCTCGTGCCGCTCTTTGCGGTTGAAGAACCAGCCGCCGTCGTCATCATCCCCGTCGCTGTCGGCGAGGATCAGATGTTCGGCCATCACGGGTTCGGTCGTGGCGACGGGCAGGCCCTCGATCATGGTCCGGCAAGAGGCGGCCGGGGCCGTGGCGCAGGCGGGGGCCATCGTGTCGGGTGCGGCAATCGGTGCGGCCGACAGGGCGCCGACGATGCTGGTGCCAAGTGCGGTGGTCAGGGCCAGAAGGGCAAGTGCGGATTTCATGCGGGATCCTTTTCACATCTGTTTCGATAAGGAGGGGTATCGGGGGCCAAACTGATACGTTGCTGAAGCGTCGTTCCGTTCCTGTTCAGCCTGCGTTCAGCAACCATGTCGGGCGCGATCAGTCGTCGTGATCCTCGTGGTCGCCTTTTTCGTCATCCCCCGAGCGAAGCACCTCTAGCGTCGCGGGGTTCAGCCGCAGCTCGATCCGGTGGCCCTGTGCGTCACGGGCATCGACCTCGTAACAGCCATCGTCGATCTTGATGCGGCGCACGGTCAGGCCCTGCGCTTCGGCCAGCGCGCGCACGGCGTCGCGCGGTTGCCAGTCGGCCATCGGAACGCGGCAATGCGCCTCTGACGCCAGCGCGGCAGAGCCGAGGCTGATGACGACAAGCGCGGTAAGGGCAAGGCGGGGCAGGCGGGTGGCAAGGGGCATCACGGTCTCCGACTTTGGGGATGGCTTTGTCTGCACCCTGAACCTGACAGCGGGCTGAAGCGCCGGTTATGGCGTGTTCAGCTTGCGGTCAGCTTGGCGCACGATAACGTAGCCGTGAGCCGTGGAGACCCGAATGCGCATTCTGCTGATCGAAGATGATGACGTGCTGGGCGCGGCCGTGCGCGATCAGATTGCGGCGGACGGGCATTCGGTTGATTGGGTCACGCGGCTGGATGCGGCGGGTGATGCGATGGCGGTGGCGGTCTATGACCTTGTCCTGCTGGATCTGATGTTGCCCGACGGGCTGGGCATCGGGTTCCTGCGTAGCTTGCGGGCGCGGGGCGATGTGACGCCGGTGATCATCATGACCGCGCTTGATCAGGTGTCCGACCGGATCGACGGGCTCAATGCCGGGGCCGACGACTATCTGGTGAAGCCGTTTGATCTGGCGGAATTGTCTGCGCGAATCGGATCGGTCGCGCGGCGCTATGCGGGCAACCCGAACCCGGTGATCACGCTGGGTGCGCTGGATATCGACCTCGCGGCGCGGTCGGTCTTTCGCGACGGGCGGGCCGTGGCGTTGACCGCGCGCGAATGGGTGCTGTTCGAGGCATTCCTGAGCCGCCCCGGTCAATTATTGTCGAAACGCCAGCTGGAAGAACGGCTCTATTCCTTCGAGGCCGAGGTCGAAAGCAACACCGTCGAGGTCCACGTCAGCCGCCTGCGCAAGAAACTGGGTGCGGGCGTGATCGAGACCGAACGCGGCCTTGGCTATCGGTTGGGGCGGGGATGAAGGGGGCACGATCCCTTCAGATCCGGCTTGGCCTTGCGGTCGGCGCGGTGGTGACGCTGTTGTGGGCGGCCAGCGCGCTGGTCACTGCGCGGCTGGTGCGTGCCGAGATGTCCGAGGTCTTCGATTCCACGCTGGAAGAAACCGCGCAGCGCATCCTGCCGCTGGCGGTGGGCGAGATTCTGGGACGCGAGGGCGTGACCGGGCCGCAAACCGTGCCGGTGATCCGCGCGCATGACGAATATTTCACCTATGTCGTGCGGGATGCGGCGGGGGCGGTGCTGTTGCAATCGCACACCGCCCAGCCAGAGGATTTTCCGCCCTACGCAGGCCCCGGCTTCTCCGACACGCCGCAGATGCGGATTTTCAGCGACGAGGCGCTGCGGGGAACAGTGACGATTTCTGTGGCCGAGCCGATGGCGCATCGCGATGAGGTCGCGCATGAGGTGCAGATGGGGCTGCTGGCACCGCTGGCGTTGATGATCCCGCTGTCGCTGGCCGCGATTGCGCTGGTGTTGCGGCTGGGGTTTGCGCCATTGCGTCGGTTCCGGCTGCGGCTGGCGCAGCGCGGGGCGTCGGATCTGTCAGCGATCGAAACCCGCGATCTGCCCGCCGAGGTGCTGCCGCTGGCGCAGACGCTCAACAGCTTGCTGGACCGGCTTGATGCCGCGTTTCAGGCCGAACGCAGTTTTGCCGCCAATGCCGCGCATGAATTGCGCACCCCGCTGGCTGGCGCAATCGCGCAGGCGCAACGGCTGCGTGCCGAAACCGCCGATCCGGCAAGTGCGGCCCGCGCGACCGAGATCGAGACGGTTCTGAAGCGTCTGACCCGCCTGTCTGAAGGGCTGATGCAGCTGGCCCGTGCCGAGGGCGGCAAGCTGCGCGTGGATAGCGCGCGCGATCTGCGTCTGGTGCTGCGGCTGATGGCCGAGGATACCACCCGACTGGCCGGGGCCGCGCCGGTGCGGCTGGACCTGCCGCCGACGCCGGTGATGTCCGACCTTGACCCCGATATTTTCGGCATCCTTTGCCGGAACCTGATTGAAAACGCGCTGCGCCACGGCACACCCGGCAGCGAGGTTGCCGTCCGTCTGACGCCAACGGGCCAGCTGAGCGTTGAAAATGACTGCGACCCGGTGCCGCCTGAGGTGCTGGACCGGCTCGGCACGCGGTTCGTGCGCGCACCCGGTGCGGGCAAGGGCAGCGGGCTGGGCCTTGCCATCGTCCATGCGATTGTCGCGCGGGCGGGGGGGCGGCTGGCGCTGTCTTCGCCGCGCGCGGGGCAGACCCGGGGCTTTGCCCTGACGGTTGACCTGCCGTTGATGACCCTGAACTGACCTCCCCTTTTTGATCTGACCCGAGGAAACCATGTCTCTTCCCTATGAATCCGCCCATCAAGAGCTGCACTATATCAACCGCTCGGGCTGGCTGCGCGCCGCCGTTCTGGGGGCCAATGACGGTATCGTCTCGGTCGCCTCGCTGATCGTCGGGGTGGCTGCGGCGGACCCGTCGCCGACCGCGGTGCTGATCGCAGGGGGCGCCGGGCTTGCCGCGGGGGCGATGTCGATGGCGGCGGGCGAATATGTTTCGGTCAGTTCGCAATCGGACACTGAGCGCGCCGATATCGCCCGTGAAAAGGCCGCCCTGCGCGACACCCCCGAAGAGGAAGAGCGCGAACTGGCCTCGATCTTTGAAAGTCGCGGATTGAGCCAGACCACCGCCGCGCTGGTCGCGCGAGAGCTGACCGAGAAAGACGCGCTGGGCGCGCATGTGCGGGAAGAACTGGGCCTGTCCGAGGTGCATACCGCCAATCCGTTGCAGGCAGCGCTGGCCTCGGGGCTGACGTTTTCGATTGCTGCGGCGATGCCGTTGGCGGCGGCGGTTCTGGCACCCGAGGGGCAGATTATTCCGGTTGTCGTGGGCGCGACGCTGGTCTGTCTGGCCGTGCTTGGCGCACTGGGCGCACAGGCCGGGGGCGCGCCGAAGCTGCCTGCCACGATGCGGGTGCTGTTCTGGGGCGCGGCCGCCATGGCGATCACGGCGGGTGTCGGGCGGATCTTTGGCGTCAGCGTCTAAGTCGCCGTCGACCCCAGTGGCAGGAACCGCGCGCGATAGTCGGTGGGGCTGAGGCCCAGCTTGCGGCGAAAATGATGCCGCAGGGTCTGGGCGCTGCCAAAACCGGCCATCGTCGCAACGGTTTCGATGCGCAGACCGGGTTCGCACAGCAGGTCCTTGGCCAGATCCAGCCGCTCCTCGGTCAGCCAATCGCCCGGGGTGCGGCCGGTTGCGTCGTGAAACCGGCGCAGAAAGGTGCGCAGGCTCATCTTGCACAGCGCAGCCATCTGCGGTGCGCTCCAGTCCCGGTCCAGGTTTTCGCGCAGTTGATCCAGCAGCGGCGCGATGGTGCCATTGGGGCGCGGCGGCACGGGACGTTCCAGAAACTGCGCCTGCCCACCCGAGCGATGCGCGGGCACCACCAGCCGCCGCGCGACCGAATTGGCGGCGGCGGGGCCGAAATCCTGCCGCACGATATCCAGCAACAGGTCGATCCCCGCTGCACTGCCCGCCGAGGTGAACACCCTGTCATGACCACGATAGAGCGAGGCCGCATCGACGCGAATGTCCGGGTGGCGCGCCTGCAACGCTTCGGCATAGCGCCAATGCGTGGCCGCTGTGCCCCCCGCCAGCAACCCGGTCGCCGCCAGCACGAAGGCCCCCGAACAGATCGATACCAGCCGCGCGCCCCGGGCATGCGCGGCGCGCAGCCGATCGCACAAATCCGCGGGCACCGGCACCTGCGCGCCCTGCCAGCCGGGAATGACGATGATATCCGCCTGATCCAGAAGGTCTGGGCCATTGTCGGGTGTGATCGTGAACCCGCCATGCGCCCGCAGCGGCCCGGTCTGCAAGGCGCAGCTGGCAAAGCGATACCAGCCGGGGCCCATTTCGGGGCGGTGAAGGCCAAAGACCTCGGCCACGATGCCGAATTCGAAAGTGCATAGCCCGTCATACAGCAGGGCAGTGACAAGCGGGCCGGTGGTGGTAACGGTGGCGGGCGGGTTTGGCATTATTTAATCGTATATTGTCATTCGTGCCAATTGCAAGGATATGCTGCCTGCGCGATCCTGTGTCGGTGAACCCGATCTACAGGAGCCAGACATGTCCGCCGTCACCGCCATTCCCGCCGCCTCCAGCGCCCTTGCGCGCGCGCACTTCGCCGCCGAGTTCAGCTTTGAAACCGATTGCTGGGATGTGCATGACAGCCTGTCGAAGGGCGCGGATTTCGTGCTTTTGGATGTGCGCGGCCCGGCGTTGTTTGCCCGTGGTCATGTGCCCGGCGCGATCAACCTGCCGCATGGCAAGATCACCCGCACGAAACTGGCGGACTGGCCCGAAGAGACGCTGTTTGTGACCTATTGCGCGGGGCCGCATTGCAACGGCGCGGCCCGTGGTGCGCTGCGGCTGGCCGATCTGGGGCGCCCGGTGAAGATCATGGCGGGCGGTGTGACCGGCTGGCTGGACGAGGGTTTCGATCTGGCCACCGGCGTGCAATAACCCCGCAAGATGGCGCGCCCGGCTGCA
>JAQTYE010000228.1 GCA_028749255.1 Paracoccaceae bacterium | reverse complement strand
CCCTCGGGATAGGTCCGAATCGGCCCCAATGTAGAGGCCGATCCATCCGTCACTTGGCAATCAATGCGCCCACCACATCGCCGCTCAGCACGCCATGCGCACAGGCCCCCGGGGACAACGTTGCGCGACAGACCCGCGACAGGCTGCGCACCGTCCTGGCCCCCGCCAGTCCGTCAAGCTTGCCGTGATACGCCCCGGTCTGCTGCATCCGCGCCTGCAGCAGATAAATCGCGAAATTCGGGTTGGCTTTGAACAGATCCTTGCCGAAATCCACCGACATCTGTTCGGGGGCCTCCATCAGGCGTTGTTGCAAGCCGGGATAGGACCGCAGTTGTCTGGTCTTGGCCGCAGCAATCGTCACGCCATAGCGCCATTGCTCGGCCGGGCTCAAAAGCGCCGCATAGCGTTCGGTCAGCGCGGCGGCGCGGGCGGGTTCCTTGCGGATGTTCATGCCATTGCCATCGCGGACCAGCGCGATCAGATAGCGCGCCGCCTCGGCATTGCCCGCATCCGCCGCCGCCGCCAGCCGTGCCAGCGTCGCGGGGCCGTCCGCGCGCATCGAAATGCCCCACATCTGCCGCGTGGCATCCAGCACCTCGATGCGTTCATTGCCCATCGCCCGCGCCCGTCGGGCGAAACCATCGAATTTCATCCGCGAGGTCTTGCCGCCGCCCAGATAGCCATACATCGCGCCTTCGGCCAGGATGGCCCAGGCCGCGCCCTGCCCCATCTCTCCGGCGCGGGTCAGATAGGCCTGCGCGGCCTTGGGGTCTTGCTGGCTCCACATCAGCGCCTCGCCATAGCGGCGCAGCCCGGTCGGATCGCCGCGCTCGGCGGCCCGCTCGAACTGGACACGCGCGCCCGCCATGTCCTTTGGCAACCCGGTGCCATAGAGCAGGAACGTCCCGAGCGAGAGCTGCGCCTTGACATCCCCGGCATCCGCGGCCGCCTCCAGCAGCGGGCGACCGGCCGCAGCATCGCGCGGGATGGCCCAGCCGCCGATCAGCATCTCGCCCAGATCACGCTGCGCGGCCACATCACCCGCCGCCGCCAGCGACCGCAGGATCGCAAGCCCGGCATCAACGTCCTGTGTGACCCCTTCGGCGCCATAAATCAGCGCCATAGCCTGCGCGGAATCCCCCGACACCGCCGGGCTTTGCGCCCCCACGCCACCGGCATTGAACAGTGCCAGAACCGCAACGCAGACCCCCAATCGCAGCGCCCGCATCTGGGTACAGATGAAGCCCGGTTGTAAAACGACACTCTGTTGTGAAACGAAACCCGTCATGATTGCCCTCCCATTCGGTAATCGTGCGCACAGCAAGACGCCGCGCGCCGTGCCGGTCGCCCGGCACAGGATTGGAATGGATCGTGACCTGAATCTTAGCCTAGCACAGTTTCACGCGGTCCGGCAGTGCAAAGCACAGCGGCCGGCAATCGCGCGGCCCGTGGGCCCCCGTGTCAGTGATGCGAGGCTCACCACTCCGCAAGCACCAAGGTGCTACGGCCACCGCGCGAAACGCGACGGGACAAAAAGGGACAGGTACTCCACACGACTCCTCGAAAAAAAACAGGTCGATCCGGCGGGCCGCGCCCCGGTCGGTCAAGGGTGTGGGCGTTTTGGGCTTTTGGTGCGGCGCAGACCATTGGGGGAAAACCCCTATGTGGCCGGGGTGCTACAGCGGCAGCAGGTTCAGCAGCACCGCCTTGGCCAATGCTTGATCGCGGGTGCGCGCCTTGAGCTTGCTCTTGGCGTTGGCGATGTGTTTTTCAAAGGTCTTCTCGGCAATCCCCAATCGCCAGCAGATCTCGGCCGGGCGCTGCCCGCGCGCCAGCCAGGACAGGCAGTCAATCTCGCGCGGGGTCAGCCGGATCAGCAGATTGGGCCGTTCGCCGCGCACCGCCACATCCAGCAGCTGCCCCGCCCGCCACAATGCCGCGCCATGTTCCGCCCATTCCCGCGTGAAATCCTGCGCCGAGGTCACGTCTGCCTGCCACACCCCCAACCCGGCAAAGCTTGTCCCGCTTTCCAGCAGCAACGACGCCCCATAGAGCAGGCCGATGTCGGCCTCGGCTTCGAACTGTGCGCGCTGCACGGGGGGGCAGTGTGGCGACAAATTCGCCATAGGGCCGCGGCAGCCAGGCGACACATTGCGCCCCGCGATAGATCGCCGCGACGGTATGGTCATTTTCCACCAGCGCCTGCGCGCCCACCGCGCGGTCCCATTCGTCGGGATAGGTGTGGCGATGATAAAAGGCCTTGGGGTGGTCGATTTGCACAATATCGCTGCGCAGACTGGCGAAGGCATAGAAAAACCCGGAGATACCGCGCTGTGTCAGAAAGCCGGAGAACGGCACGAATGGGTCCTGGGCGCTCCGCATCGCTTCGGCCAGCGCGATCAGGGCGTCATCATCCTGCGCGGCAGGCGCGGGGATCGAGAGACTCGGCCGGTCGGGCAAGGATCCATCCTGAGAGCTTAAAAAACGGGCAAATACGCACAATTCTGATGCGATAGCCCGATGCTAGCCCTGCGCGGCACAAACGCACAACCCGAACGTGCGCGCGCACGCACCGACGTTGCGTAACACCCCTTCCCGGTGGGCGGCACGCGGGCAGGTGTTTACAGATGAATATGGCGCGGCAGGCGCCGCGCCACAGATTGTTCGACATCATGTCCGGGCCGGGGCGCCGATGGTCAGTCCGGGAAGATCCCCGGCGAGGTTGGCGCGCCATCGTCGAAGCGTTCGAGATAATCGACAATGATCGGGCGATTGACCGCGAAGCCTTTGTATTCGGCCAGCTCGTCAGGCAAATCGCGCAGCACACGGTGCAACCGGCGGCCCCATTTCGGCACGCTGACAATATCATCGAGCGACATCAGATAGCAGCGGATCGGAAAGGCGATCGCGTTCGAGCGCGGCAACCGCCACAGGGTTTGCAATTCGACCCGCAGATATTGCTTCGACCCCACGGTTTCGGGCGTGATCGTGCGCTTTTCCGGGCCCCATTTGTGATAGTTCTCGGGGCTGGTATCCAGCCGCGGGTTCACCGTCATCGTCCAGTTCAGCCGCCGCGAGGGCGCGCCCTGCTGCAGGTTTAGCAGGAATTTCAGCGCGCGCTGAAACACCCCCATCTCGTTGGCCTAGGGCACCGGCGCATGCCATTCAAAGAAATTCATGCAGATGTCGCAATCCAGTGACCAGTCGGCCTGGCTGGTGATCATGCCCGCATCCATCCACAGGTTGCCCTCGCGCTGATCCAGCAACGCATGGTCGCCCTGGGTCTGGCGGGTGATGTATTCCATCGGCCCGCAGGGCAGCGTGGTGGCATCGAGGAAGGTGAAGCGCTGCTCGATCCCCAGCGGGCGGTTGATCCAGTGCCAGCGGTCGCCATCGCGATGCAGTTCGAACAGATCCGGGTAATCCTCGGATTTCGACACCATCACCAGTTCCAGGAAATCCCAGCCCGCCAGCTCCATATGCGGCAGCGACTGGCAGCGCAGCGGATCGTCGCGCAGGGTGATTTCGCGGTCGCGCATCTCGGCCACATAATGTTCGTCCACGTCAAAGCGTTTCTCGAACGGCGACCCCG
>JAQTYE010000227.1 GCA_028749255.1 Paracoccaceae bacterium | reverse complement strand
GCCCACCGCCCCCAGTGCCCCCCCGCCCTTTGACCAGTTGGCGCGGATCAGCCCCGAGGGCGATATCCAGCCAACTCCGCAAGGTGTGTTGATGCCGGGCGACTTCATGCTGTTTGCCGGGCGCCCCGACCGGGTGCCTGCCGCACGCCCCGAGGCGGTGACCCGTGCGGCGGCTGCCGCAGCACCCTCCGCCTCGCCCGCGCCCACAGCCGCCCCCGGGCCTGATGCCACCGAAGCGCCCCCCGCCCCCTATGCAGACCCGGCATTGAAAGGCTTCAAGCCCAAGACCCGTCCCGCCGCAATCACCGCAGCGGCGGCTGCGGCGGCAGAGCAGGCGGCTCCGGCGGCCCAAGACGCCGCCACCCCCGATGCGACCGCCCCCGACGATGGTGCGGCATTGCCCCCGACCAGCCCGGCGGAACAGAAACGTCTGGCCGCCTTGGCCGAGAAAAAACCCAAAAATCGCCCCGCGGCAATCGCCCGTGCCGCCGCGGCCCAGGCAGAGGCCGAAAGTGCAGCCGCCGCCGCCACAGCACAGGCGGAGGCCGCCGCCGCCGATCCGTTCGCCGGGGCCACCGCCGCAGCCGTCGCCGTTTCGCGCCGCCCGTCCAGCAAACCGAGCACCTTCAAGGGCTCTGTCGAGCGTGCACTGGCCGCCGCCATCGCGGCAGAGCCGACCCCCACCCCGGTCGCCGTGGCAGCCCCTGCCCCCGCGCCCAAGATTGCGGCCAAAGCGCCCGCCCCCGAAGAGATCGACGAACCCGAACCGACCCACGCCGCGCCGAAACTGCCGACCTCGGCGTCGGTCGCGAAACAGGCGACGGTGAAAAACGGCATCCAGCTGGGCGAGATGAACCTGATCGGGCTGTATGGCGCCTCGAAAAGCCGACGCGCGCTGATCCGCATGCCGAATGGCAAATTCGTCAAGGTTTCAGTCGGGGACCGGCTGGATGGCGGCAAGGTTACCGCGATTGGCGAGGCACAACTGACCTATCAGAAGGGCTCGCGCAGCTATACGCTGAAGCTGCTGAAAGGCAGCTGAGCACACCCCGATCACCAAAGGTAACATCGCTGCAACGTTGATTTTTTTGCCTTGCGTGCCGGGGCTCATGCTCTAGGCTGAGGCCAATCATCCCTTTTCCCCCGCCTACGGCCGCGCCCCCTTCGGGACGACCGAACCGGAGTCCGCCGCCGATGGAAGGCTTTTTGCTGCAAGCCACGCTGTATCTGATCGCCATGGTCGTGGCGGTGCCGCTGGCATCACGCGCGGGGCTTGGCTCGGTTTTGGGATATCTGATCGCGGGCATCCTGATCGGGCCGGTGACCGGGCTGTCGGGCGCGGAAATGACCGATTTGCAGCATTTCGCCGAATTCGGCGTGGTGATGATGCTGTTCCTGATCGGGCTGGAGCTGGAGCCGCGCGCCCTTTGGGCGATGCGCGACAAGCTGATCGGGCTGGGCGGGTTGCAGGTGCTGCTGACGATGACCGCCGTGACGCTGGTCTCGTTGACGCTGGGGCTGAGCCTGCAGACCGCACTGGCGCTGGGGATGGTATTTTCGCTGTCCTCGACCGCGATCGTGCTGCAAACGCTGAATGAAAAGCGGCTGATGCAGACGGCGGGCGGGCGCTCGGCGTTTTCGGTGCTGCTGACGCAGGACATCGCGGTGATCCCGATGTTGGCGCTGATGCCGCTGCTGGCCTTGCCCGGCGCGCGGGCGCTGGCCAAGGCCGAGGCCACCCCCGACCACGCGGTGGCGCAGTTCATCGCCGGACTGCCGGGCTGGGGCGTGACGCTGCTGACGCTGGCCGCGGTGGCCTTTACGGTGGTGGCTGGGCACTACCTTGTGCGCCCGCTGTTCCGCTTCGTCCATGTCGCGCGCCTGCGGGAGATCAACACCGCAATGGCGCTGATGATTGTGGTGGGCATCGCCTCGATCATGAACCTGGTCGGCCTGTCCCCGGCATTGGGCACCTTTCTGGCGGGCGTCGTTCTGGCCGATAGCGAATTCAAGCACGAGCTGGAAAGCGATATCGAGCCGTTCAAGGGCCTGTTGATGGGCCTGTTCTTCATCACCGTTGGCACCGGCATCAACTTTGGCGTGTTCTTCGAATCGCCGTTCCAGGTGATGGGGCTGGTGTTGGTTCTGGTCGGCTTGAAGGCCGGCATTCTGTTCGGGCTGGCGCAGGTTTTCCGCATCCGCGGCAGCGACCGGTCCCTGTTCACGCTGGGGCTGGCACAGGCGGGCGAATTTGGATTCGTGCTGGTGTCCTTCGCGGTCAGCCAGCGGATTTTCCCTGCGGCACTGGCCGAAAAGGTGCTGCTGGTGATCGCGCTGTCGATGCTGATCACCCCCCTGCTGTTCATCTTGCAGGACCTGCTGGCGAAACTGGCGCGGAACGACGACGACGGCCCCGATGCCGATGCGATCGAGGAACAGGAACCGATCATCATCGCGGGCGTGGGGCGGTTCGGGCAGGTGGTGAACCGGCTGGTCACGATGTCAGGGTTCAAAACCACCGTTCTGGACGCCGATCTGAAGACGATCCAGCTGATGCGCACCTTCGGCTTCAAGGCCTATTTCGGCGATCCGACACGGCCCGATCTGCTGGCGGCTGCGGGGATCGCCAAGGCACAGGTGCTGGTGGTGTGCCTGGACGACAAGGCCTCGACCACGCGGCTGGTGGCCTATGCGCGCCGTCTGCGGCCCGATCTGCACATCATCGCCCGCGCCCGCGACCGGATCCATGTGTTCGACCTGTATCGCGTGGGCGCCAACGACATCGTGCGCGAAATGTTCGATTCCTCGCTGCGGGCGGGGCGCTATGTTCTGGAAAACGTGGGCCTGAACGAATTCGAGGCTGCCGAGTTGGAAAAGCTGTTCTTCAAACTCGACCGGGCAGCGGTGCGCGATCTGGCCAAGGTCTGGAAACCGGGGGTGCCGGTCGAGGAAAACCCCGAATACATCGACCGCATCCGCAGCCTGAACACCGAGCTGGAAACCGCGATGATGGCACGCTTCGCGGCGCGCACCGACAAGCCTGAAAAAGCAGCAGGCAAAGACAGCAGCGCCCCGATTGCCGATAGCTGAGGCGCCCAAATGCAAAACGCGGACCCAAGGGCCCGCGTTTCGTCTGAGATCAAGATCAGATCAGGCCGCAGCGCGACCGACCAGCACGTCATCAACGCGCTTGGCAGCGCCCGCTTCGTCAGTGCCCGACACAGCGGCGACCTCACGGGTCAGCCGCTCCAGCGCGGCTTCGTACAGCTGGCGCTCGGAATAGGACTGCTCGCGCTGATCATCGCTGCGGTGCAGGTCGCGCACCACCTCGGCAATCGACAGCAGGTCGCCCGAGTTGATCTTTTGTTCGTATTCCTGGGCCCTGCGCGACCACATCGCGCGCTTGACCTTGGCCTTGCCACGCAGCGTGTCCAGCGCCTTGTTGATGATATCGGGCGAGCTGAGCCCACGCATACCAAAATCGGTCGCCTTGTTGGTCGGCACACGCAATGTCATCTTGTCTTTTTCGAACGAAATCACGAACAGCTCAAGCCGGAGCCCCGCGATTTCCTGTTCTTCAATCGAAATGATTTTGCCAAC
>JAQTYE010000226.1 GCA_028749255.1 Paracoccaceae bacterium | reverse complement strand
GAAAGCCTTGGCCCGCTGAAATCGCAGCCCTATGACATGATCTTCAACGAACTGTATCTGGCTTCTTCGCAGGGCGGCAAATCCTGGGGCTATACACATCAGTTCTATATCTCGCCCTTCAACGACCGCTATCTGATTGACCGGGCGATTTCGCTGCCGCTGCGTTATCGGATCAGCGACAAGGCGAATGACGATCTGTTGGCGATGGCCGCGCCCGAGCTGAGCAATATTCCCTTCTTGCGCCAGTATCAGGCCAAGGCTGCCCGGCGTGGCGGCAACTGGTATGGCAAAACCTCGGTGCGCGTCGGTCAGTCGGCCTGAGGCGCCCGGCGCAGCAGGTAGATATCCATGATCCAACCATGTTCGGCCCGCGCCTGTGCGCGGGTCGTTTGGATGTCAGCCGCGACTTCGGCCAGTGGACCCGCGCGCAGGATCTGCCCGGGCATGCCGACATAGGCGCCCCACCAGATCTGCACGCCTGCCGGGTCCAGCGCGTCAAACGAACACTCGCCATCCAGCATCACCACCAGCGTATCGGCCGCCTTGGGCCAGCCGTGTTCGCGCAGCTGCCGCCCCGTGGTGATCAGAACAGGCGCGCCGATGTCATTCAGCGGGATCGCATGCGCGGCACATAATGCCTGAATCGCGGTGATCCCGGGGATCACCCGCACCTGCATCGCCATCCGCCGCTGCAGCCGTTCTGCAATCCGCAGGGTGCTGTCGTATAGCGACGGATCGCCCCAGACCAGCAGCGCCACGCGCCCGATATCGCCCAAACCGGCGCGGATTTGCGCCTCCCAGGCATCGGTGATTGCGTCGTGCCAGTCATCGACCCCCGCGTGATAGCTGGGCCGCGCGGCATCGCGCTTGGGCAGGTCGAATTCCACGATCTGGGTGGCCGGATTGGTGATGTGCTGCGCACAGATCGCCCGCCGAAGGCCTGCCAGATCGGACTTGTCGGCGCCCTTGAACGGAATCAGGATCAGGTCGGCCCCATTCATCGCCTGTGTGGCCTGCACCGTCAGGTGGTCTGGGTTGCCGGTGCCAATGCCGATCAGGGTAAGGTCGATCATGTCCTGTCCTTTGAAAAAAGGGGGCCTTGCGACCCCCTTGGCGTTTTATCTGTTGGCTGCGCTCAGGCGAACAGACGCGGGGTCACCAGGGCCGAGCCCTGCAGCCCGCGGATGCGTTTCGCCACCGCCAGCACCGCCAGATCGACCAGCGGCTCGATCAGGATGACGCTCATGTAAGCCACGCCGAAGGTCGCGATCGACGAGGCGGCCGAAAAGCCCTGACCATAGATCGCCCAGAACGCGACCCAGGCGACGATCCCGCCCTGATAGGCCGTGGACAGCGCCAGCGCCTGCCCATAGCGCAGATCAACATAGGCGGTGCCCGGCGCGATCAACCGTTTTGCCAACACCTGCAGCCCGAACAGCGGCACCAGCAGCGTGGTTACGTTCATTCCGTATTGCGGCAGATCGAAGGGCGCAAAAAACACCCCCTGGATCAGCAGCCCCAGCGCCAGCCCAATCGCGGCGGGCGCAGCCCCCAAGATCAGGAACAGCGTCGAGCCGAGGATCAGGTGCACCTCGGACACGCCCACGGCGGCATGCGGGAAGACCTCGAAAAAGGTGAAAACGGCGGCGGCGGCAATCACCGAACGTGCCACCAGGGATCCAACGCCCTGTGCGCGGATCGCCTCGTAGGCGGTTTTCAGGGTATAGGTGCCAGCCGCCGCAGCGGTGGCATAGCTCAGCGCGATTTTCGTGCCATCAACAAGGCCCGGTTCAATATGCATGTCAGTCTCCTGTGCCGTCACACCCGACGGCGGTTGAGGTGTGTCCGATGGCCGGTCTCCTGGCTCGCGGGTCGAAGCGCAGCTTCTGCCTTCCCGGGGATGCCCCCAGTGGCGTGGTCGAAGTGCGCTCACCGCATACAGTCGCGGGGGCGGCTGGGGCTTTGGGCGCCGCATTTGGTCCGCCCTTCCCCATTCCCGATGAAGCCCTGCGCTTTGCGCGTTGATGGGCACCATTCAGGGGTTCAGATAAACGCCATGGCGGCGTGCGGGTCAAGTGTCATCCGGGGGCCCTGCGCTGTCAAAACCGGCTAAAGGCCCGTACAGGATCAGCGCGGGCTGGTCCGATCTGCCCTGCGCCAACGTCGCCGCCAACTCCGCGATTGTGCTGGAATAGAGCCGTTGTGCCGGGTGCCCGACCGCCTCTGCCAGCAGCGCGGGCGTGTCGGGCGGCAACCCCTGCACGATCAGCCCGGCAACCAGTCTTGGGAAGGTGCGCTTGCCCATGAACACCACCGTTGTCGCGCCGGGATCGGCCAGCGCGGGCCAGTTGAGCCCTTCGGGCAAGTCGCCCGTCACATCGGCGCCGGTGATAAACTGCACCCGCCGCGCCGTCAGTCGCCGGGTCAGCGGCAGCCCCGCCGCCGCCGCCGCCGCACAGGCCGAAGGCACGCCGGGGATGATTTCATGGGCGATATCAGCGGCGGCCAGTGCGCTCAGCTCTTCCTCCAGCCGCCCGAAAATCCCGCAATCGCCCGACTTCAGTCGGACCACCCGCACTCCGCGCTGCGCATGTTCGACCAGCAGCTGGTTGACGTGATCTTGCTTGGCCGACGGCTTGCCTGCACGTTTTCCCACCGCGATCAGCTCGGCCCCGGGCCGCGCATGCCCCAGCACCGGACCCGACGCCAGATCGTCGAACAAGACCACATCGGCGCGGGCCAGCCGATCGGCGGCCTTCAGGGTCAAAAGCTCGGGGTCGCCGGGGCCCGAGGACACGAAAGATACAAAACCGCTCATCCGCTTGCCTTTGCAATCAGGTGGAAAAAGGTGCCGCTGACCCGGCCGCCACCGGGCAAGGTGCGGGTCGATCCGGTCTCGGGGATCGGGGTGCCGGTGGCATCGACCACCTGGGCCAGGGCCGCGTCGGGTTGCGACAGGATCGTCGCATAGTGAAATTCATGCCCGCGCAGCCGGGCCCCAGGCGCGATTCCGGGGATCGGAACGTTCAGCGTCGCAAGGCGATAGCCCAGATTCATGCGCCGCTTTGCAAACGACGTTTCCAGCCCCAGCAGGCCAACCATTTCATGGCGCGTGCCGTCCGCCGCAATCAGCCCCGCACCCAAGGCCATATAGCCACCGCATTCACCATGCACCGGGCGGGTTTGCGCGAAATCACGCAGCCCCGCGCGAAACACCTGCGCAGCGGCAAGGCGCCCGGCGTGCAGTTCAGGGTAGCCACCGGGCAGCCAGCAGGCATCTGCCGAAGGGTCGGGCGGCTCATCGGCCAGTGGCGAAAACGGCAGGATCATCGCGCCTTGCGCTCGCCATTCCGCGATCAGATGCGGGTAGACAAAGGAAAACGCGGCATCTCGGGCCAGTGCGATGCGCTGACCCGGAGGCGGCAAAACAGGCAGAACAGAGACTGTTTGTCTGCCACCCGACCGCGCCGCAGCAATCAATGCCTTCAGATCACAATGCGTGGCGACGAAGTCCCCGGCTTGAGTCAGGATTTCGTGCAGGCGGGGCAGTTCTTCGGCCTGCACAAGGCCCAGATGCCGTTCGGGCAGGGCAATTTCGGTCTTGCGCGGCAGCGCTCCGAAAACCGTAAT
>JAQTYE010000085.1 GCA_028749255.1 Paracoccaceae bacterium | reverse complement strand
GGATCTGATGCCGAACGCGAAGAGATCCGCCTGACCGGCTATGCCGCGCTGCCCACCTATTCGCGCGGTGCCGCGGTCGAACAATTCCTGTTCGTCAATGGCCGTCCGGTGCGCGACAAGATGCTGATCGGGGCCCTGCGGGCCGCCTATATGGATTTTCTGTCGCGCGACCGACACCCGGCGGCAGTGTTGTTTCTGTCCTGCGACCCCGAGCGCGTCGATGTGAACGTCCACCCCGCCAAGGCGGAGGTGCGGTTTCGCGAATCGGGCGTGGCGCGGGGGCTGATCGTGACCGGCCTGCGCCACGCGCTGGCACAAGCCGGGCATCGCGCCTCCAGCACCGTCGCAGGTGCCACCTTGGGCGCAATGCGCCCCGAGCCAATGGGCGCCCCGTCGGACCCGCCGCGCATCTATCAGATGGACCGTCCGTCTTACGGCGCGATCCGCCACGCCTATGCAGCGCAAGCCCCCGCCTTCGACGAGACTCCGCTGGCGTTCGAGGCGCCCTTGCACAGCGCCCGCGTGGCCGAGGCCCCGGCACCCGCCGATGACCGCCCGCTGACCCGTGCACCGCTGGGCGCGGCCCGCGCGCAGGTGCATGAAAACTATATCATCGCGCAGACCGAAACAGGCATCGTGATCGTCGATCAGCACGCCGCGCATGAACGGCTGGTCTATGAACGGCTCAAACGCCAGATGGCGGAAAAGGGCGTGGCGGCACAGGCCTTGCTGATCCCCGAAATCGTCGAGCTTTCCGCGCAGGACGCCGCGCGTCTGCTCGATATCGCGCCCGATCTGGAAACGCTGGGACTGGGCATCGAACCCTTCGGCGGCGCAGCGATTGCGGTGCGCGAAACCCCCGCGATCCTGGGCGAAATCAATGCAGGCGCGCTGTTGCGCGACATTTTGGACGAACTGGCCGATCTGGGCGACAGTCAGCGCCTGCAGGCAAAAATCGAAGCGGTTCTGTCGCGTATGGCCTGCCACGGCTCGATCCGCTCGGGGCGGCAGATGCGCCCCGAAGAAATGAACGCGCTATTGCGCGAGATGGAGGCGACGCCCCATTCCGGCCAGTGCAACCACGGCCGCCCGACTTATGTCGAGCTGAAGCTGAGCGATATCGAGAGGCTGTTCGGGCGCACATGATCCAGATTGGCGATACGGTTTTCGCGCTGAACGACCCGCTGGTTCTGGCGGTCATTGGCGCCGGGACGGCATTGGTTTTGCTGTTCGTTCTGGTGGTTTTGGTGCTGCGCGCGGCGGCGCGTTCGGCCCGGGCGCTGGACCCGCTGGCCGGGCATATGATGCATCTGGGCCAGCGCGTGCAGGCGCTGTCGGATGGCCAGCAACAGTTGAGCGGCGGGCTGCATCACGTCAGCGAGGCGCAGGCCGTCAGCCAAACCCGGATGCTGGCGCTGATGGAACAGCGGCTGACCGAAGTCAGCCGCGGCATGACCGAAAGCCTGCACGGCACCGCCACCCGCACCGCCCGATCCTTGGGCGATCTGCACCAGCGGCTGGAGGCGATCGACAAGGCGCAGGCCAATATCGAGAAGCTCTCGGGCAATGTGTTGGGGCTGCAAGACATCTTGTCGAACAAACAGACCCGCGGTGCGTTTGGCGAAATTCAGTTGCATGACATCGTGCAAAAGGCGCTGCCCTCGGACGCTTATACGATGCAGGCGACGCTCTCGAACGGCAAACGCGCCGATTGTCTGGTGCATCTGCCCAACCCGCCCGGGCCGATCGTGATCGACAGCAAATTCCCGCTGGAGGCCTATGAAGCGCTGCGCCGCGCCGACAACCAAAGCCAGCTGATCGAGGCGCAGCGCATGATGCGGATCGCCGTGCGCACCCATATCAAGGCGATTTCCGAAAAATACATCCTCGAAGGCGAAACAGCCGACGGCGCGCTGATGTTTCTGCCCTCCGAGGCCGTCTATGCCGAACTGCACGCGAACTTCCCCGAACTGGTACGCGAGGGCTTTACCGCCAAGGTCTGGATCGTCTCGCCCACCACTTGCATGGCCACGCTCAATACCATGCGCGCGGTGCTGAAAGATGCACGGATGCGCGAACAGGCAGGCGCGATCCGGCGCGAACTGGCGGCGCTCTATGCCGATGTGGACCGGCTGGGCACCCGAGTCGGCAATCTTGACCGGCATTTCACCCAGGCCGCCAAGGATATCGAAGAAATCAAGATCTCGGCCGAGAAAGCGGGCAAACGTGCGCATCGGCTCGATAATTTCGATTTCGAAGAACTCTCCCCCGATCCCGCGACCCCGCCCGTGGTTCGGATCGAGCCCTAGGCGATTGCACTTGCGCCGCGCCGCATCTGGCGCAAGACTGTGCCCATCACGGAGGAAAGAATGCTTACGATCAGCCCGGCCAAGATTGCCAATGTCATCATCCGCGCGCGTAAATTCGACGCCGATGTGCCCGGCTCGGGACAGGGCCGGGAATTGCGCGCCTTCATCGCCAACCTGAACGAAGACGAAAAGGCCAGCCTGACCGCCGTGATGTGGATCGGTCGCGAAACCTACGATGCAAGTGAGCTGGACGAAGCCATCGAGACCGCCCGCGCCGAGGCCACTGCTCCGACCGAAGATTACCTGCTGGGCATTCCAATGCTGGCCGATTACCTTGAAGACGGGCTGAACGCGCTCGGCATCTCGCTCGAAGAGGCCGAGGAAGACATCTACCCCTCGGTCTGATCGCCCGTTCGACATGCAAAAGGCGCCCAGGCTTTGCCCCGGCGCCTTTATGATTTCATCTTGGCCAAAATATCCCACGGGGGTCCGGGGGGGTGAAACCCCCGGCGCGGTCGCTTACAGCACCAGCCGATAGCCACCAGATTCGGTCACCAACAGCCGCGCATTCGAGGGATCGGGCTCGATCTTCTGCCGCAGACGATAGATGTGGGTTTCCAGCGTATGGGTGGTGACCCCGGCATTATACCCCCAGACCTCGTGCAGCAGCACATCGCGCGGCACGACGCCATCGGTCGCCCGATACAGGAACTTCAGGATGTTGGTTTCCTTCTCGGTCAGCCGGATTTTTTTCTCTTTGGCATCGACCAGCAGCTTCATCGCCGGTTTGAACGTATACGGCCCCAACTGGAACACCGCATCCTCGCTCTGCTCATGGGTGCGCAGCTGCGCACGCAGCCGTGCCAGCAACACCGGGAATTTGAACGGCTTTGTGATGTAGTCATTGGCACCCGAATCGAGGCCCAGAATCGTGTCGGAATCGGTGTCATGGCCCGTCAGCATCACAATCGGGCATTTGACGCCTTGTTTGCGCAGCTTCTTGCACAGCTCGCGCCCGTCGGTATCGGGCAGGCCGACATCCAGCAACACCAGATCATAAAGCGCGGCTTTCGCTTTCTCGACCCCTTCGGCCCCCGATCCGGCCTCGAACACGTCGAACTCCTCGGTCGCCAGCAATTGTTCGGCCAGCGCTTCGCGCAGATCGGTATCGTCGTCCACCAGAAGAATTTTTTTCAGCCCTGCCATCGGTGTCTCCTTTGTTCTGGACACAAGCTGGCCCCCGATCACGGTTGCGACAAGGGGTGTGAAATCTTTCTCACGCGGAGGTGACGCAGCGCCGGGATATGTTTCAATTTGTGTCAAGCATCGCTATCTGTAGGCCATGAATAACGCTTTCCCTCTCGGCCCCACCGCGACCGAACGCCTGAACCGCGCCCGCGCTGATCTGCGCATCGGGCTGCCTGTGGTTTTGCAGGGCGGTTGCTTGGCGGTGGCCATCGAAACGCTCAGCCCGGCGCGGCTGGCGGCGCTGCGCGCGCTTGGGCCGCTGACCTTGGCACTGACCGCCCGGCGCGCCGAGACGCTGAAAGCCCGCGTCTACGACGGCGATCTGGCGCGCATCGCAGTGCCCGCCGAGGCAGATCTGGCCTGGCTGCGCGCCCTGGCGGACCCCGCCGACGATCTGCGCGTACCGATGAAAGGCCCGCTGCTGTCGGTGCGCGACGGCGATGCGGGGCTGGCCCGCGCCGCGCTGGCGCTGACGAAATCGGCGCAGCTTCTGCCCGCCGCGCTGCTGGCCCCACTGCCCACACCCCTGCCCGGCGACCTGACCACGCTGAACGCCCCCGAGGCGCTGGCCGCCATCGCCGCCGAAACCACGCTCGCCCCGGTCGCCGCAGCCCGGGTGCCGATGCGCGCCGCCGAACAGGGGCGGCTGCATATCTTCCGCCCCGACGACGGCGGCGAAGAACATTACGCCATCGAAATCGGGTCCCCCGCGCGCGACAAACCCGTGCTGGCACGTCTGCATTCAGCCTGCTTCACCGGCGATGTTCTGGGCAGTTTGAAATGCGATTGCGGCCCACAACTGGACGCCGCCCTGACCCAGATGGGCCATGAAGGCGCCGGGATCTTGCTGTATCTCAATCAGGAAGGCCGCGGCATCGGTCTGGCCAACAAGATGCGCGCCTACAGCCTGCAAGATCAGGGGTTCGACACCGTCGAGGCGAACCACCGTCTGGGCTTTGAAGATGACGAACGTGATTTCCGCATCGGCGCGGCACTGTTGCGCAAGCTCGGCTTCCATCAGGTGCGCCTGCTGACCAACAATCCCGCAAAGGTCGCAATGCTCCGCGCCAATGGCATCGAGGTGACCGAGCGTGTGCCGCTGAAGGTCGGGCTAAGCCGCCACAACGCCGCCTATCTGGCGACCAAAGCCGCGAAATCGGGGCATATCCTTTAGCGCGCCGCATAGTCCCGTGCGCCGAAAATGGCAGAGCCCACCCGCACATGGGTGGCACCCGCCGCGATCGCCGCTTCAAAATCGCCCGACATTCCCATCGACAGCCCGGACAACCCGTTGCGCGCGGCCATTTCGGCCAGCATTGCAAAATGCGACTCAGGCGGTTCGGCATCGGGCGGAATGCACATCAACCCGCACACCGGCAGGTCCAGCCCCCGCACATCCGCCACGAAAGCATCCAGATCGGCGGGCAGAATCCCGGCCTTCTGCGGCTCGGCGCCGGTATTGACCTGAATGAACAACTCGGGCGAGGCCCCGCGCGCCTGCGCCAGATTGGCCAGTTTCGTCGCCAGTGAGGGACGATCCAACGTGTGAATTGCCTCGAACAACTCGACCGCCAGCTTGGCCTTGTTGGTCTGCAAGGGGCCGATCATATGCACCGCCACGCCCGGAAACTCCGCACGCCACGCGGGCCATTTGCCTGCGGCTTCCTGAACGTAATTTTCGCCAAACAGCCGCTGCCCCTCGGCCAGGACTGCCGCGACGCGCGCGGCTGGCTGCACCTTGGACACGGCAATCAGCTGAACCGATCCGGGCGCACGCCCCGCCGCCGCTTCGGCCGCTGCAATCCGCTGCTTGATCTGGTTCAGTCCCATGGCACCCTCCGGTTTGCGGTCAAAACACCATGGGGCGGGGCAAAAGGGAAGGCCCCAAACGAAAAGAGCGGGCCGAAGCCCGCTCTTCCCTCATTCAGATCCGTAAGGATTAGAACGAGAAGGTCACGCCGAAGTCAGCAACGGTGTCGCCGTTGACCGAGCCAACGCCGCCAGCCAGTTTCGCGCCGCCGCCGAGGTCGTATTTCGCGCCGATGCCGTAGGCTTCGTCAGCCAGGGCGTCCGCGTCAGCGTACGAAGCTTCGATCAGCAGAGCGCCGGTTTTGTACGAACCGTAGATGCCCCACGAGGTGTCGCGCAGGTCGTTGTTGGTGACATAGACTTCACCGTAGAACGCGTCGAACTTGCCGCCCAACAGCAACGAGGTGGTGTCGTTGTCGGTCAGGTCTTCGTGGTCGTAGGTCAGAGCGGCATTGAACATGCCGGCATCGTAGGCAACGCCCAGACCGTAGTCTTCCGACACGGTGTTCAGCGACACGCCCATGGTCACGGCGCCAACGGTGTAGTCCCAACGAGCGTCAGCGGTGCCGGTGTAGGCAGCGTCTTCAGCAACGTTGTCGGTGCCGATGCCGTCGAAACCGATGTCGGTCAGGCCGTAGTCGTCAGCGATCGGGTCAACAGCGCCGATCGTGAAGGTGCCGAAAGCGCCCGAAACGAAGGTCTGCGCGCCGTAGCTTTGATCGCCATCAGCGTAGTTGGAGTCGAGCTGGATGCGCGCACCGAAGGTCAGGCCGGTGTCGGTTTCCATGGTGCCGATGACGTCCATGTCGATTTCGTACCAGCCAGCGGTTTTCTTCGCTGCATACGACAGGTTGCCTTCGTCGTACTTCAGACCCATGTTGGCCGAGCCCGAGATTTTCACGTCAGCGGCAGCGAAGCCAGCCGACAGGACCAGTGCGGTGGTCGCAAGAAGAACTTTTTTCATGGTTTTCCCTCATTGTCTTTTAAGGCAGACCCCAACTCAGGTGGATCCGAATTGGGTATGCCGCTATTTCACCCCTACCGCCCCGCAATGCAACGAAAACGACAGGCGCCCGGGCATTGCCCCCCGGCGTGGTGCAGTCTTGCCACAGTGCCCATCCGCCTGCCCCACGCGCGTGCAGCGCGCGCATTTCCATATTTCGAAAATCCCTGTGTCTGGAAAAACCTTGTCGCCCTTGGGGCCATGGGCTAGAGACAGACAAAGCCAAAAGGCATTGCCTGACTTGAAGCCGGACGGGGGCGAACCGAATGACGATCCGAGTTCTTATGCGCGCCAGCGCAATCTGCGGCCTGACGCTTGCCCTCTCGGGTTGCGGCGGCGTCTCCAGTGGCAGCCTGTGGCCTTTCGGCGGCAAGAAAGACAGCGAGCCGCAACAGCAGCAAGCCGTTAAAGCGGTCGAAAAGCCCAAGGACGAAACGATCTGGAGCCTGTTCGAGAACAAGACCGATCCCAACGTGACCGTCGAGGTCAACAAATACCTTTGGCAGGCCTCGCTCGAAGTGCTCAGCTTCCTGCCGATTCAATCGGTTGACCCGTTCTCGGGCGTGATCGTCACGGGCTACGGCACCCCGCCCGGCGGCGGTCGCGCCTATCGCGCCACGGTCTATGTGCAAGATCCCGCGCTGGATGCGCGCTCGCTCAAGGTTTCGCTCGAAAGCCGCGGCGGTCAGGTTTCTGCCGACACCGTGCGCGCTGTCGAAGACGCAATCCTGACCCGGGCCCGCCAGCTGCGAATCCGCGATTCGAAGCTCTGAGCGCTGCAACAAAGATCAAATATCCCCCGCGGAGCCTCCGACGGCAGCCGTCTGGTGCCTTCGGCGGGGATATTTCGGCTTTGTTGAAAGGCTGATCTCTGGACCTCTCTGCCCCGGACGGTGTAGCAAGCGCGGGCAGAATTCCGCATGAGGGCCTTGTGATGTCGCGCTACGAACCCGCCGAAACCGAGATGAAATGGCAATCCGCCTGGGATGAGGCGGGGGTTTTCACCGCGCGGCGCGATCCGGCCAAGCCGAAATATTACGTGCTCGAGATGTTCCCCTACCCCTCGGGGCGCATCCACATGGGCCATGTGCGCAACTACACGATGGGTGACGTGGTCGCGCGCTATAAAATGAGCTGCGGCTATTCGGTGCTGCATCCGATGGGTTGGGACGCCTTCGGGATGCCCGCCGAAAACGCAGCGATGGAACGCGGCGGTCACCCGAAAGACTGGACCTACGGCAATATCGCCGACATGCGCGCGCAGATGAAACCGCTGGGCCTGTCGATCGACTGGTCGCGCGAATTTGCCACCTGTGACCCGGAGTATTACGGCCAGCAGCAGGCGATGTTCATCGACATGCTGCATGACGGGCTGGTCTATCGCAAGAATGCGGTGGTGAACTGGGATCCGGTCGACATGACCGTTCTGGCCAATGAACAGGTGATCGACGGGCGCGGCTGGCGTTCGGGGGCACTGGTCGAGCGCAAGGAACTGACGCAGTGGTTCTTCCGCATTTCCGATTACGCGGGCGAATTGCTGGAGGCGCTGGACGGGCTCGATCACTGGCCCGAGAAGGTGCGCCTGATGCAGGCGAACTGGATCGGTCAATCGCGCGGGCTGCAATTTGCCTTCTCAACCCGTGGCGCGCCCGAAGGGTTTGACCGAATCGAGGTTTACACCACCCGGCCCGACACGCTGATGGGGGCCAGTTTCGCCGCGATCAGCGCCGATCACCCGCTGGCCAAGCATCTGGAACGCCACAACCCCGAGGTGGCCGAATTCGTTGCCGAATGCCGCCGCATCGGCACCACCGAAGAAGCGCTGGAAAAGGCCGAAAAGCGCGGCATGGACACCGGCATTCGCGTCCGTCATCCGCTGGACGAGGCGCTGGAACTGCCGGTCTATATCGCCAATTTCATCCTGATGGACTACGGCACGGGCGCGATTTTTGGCTGCCCGGCGCATGACGCACGCGATTTCGAATTCGCCACCAAATACGGCCTGCCGATTCATTCGGTGTTCCGCCCGTTGGCCGATGACACCGCGCTGGCCGATCTGGTTCCGACCGAAGAATATGTGCCGCTGAAATCCGAACGCGTGCGCTATATCCGCGGCTTTGCGGGCGACACCGTGCAGACCGGCGAAGAAGGTGTGGCCGCCGCCATCGCCTATTGCGAGGCCAATGGCATCGGGCGCGGCGTCACCAATTATCGTCTGCGCGACTGGGGCCTGTCGCGGCAGCGGTATTGGGGCTGCCCGATTCCGGTGGTGCATTGCGCCGATTGCGGCGTGGTGCCCGAGAAAAAGGAAAACCTGCCGGTCCGCCTGCCCGATGACGTGACCTTCGATCAGCCCGGCAACCCGCTGGATCGGCACCCGACCTGGCGCAATTGCACTTGCCCGACCTGCGGCAAGCCCGCGCGGCGCGAAACCGACACGATGGATACCTTCGTCGATTCGTCGTGGTACTACGCGCGCTTCACCTCGCCCCATGCGGCTACGCCGACGGTTGCCGAGGATGCCGATTACTGGATGAACGTCGACCAGTATATCGGCGGCATCGAGCATGCGATTCTGCACCTGCTGTATTCGCGATTCTTCGCGCGCGCGATGCACAAGACCGGCCACCTGCCCGCCAAGGCGATTGAACCCTTCAACGCGTTGTTCACCCAGGGCATGGTCACGCATGAAATCTACATGACCCGCGATCCGGCGGGTCGGCCGATCTATCACCTGCCCGAAGATGTGGTGGATGGCAAATTGGCCGATGGCACCGTGGTCGAGGTCATCCCCTCGGCCAAGATGTCGAAATCGAAAAAGAACGTCGTCGATCCGATGAACATCATCGCCGCTTTCGGCGCTGACACCGCGCGTTGGTTCGTGATGTCCGACAGCCCGCCCGAGCGCGACGTGGAATGGACCGCCTCGGGCGCCGAAGCCGCGAACAAATATCTGGCGCGGGTCTGGCGGATCGCCAGCGAGATCGCCGAAGGCGCGGGTGGGGCCGGGGGTGCCGAAGATCTGGCCCTGCTGAAGGCAACGCATAAAACCATTGATGAGATTACCAAATCCATCGACGGCTTTGCCTTCAACAAGGCGGTTGCGGCGCTGTATGCGCTGGCCAACACGATGTCGAAATCCGAGGCCTCGAACCCGGTCAAACGGCAGGCAATGGCGGTGATGGCGCAGCTGATGGCGCCGATGGTGCCGCACCTGGCCGAAGATATCTGGGCCGCTTTGGGCCAGGCGGGCTTTGTTGCCACCGCACCCTGGCCCAAGGCCGACCCGGCGCTGCTGGCCGAAGATGAAGTGACCCTGCCGATCCAGATCAACGGCAAGAAGCGCAGCGAAATTACCGTGCCCAAGGATATGCCGAAAGACGAGGTTGAAAAGCGCGTGCTGGCGGACGAACATGTCATCAAGGCGCTGGCAGGCGGCCAGCCCAAGAAACTGATCGTCGTGCCGGGGCGGATCGTCAATGTGGTCATCTGACCGAAGAACCTTGCTGAAACTGGCGGGCGCCACCTTGTTGGGCGCCTGCGGCTTCACCCCGGCCTATGCGCCGCAGGGCGGGGGGGCGGCACTGCTCGCCGGTGTCCAACCCGATTCGCCGAAAACCCAGGATGATTTCGCCCTGGTGCGACGCCTGTCCGAACGGTTGGGGCCGGTCGAGGTGGCGCGCTATCGGCTGAGCTACAAGATCCAGACCGATGTTCTGGGGCAGGCGATCACGCCAGACAATGCCACCACGCGCTATTCGCTGACCGGGCTTGCCGATTACACGCTGCATGATGCGGGCAGCGATGCGGTGCTGCTGACCGGGCGGGTCACCTCGTTCACCTCGTGGTCGGCGACGGGCTCCATCGTGGCGACACAAACCGCCGAGCGCGACGCGCATCTGCGGCTGATGCGGATGCTGGCCGATCAGATCGTGACCCGGCTGCTGGCCCAGGCCGGCTCATTGCCGAAATGAAGCTCGCGGGCGTTCAGGCCGCGCGCTATTTCGCCAAACCCGAGCCCGAGCGCATGGGCTTGCTGATTTTCGGTGTCGATGCGATGCGCGTGGCCTTGCGACGGCAAGAGGTGATCGCCGCGCTGATTGGCCCCGAAGGCGAGGCCGAAATGCGGCTGACGCGCATTCCCGCCGCCGATCTGCGCAAGGATGGCGCCGCGCTGATGGATGCGGTCAAGGCGGTGGGGTTTTTCCCGGGGCCGCGCGTGGCTTTTGTCGAAGACGCGACCGACACGCTGGCGCCCACAATCAAGGCCGCTGTTGATGACTGGCGCGCGGGGGATGCGCAAGTCATCGTCACCGCCGGGTCGCTGACCGCGAAATCGGCCCTGCGCAAGATTTTCGAACCCCATTCAAACGCCTATGCGATTGGCATCTACGACGACCCGCCATCGCGCGAAGAGATCGAGGACACGCTGAAAAAGGCCGGGTTGCAGCAGGTCGGCGCCGAGGCGATGACCGATCTGATGGCGCTGGCCAAGGCGCTTGACCCCGGTGATTTCCGCCAGACGGTGGAAAAGATCGCGCTGTACAAGTTCAACGATCCGACGCCGCTGGCCCCCGCCGATGTGGTGGCCTGCACGCCCGCCACGATCGAGGCCGAGGTCGATGATGTGCTGAACATCGTGGCCGAGGGCCGCGCGGGCGAGTTGGGCCCGATGATGCGCCGGATCGAAGGCCAGGGCGTGCAACCTGTCGCGCTGGCCATCGCCGCGCTGCGCCATTTCCGCGGGCTGCATTTCGCGGCATCCGACCCGGGCGGCCCCGGTGCCGGGTTGCAACGGATGCGCCCGCCGGTGTTCGGACCGCGCCGCGACCGGATGCAGCGGCAGGCGCAGGCCTGGGGCATGTTCCGGCTGGAAGATGCGCTGAAACTGTTGATTGAAACTGACCTGACGCTGCGCTCTGCCTCGCGTGCGCCGCAGATGGCGGTGATGGAACGCGCGCTGATCCGTCTGGCGATGATGGCGCGGCGCTAGGCCCGCTTGCCCGGCGCGTCAAGGTATGCGAGGGCTATGCCGCCCGAAACCTCGACCGGAGACTGCATGCGCAACCTGCCCGCGCCTATCGCCCATGTGTTGGATCTGGCACAGCCCTGGCTGGCCACCGCGCAAGACTGGCTGACCAGCCCCGCCGCCTGGTCGCAATTCGCGCTGCTGGTGGCGTCCTGGCTGCTGGCCCGTCTGGCCGCCAGTCGGCTGACCCCCAGATTGACTGCGCTGATCGCGCCGAAACCCGGGGCCAAGGGCTTGATCGCCACGGCCCGCACCTGGGCGCTGCGCCTGCTGCCCTTGCTGCTGCCGCTGCTGGCCTATGGTTTCACCGCATTGGGCGAGGCCTTCACCCGGCAGGTGTTCGGATCGGGGGCGGTCATCGCGTTTGGCAAGCGGGTGTTCTTGTTTATGGCCGCCCGCGCATTGGTGCACGATATCCTGCGCGAGCCGTTTCTGCGGTTGCTGGGGCGCTATGTCCTGGTGCCGGTGATGGCGCTTTATGCCTTGGGTCTGTTGGGGCCGATCAGCCTGTGGCTGGATCAATTGACGGTCGAGCTGGGAAATATCCATTTCTCGGTGATGGCGCTGCTGCGCGGGGTGATCGCGGGCAGCCTGTTGTTCTGGCTGGGGTCGTGGTCGAACCGGCAAAGCACCGATTACATCAAGGCGCAGGACGCGCTGCGCCCGGCCACGCGCGAACTGGCCGTGAAGGTCACCGAAATCGCGATCTTTGGCGCGGCTTTCCTGTTGCTGATGTCGATCATGGGCATCGACCTGACCGCCATCGCCGTGCTGGGTGGTGCGTTGGGCGTTGGCATCGGTCTGGGCCTGCAACAGATCGCGGCGAACTTCGTGTCCGGCATCATCTTGCTGGTCGAAGGCCAGACCACCGTCGGCGATTATGTCGAACTGGACGGCGGCGAAAAGGGCACGATCGTCAAGATGACCGCCCGCGCCTGCATTCTGGAAACCTTCGACGGCAAATGGATCGTGGTGCCGAACGAACATTTCATCACCTCGCGCGTGGTGAACTATTCCGATCAAGGCTCGGCCAACCGCTACGATGCCGCGTTTTCGGTGGGCTATGACGTGGACCTGACCCGCGTCCCTGACGTGGTCATTCCTGCCGTGGCCGCCCTGCCCTTCGTGCTGACCGCCCCCGAGGGGCCCGATGTCGAACTGGCGGGCTTTGGCGAAAGCGGCGTGGATTTCGTGGTCGAATACTGGGTGAATGGCATCGACGACGGCAAGAACAAATACGCAAGCCAGGTGCGCTACGCCATCTGGGGCGCATTGAAAGAGGCCGGGATCGGCATGCCCTACCCGCATCGCGTGGTCGAAATCAAAGGCCGGATACCGGAATGACCGCGCCCGCGCTGGTCATCGGCGGTGGCCCGGCCGGGATGATGGCCGCCGAGGAAATTGCCCGCGCCGGACACCGTGTCGTGCTGGTCGAGGCCAAGCCGACACTGGCGCGCAAGTTCCTGATGGCGGGCAAGTCGGGGCTGAACCTGACCCGGGTCACGCCCGATTTCACCGCCGCCTACCGCAACGACTGGATCGCCGCGATGGTGGCGGAATTCGGCCCCGAGCAGGTGCAGGATTTCGCACGCGGGCTGGGGATTGATTTGTTCACTGGCTCGACCGGGCGGGTGTTTCCGGTGGGGATGAAGGCCTCTCCGATGCTGCGCGCCTGGACCCGGCGGCTGACCGATCTGGGGGTCGAAATCCGCACGCGCTGGCGCTGGACGGGGTTTGACGGGGCCGCGCTGGCATTTGACACGCCTGCGGGTCGTGTGCTGGAAACGCCGCGCGTGACGGTTCTTGCACTGGGGGGTGCGAGCTGGCCACGGCTGGGATCAGACGCCGCCTGGGTGCCGTGGCTGGCGGCGCGGGGCGTGCAGATTGCGCCCTTCAAACCCGCGAACATGGGGCTGCGGCTGGACTGGTCGGTGCATATGGCCCCCCACCTTGGCCACCCCGTCAAAGGCGCCGCGCTGCATGCCGGGGATCACGTCTCGCGCGGGGAATTCGTACTATCGGCGCGCGGGATCGAGGGCGGCGGGGTCTATGCCATCGCCGCCGCCGTGCGTGACGGGGCAACCCTGACGCTGGATCTGGCCCCCGATCAAAGCATGGCAGAGCTGGCCGCGAAACTGGCCATGCCGCGCGGCAAGCAAAGCCTGTCAAACCATCTGCGCCGGGCGCTGCGGCTTGATCCGGTGAAACTGGCACTGCTGAACGAATGGGGGCGGCCTCTGCCCGCCACGCCCAACGCCTTGGCCGCAAGTATCAAGGCGCTGCCGGTGCCGCACCAGGGGCCGCGGCCACTGGCCGAGGCGATTTCCAGCGCGGGCGGCATCACCCGTGCCAGCCTGACCGAAGGGCTGGAACTGCGCGCCCTGCCCGGCATTTTCGCCGCCGGTGAAATGCTCGATTGGGAGGCGCCGACGGGCGGCTATCTGCTGACCGCCTGCTTCGCCACCGGGCGCCACGCGGGCCGTGCCGCCGCCCGCGCCCTGGATTAAAGCGCCATCGCGCGCTGATAGGCAGGCCTGGCGCGCATCCGATCCAGATAAGCGCTCAGCCGATGCTCGACGATCGGAAATTTCGCCGACAACGCCCAGGTCAGACAATGCGTCAAGATCACGTCGGGCACGGTCATCGCGTCGCCCATCACGAAATCGCCCTCGCCCATCCGGGTTACCAGCGTGTGCTGCGAATGCTCGAATTCCCACCGCAGGGTGTTCTTGATGCCGGACAGACGCAGCTCTTCGGGCAGGATGAAACTGTGCCGCGCCGCCATCCACAGCGCCGCGTCGAACTCATCCAGCAAGAATTGCGTCAGACTGTCTTGCCGCGCGCGTTCCAGCGTACCCGCCGGATGCGTCAGCGCGCCGTGCTTGTCCGCCAAGAACTGAATGATCGCGGTCGAATCGGTGATCGGCGTGCCATCGACGATCAGTACCGGCACCTTGCCCGCAGGGTTGAACGCCACCACCCCCTCAGAGCGCGGCGCAGCCTTCACATGTTCATAATTCTGTCCCAGCTCTTCGAGCATCCACAACACCCGCAGCGCCCGCGAACCGACCGTTCCGATGACCGTATACATCATGCCTCCCGTTTTGACGTATTGGGCCATGCACGGCGCCTGCGCGCAAGCGTCATTGTTTCGGGAACAATCGGGGGGATTGACGGAACCCGGCCCCCGCGCTGATCTGGGCCTTCGCGCGAAGGGAGATCGCCATGAGCACCAGCCGTCTTATCACCCCCGTCCTGATCGGGGGCGCCATCATCTTGATGCTCAGCTTTTCTGTGCGGGCCTCGTTTGGCGTGTTTCAGATCCCGATCGCCAGTGAATTTGGCTGGCCGCGCACCGAATTCAGCCTGGCGATTGCGATTCAGAACCTGGCCTGGGGCATCGGCCAGCCGATCTTTGGGGCGCTGGCCGAACGGTTCGGCGACCGCCGCGCGATCATCGTCGGGGCGATCCTTTATGCGGCGGGTCTGGTGCTGTCGGCCTTTGCGGTGACGCCCTTGCACCATCAGATGCTGGAGATTCTGGTGGGGTTTGGTATCGCAGGCACCGGCTTTGGCGTGATTTTGGCCGTGGTCGGACGCGCCAGCAGCGATGAAAACCGCTCGCTCGCGCTGGGGATTGCGACGGCGGCGGGGTCCGCCGGGCAGGTGTTCGGCGCGCCGGTGGCGGCGGCCCTGCTGGGCGCGTTCCCGTGGCAGACGGTGTTCATCATCTTTGCAGGCGTTATTCTGGCCAGCCTGTTCGCCCTGCCGATGCTGCGC
>JAQTYE010000084.1 GCA_028749255.1 Paracoccaceae bacterium | reverse complement strand
GGTTCTTGCAGTTGCGCGCGATCAACGCGGGCCGCCCGGAATGCGAGGCGCAAATTCTGGCGGCACTGCGCCGTCACGGCTGGCCACTATAAAAAAGGCGCCCGAAGGCGCCTTTTGATCCGGTTGAAACGGGTTTCAGAGCACCGATTCGATCCAGGATTGCAGGGCCGCTTTCGGCGCTGCACCAACCTTGTTCGACACGACCTGGCCATCCTTGAACAGGAACAGGGCCGGGATGCCGCGAACACCCAGAACGGCGGGGCTGTCGGGGTTTTCGTCAACGTTCACTTTGACGATTTTTACCTTGCCGTCGAATTGCTTGGCCAGCTCTTCAAGCGACGGACCGATCTGACGGCAGGGGCCGCACCATTCCGCCCAAAAATCGACAACGACGGGCAGGCTGGATTTGCGCACTTCTTCGTCGAAAGTGGCGTCAGTGACAGCAACGGTGGCCATGGGAAACTCCTGAATGATGGGTTACGGTGAAGGTAGGCCGCCCCCCCGGGGTCGTCAAGATGCAGTGGCGCTGCGAAGTGCCGCATCTAGCTGTGTGTCTGTCAGTTGGGTGAAGCGACCATTGGTTGTCCACAGCAGGCAGCATTCGATGGCGCGTGCGGGATAGATCTGGCGCAAGGCTGCGCGATAGCTTGCCATTTGTCGCACGATCCCCAGTGGCACGTCGTCGGCGGTGGTGGGCACAACGGCGTTTGATTTGTAGTCCAGCACCCGGACGCGATCCTCTGTGATCACAAGCCGGTCGATGATGCCGTGGATCTGGCGCCCGTCCAACTCGGCGATCCCGGCGGTAATCTCGACTTCGGACAGCGCGTCGTCGGTCAGGTAGTCGGCCATTTCCGGCAAGGTCAGAATGCGCGTTGCGTCGGCCAAAAACGTCTCTATTTCGTCAGGATTCGCGCAGTCCTCGCCTTCGGACAGCAACTCATGGGCCAGTTCTGGCCACGCCGCCTGCGGCCAAGAGGGCAGGTGCTCCAACAGGCGGTGCAATTGCCGCCCACGGCGTTTTGCAGCCTCTTGATCCAGACTATTCGCTTCTCCGGCTAAAGCTTTGGCCCCGCCCAGATCAGAGGGAGAAAGCGGCGCAGGCGGGGTATCAGGGTGTGGCGCGGGGCGGTTCGCCCAGTCCGGCACAGCAATCGGCGGAGGGGGCGAGGCTGCCACGGCAACGCCCGCTGCGGGCCAGTCGCCATGACTGAACCGCTGCACCGGACCGAGGGCCTGAACGGCGGCAGATTGAGCCTGAACAGGCTCTGTTCCGGCCTTTTTCATGCCCTCTTCAATCAGCGAATACCAACTATCTTCGCCCGATCCGGTCTCGCCCGCAGAGGCGACAATCAGCCATTTTTCGGCCCGCGTCAGGGCCACATAGAGCAGCCGCATCTTTTCCTCGCGCAGCCGCTGGGCCTCGTCTTCCTGCACGCTTTTGAGAGCCTCTGGCGCAAGCGCGGCCGAGCTGTGCCACCCTGCCATCCGCGGCGTGATCGGATAAACCTCATGCGGGCGGGGGCCCCGCCCTTTGGCCGTGTCGGGCAGGATGACAATCGGGGCTTCAAGCCCCTTGGCGCCATGCACCGTCATCACCCGGATTGCCCGACCACCGCCTTCAAGCTGCCGCTTCACCTCGACATCATCGGCGGCCAACCAGACCAGAAATCCGGTCAGACTGGGCACCTCGGCCTGTTCATAGCTCAACGCTTGCGTGACCAGTTCATCAATCCCGTCTTCGGCCTCGCGCCCCAGCCGCGCAATCAGCCGTTCCCGCCCGCGATGGCGATTCAACATCCGTTCGATCAGGTCAAACGGCCGCAGATAATCGGAACGGTCGCGCAAATCTTGCAGCATTTCCAACGTGCCAGGATGAATCGCGTCATTCTCGCGCAGCGCCTGCCACAGATAGCCCTTGCGCGGTTGGGCCAGCCGATACAGCTCTGCCTCTGTCCAGCCAAACAGCGGCGAACGCAGCGCCTCGGCCAGGGCCAGATCGTCTTCGGGCGTGGCCAGAAAGGTCAGAACGGCGCGAATGTCCTGCACCGCCAGTTCGGCGCCAAGTTTTAGCCGATCCGCCCCGGCTATCGCCAGGCCGGCGGCCTTGCAGGCGCGGATGATCTCGGCGAACAGCGGGCCGCGGCGCTGCACCAGGATCAGAAAATCGCCCTCATGCACCGGACGCTCGCCGGTCTTCAGTGGAATTTGCGTGCCACTGTCGATCATCGCGCGGATTTCCGCGGCAATCTTGCGGGCCAGGACCACGCGCTCTTCGTTTTCGCTGCGCAGGTCGATCGGGTCTTCCCAATCCGAGTCTGCCGGTTTTTCGGCCTTGGGCACCGGCGGCCACAGATCAACCCGACCAGGCAGCATGTCGTGGAACGCCAGATGTTCGGGCGGCCCGCCCAGCCCATCATTTTCAAGTGCGCTGAAGGTCAGGTCGGTCAGCCGCAAAATCGCATAGGACGAGCGGAAGGAATGCAGCAGATCGGCGCCCAGAAGCGGGCGGTTGACGGCGGCGAATTTGGCAGAAAACAGTCTCTGCATCGCCTCAAACCGCTGCAGGTCCGCACCTTGAAAGGAATAGATCGACTGCTTGCGATCCCCCACGACAAAGATCGTTCGCCGTTCGCCGCGCGCCCCTTCGCCAGCGGTGAATTCATCGGTCAGGCGCTCGATCACGGTCCATTGCCCGGGGCTGGTATCTTGCGCCTCATCAACCAGAATGTGGTCGATTCCGCCGTCGATCCGAAACAGCACCCATTGCGCCACCGAAGGGTTCGACAACAGCGCGGCGGCTCGTTCGATCAGATCGTCGAAATCAAGCCAGCCCCGCGCGATCTTGCGTGCGGCCAGCCGGGGCAGATAGCTGCGCGCGAATTGATGCAGCGCGAAACTGCGCTGCGCCGAGGCAAAGGCCAGCTGCGCGCCCCGGGCCTGCGCGACACGCTGCATCAGGGCATGAAACGCCTCGGTCAGATCTTCGCCCAGGGCCTCGACGGCCTTCTTCGTCGGGATGCTGGTGGCTTTGGCCTCTGCACGGGGGATACCGCCGTCTTTGTACAAAAACAGGTTGAACAGGGTCTCGACGCTTGCGGCGCCGGGGGCCGCCCATGTCACGGACCTCAGGTCGCGGGCAAGATCTTGCATGGTTTTGCTTTGGCCCATCAAGATCGGCGCGACAGTCTGCACCAGATCCGCCTCGGAACCGTCGAAGGCGATATCGGCCAAAGATGCAGGCGTGAAATCACGCGGCAGGCCGAAGCCCGCAAGCATGTCTTCAAAGCTCAGATCATCGGAAAAACAGGCTCTGTTCTGGCTGATTTCGGCCAAAAGTTTGGAAATGTCACTGCCTGAAAAATACCGTGCAACAGCATCGAACAACGGTGCGTCCGGGCCCTGCACCAGCTCTTCCAGAATATCGCCGCGCAGCACAGCGGCCGAGCGGTCGTCGATTTCAGCAAACCCGTGAGGCACGCCGGATTCCAGCGGAAACCGCCGGAGCAGAGCCGCACAGAACGAGTGGATCGTCTGAATTTTCAAGCCGCCGGGCGTTTCAATCGCCTTGGCAAACAGGCGTCGGGCCTGCGCAAGATGTTGATCCGTGATGGCGCCATTTTCGCCCAGATCGGTCAGTTGCTGGCGCAGGTCGGCGTCGCCCAGCATCGCCCACGATCCCAATCGCGTCAGCAGACGGTTCTGCATCTCGGTCGCGGCGGCCTTGGTGTAGGTCAGGCACAGCACCTTTTGCGGCTCTGTTCCGGCCAAAAGCAACCGGGCGACACGGTCGGTCAGCACTTTGGTTTTACCTGATCCCGCGTTGGCGGACAGCCAGACGGAATCGCTGGGCGCGGCGGCCTGAACCTGCCGTTCGCTTGCTGGATCGCGCTGGATCATTCCAGTTTCTCCGCGTTGGCCGGATCGCTCATTTCCCATTCGCCATAGCGCGAGAGATGGTCGTAATCGCTGACATCGGTTTCTTTTTGCAGTGCACGGCGGGCGGTATAGCCTTGGTCGGGGCGCTGATAGGCCGCAATCAACAGCCGCAGCTTGTCCCAGACCTGCGCGATGGTTTCATCTTTCATGGCCAGCGTGCGGGTCTCGCCATCCCCACCAAGGCGAACATAGGTCATCGGCCCGGCACCTCGCGGCCCGATCTCTGGAAATGCCCCGCGTTCGACCATCGCGGCCTCCAGCGGCAGCTGTTTATCGAAATACAAAACCTCTTTGTCGCTGGGCGGCAGGCCCGATTTGTAGTCGAACACATGGACGGTGCCATCGGGTAGAATGTCGATCCGGTCAGGCTTGGCTGTCAGCAGAAAACCAAGGTTTTCCAGTGGAACAGAGCCTTTTTTTTCGATAATCGCGGGCACACCTTCGGTTGCGCGCTGCGCCTCGTCGGCGACAAATTTCGCCGCAATCCGGGAGATCCGGGCATGCCACAAATGCTGTGCGCTAGGCCAGGCGATGTCACGCGCCAGCACCTCTTGCGAGATACGCAGCAGCCGCGCCTCGCCCTCTGCCTGGGGTTCGTCTGCGGGGCGTTCCTTGACGAAACGTTCCACGATCTTGTGCAGGACCTGCCCACGCAGCCGCGGATCAGGTTCGGGGCGCAGTGGGTCCAGCGGCGACAACCGCAAAATGCGCCGCGCATAGATTGCGTAGGGGTCGCGAATCAGGGTTTTGATCGCGGTTACCGGCAATTCGCGTGGGCGCACCGCCACTGGCGGCTGGGGCGAGGGGCGCGGTGCCGAAGGCAGGGCTTCGCGCGGGGTGCCGACCGCCTCGGCCAGTTGCAGCCAATAGTCCCCGCGCGCCGTCATTTCGTTCAAGGCCTTGGGGCCGTTTTGCGCGGGCAGACCGTTTAACAGGTTGATAAACCGATTGAGCCATCGCGAAGGGACCGTCTCCGCGTCGGAACTGCGGCGCGCCCGGCTCAGAATGACCTGCGGCGCAGCGATCGCTTGTTGAAAATCATGCGCCGAGAGGCCAGTTTTGCGTTCAGGCAGTAAAAGGCCGGAATCGAGCCGCATTTTGCGACTGAGCCAAGGGTCCGGGGCGGGCGATTCGGGCCAGACGCCTTCGTTCAGTCCCGCAAGAATCACCAACTCCGCATCCTGCACCCGGGCTTCCAGCGTGCCCCAGATCGCAATATTCGGATGCGCCTGCCGTGTCTGGCGGACGGTCCCGTTTTGCAGCAGTCGGTTGACCAGATCTGCATAGGCTGCGGGCGAATAGGGGCCACCATGCGCGGCCTCTGCTTTCAACTCCTCAAACAGTCGGCGGCATTGTTCCCCTGCGTCCTCGCGCCATAGCTCACTGGTGTCGGCGGTCCCGCCCGGGCCTGCCGCCAATGCGCCGATAATCTCCAAATGTGTCTCTACACAGGCTGAAAGTGGGATTTCCGAGGCGTCTTCTATTCCAGATAGAGCCGCCCCGAGCCAGATGGCCCAATCCCGCCGTGCCGGTTCCTCGCTGCCCGCCCAGCGTAGAAAATCGGCCGCTTCGGGAAAGGCGGGGCCCTTCCGGCGCAACTCCAACTCGATTTCGCGGGTAAAGCGCAGATGTGCGCCGCGCAGCGTCGATCCGGTCGCTGTCAGCGGATGTTTCAGCAGCACAAGCAACGATTCCAGCGCCAGTTTGCGCCCCCGCAGCCCCGCGATATGGCGCAGCAATCGCCCCGGTGCCGTCTGGTTGAGCGGCTCACCCGCGCTATCGTCAGCCACAATCCCCCAGCGTTCGAGCGCGGCGCTGACACGACGCGACAGCATCCTATCGGGGGTAATCAGGGCTGCTCTGACGCCACGATCAGCCGCTTCGCGCAGGATCAGGGCCAGTGCAAGGGCCTCTCGCCGCGCATCAGGTGCGGCCAGCAAGGTCAGATCTTTGCACGCCGGCCCCAAATCCCCCAGATCGCGCCCCTCGGTCATCCATTGGTCGGTCACCGGCGCGGGCCGCAGCGCCAGAGAGATCAGCGCATTGCGCCGGGGCGAGGGGGGCGCGGTATCGGTCCAGCGCGGCACCTCGGCGGGCGTCAGGCCAAGCCGACCCAGCAGCGCATGCAGCCGGAATTGCGGGTGATCCTCGTTCGGGAACGGCCCAGAACAGAGACTATCCCACGCCATTTCGGTCATGTCATAATCAAAGCCGGGCAGCACGATCCTGCCGTTTGGCAGTCGCGCCACCGCTTCCATCAGCAGCGATGTCGTGCCGCGCGACGCTGTGGACCCGGCGATGATGATCGGATTTTGTGGCGGCGCCTTTTGCCACAGGGCGATCAGGGCCTCGACCACACGCCGTTGGCGGGCGTCCGGGTCGGGCGCTGTATCTACCTCGAAGTAATGAGAGACGATCTTGATGAATTCGAGACTGTATTGCCAGTGTTGGGCGTGTGTCTCGTCAATTTCGAGCCGCTCCAGCGCTGTCGGGGGCACGCCTTCGGTTTGCATCTCGGCCATCAATTGCGCCAGGCTGTCGGCGAGACTGAAGATATTGCCGCCGGTTTCGAACCCGGGCAGTCGTTCGGTCAGCAATGCGACAAGCTGCGCCAGTTCCAGCTTGCGCCGCAGCGCGGGCACTGCCGCGGGGACCCCCAACAAGGGTTGCTGCCCCAGATCGGTGACCAAACGCAGGTGCGGCAAAAATCGTGCCCCGTGGCGGTCGAACTCTTCGCGCACGCGGCGTTGGGTGCGCCCCGAGTTGAGATAGAGCTGCACCCGTGCCATCGCTTCCGGGGGCTGGTCGGCCATGCGGGTAATCAGCCCCACGACGAGTTCCTTGGCAAAATCGACGCCAAGAGGCAGGGCAAAGACTCGCGGATTATCCATCTGCCGTATCCAGCATTGCTTCGGCCAGGGGAATGCAGTCCGGTCGCCCGACATCGCACCATCCGCCGGGATGCACGTAGCCATAGGCCCGCCCGTCGGAAATCAGCCGGTCCCACAGCAGGTTGAGCGAGAAAATATCCTGCGGAATCGTCTCTATTCCAGCGGGATTTACAATTTGTGCGCCGGTGTAGACATAGCCCGCCCCGCGACTGATCCGGCCGTCAGGAGCCATCGAAAAATCACCCGAACCGCTGTGGCCAAGCGCGCGATCAACCGGCACCAGGGCCAGCAATGCCGACATCCGGTCGTCTTGCCACGCCGCGCGCAGCTGTGTGATCACATTTGGGCCCGTCCAGACGGCATCGGTGTTTAACGTCATTACCGGGCCGTTCCCCAGCAGGTTCAATGCCTTGCGCAGGCCGCCCCCGGTTTCCAGAATACGGTCGCTTTCATCCGAAATCAGAACCTGCTGCCCAGCCAGATGTGCGGTGATTTGATCGGGCAGGTAATGCACATTCGCCACAATCCGCCCGACCTTCGCCGCGCACGCCAGACCGAGCGCGTGATCAAGCAGGGGCCGCCCCGCGACCTTGATCAGGGGTTTTGGGCAGGCTTGGGTCAGCGCGCCCATGCGCGTGCCAAAGCCCGCCGCAAACAGCATTAGCGCATCGGGTCTTTGCCGCATTGGTCCTGGATCCTTTGCATGAGTTCCGGGGTGGGCGCGGGAAAGGCCGCGCGTGTTGTCCGTGCCAGATCCTGCAAGGCGGGATGGGCAAGATTGCGTTCGATATTGGCCCAGCAGCGGGGCATCAGGGTAACATAATGGGGCTTGCCCATCGCACGGCAAAGCCGGGCGAACACCCCCAGAATCCGCAGGGCCCGCTGCACCCCGAGCAACGCATAGATCGTGCCAAAACGATCCGGGTCGATCCCGCGAGCGCTGGCGTAGGCGTCACATTGCCGGCTTTCGATCGTGACGGGCACCGCGCGGCGCACATCTTGCAGCGCCGAGACCAGGTCATAGGCGGGATGGGTTGCCACGGCATCTTGAAAATCCAGCAGACCAAGCCGCGCCGGTCCTGACCGCTCGGGCAGCCAAAGCACGTTTTCCGCGTGAAAATCGCGTAGGCTCAGAACCGCAGGCTCGGTGTTCAGGTGCGCATAGAGCGTGGCGATCTCGCCTGTCAGATCTTCGGCTGCGGTGCGGGATGTGCAGGGATACCACTCGGGCACCAGCCGCAAAAGGTCGGCCAGACCCGGCCCATCCAGCAGCGCCACGGAATCGGGGGGCGGCAATTGGTGGAGGTGCAACAAAAACGTGGTGATTTCAGTGTAAAGTGCGGCCTCACGGGGCGGGTTTTGCACGATCAATCGCGAGACCAGCGCATCCCCCAGATCTTCAAGCAGCAGCAGGCCTTGCGCGGCGCCATCGGCCAGGATCTGCGGCGCAGAGAGGCCGTGATCGTGAAACCAGCGCGCCAGCCGCAGGAACCGCTGGATTTCACCTCCGGGCTGGCTGATCATCAAAACGGCGCGGTCCGTGCCGCGGGACAGGCGTTCATAGCGCCGCGCCGAGGCATCACCTGCCAAAGGTGCGCGGTGGGCCATGCCCCAGCCTGCCGCGGTCAGGAATGCGCCGATTTTATCCATCGGGAGCATCCAGGATGTGCCGCAGTCGGGTTTGCCACGCCGGGTTGCCCGAAAACGCGACCCGGCGGGACTCGCCCGCGTTGGTCGTTTCAAATCGCAGGGTCAGGGCCGTGTCAGGCACCAGGCCGGCCAGCCGATCAGGCCATTCGATCAGGCAGATTGCGGTCTCGAAGGCCTCGTCAAAGCCCAGTTCCAACGCTTCGTCGGGGTGGCTCAGGCGGTACAGGTCGGCGTGCCAGATCTCTGTTCCGGCGTCATAGACCTGCACCAGCGTGAAGGTTGGCGAGGGCACATCTTCGTGGCATCCAAGGGCCGCCAGACGGTGCTGAATCAGGCTGCGGGCGAAATGGGTTTTGCCCGCGCCAATCGGCCCGTCCAGCAATATGACATCCCCGGCTTGCAGCGCGGGGGCGATCCGGTGCGCCAGTTGCATGGTTGCATCGGCATCGGCAAGATCAAGGGACAGGAAGGGTTGAGACATGGGCGCAGTTTTACCGCGCCCATGGCCTGCCGCAAGCTGTATCAGCGCGGAGTGCTGGCCATTGCGCGCAGGTCGGACCCCAGATGAAGCGGCCGCTCTGCCATGTCGGTATTTGGCAGCAGCGCGAAACTGGCCATCATCGCGCCGCCACTCAGTGGCAGGAACCGACAGTTCAGCATGCGGCCGTCAAGCAAGCTCACCGTGCCGCTGAGCATCTGACGCGCCCCGACCCGGTTTGAGAAATCGCGCGCTTCGGCCCAAATCGGGCTGGCGTCGCACTGGCTTTGCCAGATCCGAACGGCATCCATCATCGTCACCCGGCCCAGCGTCGTGTCGGGTTCAACACCCCATAGCTGGCCATAGGCGCTGTTCGAGAGTGTCAGTTCGCCCGAGGGCTGAAAGACGGCGACGGCCTCGGTCATCAGGTCAAGCACCTCTTGGCCCTGCTCCAGCTCGGCGCGGAAACGACGGGTCAGAGACACCTCGGAAGAAATATCTTCGAACAGGAAGGCCACGGCCCCGTCGGGGTGCGGGCGTCCGGTCACGCGATAGGTCTGGCCGGTCGGCAAGGTCCAGGTTTCGGAATGGAAGCCAGCGGCGGCGGCCTGCTCCAACTCGGTCATCTGCAACCGCCAGCTGCGGTAATCCTTGGGTTCCGGCATCATCCGGGTCTCGCGCAGCCGGTCGAGAAAGGCATAAAGCGTCGGGCGCCCGGACAGGAATTCAGGGCCCAGTTGCAGCAGGTCGATCAGCGCGGGGTTGAACAGTTGCAACTGACGTTGCCGGTCGAAAATCGCGAGCCCAATGGGCAGATCCGCGAAGGTTTTCGTCAGGGTCTGCACGAAATCGCGCAATGCCTTTTCGGCGCGCACAGTCGCATCGGCGGGCAGTGCGAAATGCAGTGCGCCGCTTTCCAGCGGGAAGCTGTGGCAATCGAACCAGGCCGGTTTGTCGTCGCCCCCCTCCAGCCGCATGCGCCGGGGGCCGCTCAAGGCCGCTCGGTTGTCAAGGTTGAACAGCCTGGGCAGCGGCCAGACCAGCGTTTCCTCGGCCTCCTCCAATGCGCCCGAGCGCAGAATATAGGCCCGGTTCGCCCAGGTCAGAATGCCGTCCGCATCTTCGCGCCAGACCAGCGCGGGCGATCGGTCAAGCGTGTGGCGCAGCAGGTCCAGTTCGTCTTCCAGTGCGCGCTGCGACAGCCCATCGACCAGAATGCCACGGCCTTCGGCCTCGGGGTCGATCAGGGTAATCCGCGCCAGACCGTTCACGTCTTCTGCGACCAGTTTCAACTTGCCACGGCCATCGGTGCCCGGTCTGGCGGTCAGTTCCAGATACCCGTGTTCAGCCAGCGCAGACATTGCCTTGCTGAACCCGTCAAAACGTGGGGCGATAAAGGCGGACAGTCGCGCCCATTCGCTGGCGGCCATCGGGGCCGCGTCCAGCAGGGCACGGGCGGGGCCGGTCGCATCGACAAGGTTCTGATCGTCGAACAAAAATACCGTCTGTTCCAGAATCGGATGCGGGAAACTCAGGCTGTTTGGGGCGGCCCTGCGCTGGGTCCAGACCGACAGCAGCATCAGCGCAAGCAGCGCCGAGCTGATCGAGGTCACCACGATGATCACTGCCTGAAACCATTCAACCTGCATTTGCGCAGCCTTTTTGACTCTGTCCCAAGGCTGAGCTTCGCGGAGAATGGTTAACGTGCCGTTAAACCTGACAAAACAGGGGGCAAAGGCCCAATTTCGGCTCAGGTGATCGGCTGATTGTCCCCCAAAGCACCGATATCCGTCGAGAGCAGCCGGTTTGCGGGCCATTCGGCCTCGACAATTGCGCCCGAGCGGACCGGATGTTCGGGGTCGTTCAGGAACGGATCGGCGCCATTGGCGAATCGCAGCCGCGCGCCGGTGCGTTCCAGCAGGGTTTTGGCGATGAACAGGCCCAGCCCCATGCCCTCATACTCGGGGCGCTGATCGCGGTCGCCCCCCCGGGTGTGCAGGAACGGGTCGCCAATACGCCCCAGCACGCCCGGCGCGTAACCGCGGCCATTGTCGGCAATGCGCACGGTGATCGTCTTGTCGGTCCATTCCGCATCGACCCAGACCGTGGTTTGTGCGAAATCGACGGCGTTCTGGATCAGGTTGCGCAGCGCATGGATCAGCTCGGGGTAGCGGTAGATCATCGGCTGGCGATCACTGCCGCCCGGCCCCGGCCCAACATCGAAATAAATATCCGTCCCGCGGTCCATATGTGGTTCGGCGGCCTCGCGCAGAACCGCCAGCAAGGGCGCGGTGCGCAGGTGCAGGTCGTCTTTTCCCGCCCGCCCCATCGACCGCAGGATATCGCGGCAACGGTCGGCCTGTTCGCGGATCAGCATCGCATCATCGTGCAATTCGGGCCGGTCGCCCAACTCATCGGCCAGTTCCGAGGACACCAGCTTGATCGTCGCCAGCGGCGTGCCCAGCTCGTGCGCGGCAGCGGCGACCACGCCACCCAGATCGGTCAGCTTCTGTTCGCGTGCCAGCGCCAGCTGCGTGGCCAGCAATGCGTCGCCCATCGAATGGATCTCGCTTGAAATCCGGTGCGCATAGGCGCCCAGAAAGGCCACGCCAATCACGATCGCCAGCCAAAAGCCGAACTCGACCACCGACGGCACCGCGATCACCGTGCCCGACAGGGTGACCAGCGGCAGATGAACCAGGCCCACCAGCGTAATCATCGCAATCGTCGCCACCCCCAACAGGATCGTCGGGCGCCGTTCCAGCGCGGTGGCGGCAATCGTCACCGGCACCAGGATCAGTAGCGCAAACGGGTTGTTCAGCCCCCCGGTCAGCGCCAGCAACACCGCCAGCTGCGCCGAGTCGAACAGCAGCGTGGCGGTCACTTCGGTCTGGCTGAGCCGACGGCTTTCGGGAAACAGAAAAATCGCCACGATATTGGCCGCGACCGAGGCGCCAACGGTGGCCAGACACAGCGCCAGATCCAGCGCGATCTGGTAACAGCACCAAGCGACGAAAATCGCCCCCAGCTGTCCGATGATCGCGGTCCAGCGCAGAAAAATCAGGGTGCGCAGGCGGACCCAATCGTGATGGGCTTCGGCCAATCTTGGCCCCGCCTCGAAACGGTCGGGCATTCTTCCTCCGCGATCAGGCCGAAATAGGTCTGGTTGTCACATTCACCTATGGGTTATTTGATAGTAGGCTCCCCGCGCGCAATCAATGCTTGACGACGAACAGGAAACGCCATGTCCCTCTCTCCTCGCTCCGCGGCTATCGCGGCCACCGCCGTTGCTGTCCTTGCGCTTGGCGGAATGTGGCTGGCTTCGCAAAAGACCACCGACGATATGTTCGCCCAGTGCCGCCGGGGCGTTGTGGGCGGGGGCGGGCAGCTGGGCGGGCCGTTCACGCTGGTGTCGGAAACTGGCGAAACGGTGACCGACAAGGAGGTGTTCACCAAACCGAGCCTTCTGTATTTCGGCTATACCTATTGTCCCGATGTCTGCCCGCTGGACAACGCCCGCAACGCCGAGGCCACGATGCTGCTGGATGAACGCGGTTATGACGTGACGCCGGTGTTCGTTTCTGTCGATACCGAACGCGATACGCCCGAATTGCTCAAGGAATTTACCGATCTGATGCGCCCGCGGATGATCGGGCTGACCGGCTCTGCCGAGCAGGTGGCGGCGGCATCCAAGGCCTATCGCACCTATTTCAAGGTGCAAAACCCAGGCGATCCCTACACGCTGATTGACCATTCGACCCAGACCTATCTGGTCTTCCCCGACATCGGTTTCGTCGATTTCTTCAATCGCGATACCAGCGCCGAGGAAATGGCGGATCGGGTTGCGTGTTTTGTTGATGCCTGGAAGGGCGGCAAATAAGCGCAGCGTGGAACTGACGCAGAAATTGACCATTTTTCCCTGAGCGCTTAGAACCGTTCAAGGAACCATTCGGGGGAGCACAATGGCCGAGGATGAATTCGCGGAACTGGGGCCCGATCGCACGCTTTTGCTGGTCGATGACGATGTTCCGTTTCTGACCCGGCTGGCCCGTGCGATGGAAAAACGCGGCTTCCAGACCGAGACCGCCGAAACGGTTGCCGCAGGCAAGGCCATCGCGCAAAGCCGCCCGCCCGCCTATGCCGTGGTCGATCTGCGGCTGGAGGACGGCAACGGTCTGGATGTGGTCGAGGCACTGCGTGAACGTCGCCCCGAGGCGCGGATCGTCGTTCTGACCGGCTATGGGGCGATTGCAACGGCTGTGGCGGCGGTGAAAATCGGGGCCACCGATTATCTGTCGAAACCCGCCGATGCGACTGACATCACCAACGCGCTGCTGGCCAAGGGCGAGGCCCTGCCGCCGCCGCCCGAAAACCCGATGAGTGCGGATCGCGTGCGTTGGGAACATATTCAGCGGGTTTACGAGCTGTGCGACCGTAACGTTTCGGAAACCGCGCGCCGTCTGAATATGCACCGCCGCACCCTGCAGCGGATTTTGGCCAAGCGCAGCCCGCGCTGAGCCCTGAAAGCAAAAGCCCCCGCGCCCTGATCTTTTGGGTGCGGGGGCTTTTCCGTTTCGGCGCACGCCAGATTTACGGGCCGATTACTCGGCCACACAATCCGCGAAATAATGTTTCTGGCCGTCGGCACCGACCTCTTGCACCAGACCATGGATGTCGGTCTCGAACCCGGGGCATTCGCGCGCGAATTCGCGGTTGAACTTCAGGTATTCCACGATCTTGCGGTTGAACACTTCGCCCGGAATCAACAGCGGAATCCCCGGCGGATAGGGGGTTACGAGGCTGGTGGTGATCCGGCCTTCCAGCGCGTCAATCGGCACGCGCTGGGTGGTGCGCCGTGCGATATGCGAAAACGCGTCGGTTGGCGTCATCGCCGGGGTGTGGTCGCTCAGATACATCTCGGTTGACAGCACGGCCACGTCATATTTGGCGTAAAGCGTGTGAACATGCTGACACAGATCACGCAGGCCCATCTGGTCATAGCGCGGCTGCTTGGCGCAGAATTCGGGCATGATCCGCCACATTGGCTGGTTCTTGGCGTAATCGTCCTTGAACTGCTGAAGCGCGGTCAACAGCGTGTTCCAGCGGCCCTTGGTGATGCCGATGGTGAACAAGATGAAGAAACTGTAGAGCCCGGTTTTTTCGACCACGACGCCATGTTCGGCCAGATATTTCGTCACGATCGAGGCCGGAATGCCGGTTTCCTCGAACCGGCCGTCCAGGTTCAGGCCGGGGGTGATGATCGTGGCCTTGATCGGGTCGAGCATGTTGAAGCCCGGCGCCATATCGCCAAACCCATGCCAGCTGTCCTCGCCATCGGCCAGATGCACGCCGTCTTCGTCAGTGCGCCGCAGCACCCAGTCCTTGTTGCGGCCGATGCCTTCTTCTTCCAGCTCTTCGGGGCCCCAGACCTGGAACCACCAATCATCCTCGCCGAATTCGTCATCGACCTTGCGCATCGCGCGGCGGAAATCCAGCGCCTCCAGGATGCTTTCCTCGACCAGCGCAGTGCCGCCCGGCGGTTCCATCATCGCTGCCGCCACGTCGCAGCTGGCAATGATCGAATATTGCGGGCTGGTCGAGGTGTGCATCAGGTAAGCTTCGTTGAACAGGTGCCGGTCGAGTTTGGTATCCTCACTGTCTTGCACCAGAACATGGCTGGCCTGCGAAATCCCGGCCAGCAGCTTGTGGATCGACTGGGTGGCATAGGTCACCGAATGCTTGGTGCGGCCCCGCTTGCGCCCCATCGCGTGGAAGGTGCCGTAGAACGGATGGAAGGCGGCATGCGGCAGCCAGGCCTCGTCGAAATGCAGGTTGTCGACATAACCGTCGAGCAGGCCCTTGATCGTTTCGGTGTTGTAAAGAACGCCGTCATAGGTCGACTGCGTCAGCGTCATGATCCGCGGTTTGACGCTGTCAGCATCAACGCCGGCCAGCAGCGGGTTGGCGCGGATCTTGGCCTTGATCGACTCGATCTCGAACTCGGCATAGGGGATCGGGCCGATAATGCCGTGATGGTTGCGCGTGGGTTTCAAGAACACCGGGATCGCGCCCGTCATGATGATCGAATGCAAGATCGACTTGTGACAGTTGCGGTCCACCACCACCACGTCGCCCGGCGCCACCGTGTGGTGCCAGACCATCTTGTTGCTCGTCGAGGTGCCATTGGTCACGAAATAACAGTGATCGGCGTTGAAAATCCGCGCGGCGTTGC
>JAQTYE010000083.1:6502-15368 GCA_028749255.1 Paracoccaceae bacterium | reverse complement strand
CGCGGCGGCGTCGTCCAATTGCCGGATGACAGGGCGCGAGGCGCCTATTTGGGGGGCGTTGCATTCATTCCACAACGGATAGCACAGCCCGTGCCCGAGCTAAACAGATTCGGCGCAGACTCAGGGTGCGTCGCTTTTCACGCCCTCAGGCCGCCCCACCACCACAAATCGCAGCGCATCGGCATCCAGCAACCGCTTGGCCACACGAGCCACATCGGCCTTGGTGACCGCCTCGACCTGCGCATTGCGGGTGTTGATATAGTCGATGGGCATGCCGTTCAGCTGCATCCCCGCCAGAATTCCCGCGATCTGATCGTTGCCATCGAATCGCAGCGGATAGGCGCCGGTCAGATAGGTCTTGGCCTCGGATAATTCGGTATCGGTGACCTGCCCATTGGCCGCGCGTGCCCATTCAGCGCGGGTCACGTCAATCGCTTCGGCCACCTTTTCATTGGCTGAGGCAAAGCTGCCCTGCCAGGTCTCGGCCAGATCCTTGGGCACAAGATAGGTATAGATGCCATAGGTCAGCCCGCGTTTTTCGCGCACTTCGTTCATCAATCGCGAGGCAAAGCCGCCTTCGCCCAGAATCTGGTTCAGCACGTAGGCGGCAAAGAAATCGGGGTCGTCCATCGCCAGACCCTGCTGACCAAAGATCACTACCGATTGCGGCGTGTCGTAATCGACCACGCTGACCCCGCCAGTCAGATGCAGGTCGGCACGCGGTGGCATCGGCGCGCCGGTTGCCGGCAGATCGCCCAGCAGGTGATCCAGCAGCACACCCAGTTGTTCGGCGGTAATATCGCCCACGGCCGACACCACCAGCCGGTCGCGTGCCATCACCCTGGCCTTGGCATCAAACATATCGTCGCGGGTCAGCGCCTTGACGCTGTCCACGGTGCCGTTCAGCGAACTGCCATAGGGATGGTTGCCATAGGCCTGCGCGCGGAACGTCTGCCCGGCGATGGCATTTGGATCTTGCGCATCCGAGGCGATGATCGACAGCACCTGCCCACGCACCCGGTCCACCGAGACCTGATCGAAATGCGGGTTGATCAGCGCCTCGCGCAGCAGATCCACGGCCTTGTCGCGGTTCTCGGTCAGTATCTGGGCCGAGATATTCAGCGTGTCGTCGCCGACGTCGAAACCGAACTGCGCGGCCAGCGCTTCGCGGGCTTCGGCAAAGCCCTGACTGTCCATCGGGCCCGCGCCTTCTTCCAGCGTGGCAGTCATCAGATTGATCGCGCCGCGCTTGCCGGGGGCGTCCAGACTGGCACCGCCGCGAAAGCGGATCTCCAGCGCGGTGAAGGGGAGGTCATGCGCCTCGACCAGCCAGGCACGGATGCCGCCGGGCGAGGTGACGTCGGTAATGTCAATTGCCCGGGCGGGCAGGGCGCAGATCAGCGCCATCAGGGCGGCCAGTGCGACGCGGATCATTGGGCGGCCTCCTGTTCGGGGCGGGTCAGATAACCGGTGACGGCGTGGCGTTTGTCAAACACCGCACGGGCGGCGGCCATCACGTCATCCTCGGTCACCGACATCAGCACATCGGGCCAGCTTTGCACATCGTCGATGGAAAACCCCGAGGCCAGCGCTTCGCCATAGCGGCGGGCCAGCCCTTCGGTATTGTCCTGAGAATAGGTCTCAGAGGCACGGATCTGGGTGCGGATCCGTTCGAACTGCGCCGGGTCGATCCCTTCTTTCAGGAAAGCGGCAAGCGCGCGGTCCAATGCGGCCTCGGCTTCGGGCAGGGTCACATCGGCCACCGGCATCACCGCAAGGTTGAAGGTGGTGTCGTCAATCGCCATGCCATCATAATAGGCCGACGCATAAATTGCCGTGCCATCGCCGAAAATCAGCTTGCGACCCAGAACCGAGGTGGCCGAGTTGCCGCCCAGAACCTCGGCCAGAACGGTCAGTGCCGCAGCCTGCTTCTGATCGCCGGGGTCACGTTCGGGCGCCAGATAGCTGCGGGCCAGATAGGGCTGCGCCACGCGTGCATCTGGGAAAACCAGACGCCGTTCTGCCAGTTGTGGCGGTTCTTGCGGGCGCAGGCGCGGCGGCAGGTCGGGGGTGGGCGCCAGCACGCCATAATAGGTTTCGGCCAGTGCCTTGACCTGATCCGGGGTTACATCGCCCGCCACCACCAACACGGCATTGTTGGGCGCGTAATATTTCGGATACCACGCCAGCGCATCGTCACGGGTCAGCGCCTCCATCTCTTGCCGCCAGCCGATGATCGGGGTGCCGTAGGGATGGTTCAGGAATTGCGCCGCGTTCTTTTGCTCGCCAAACAGCGCGCTCGGGTCGCTGTCGGTGCGTTGCGCGCGTTCTTCCAAAATCACGTCGCGTTCGGTTTTCCAATCATCGGGCGAGATTTTCAGATGCCGCATCCGGTCGGCTTCCATCTTCATTACCAGATCCAGCCGATCGGCGGCGATACGCTGATAATAGGCGGTGTAATCATAGCTGGTGAAGGCATTGTCCGACCCGCCATTGGCCGAGACGGTCTTGGAAAACTCGCCCGCAGCCATGGTATCGGTGCCCTTGAACATCAGATGTTCAAAATAATGTGCGATGCCGGATTTGCCCCGCACCTCGTCAGCGGCACCGACCTTGTACCAGACCATATGCACCACGACCGGGGCGCGGTGATCTTCGATCACCACCGCCTCAAGGCCGTTTTCAAGGGTGAAATGAGTGACCGGACCGGCCCAGAGCTGGGCGGCACCCAGACACAGAAAAGCCGCTGCAAGATAGGCACGCACCATGAGGCACCTCGTTGTTTTGCCTCAACTTACGCGATGACGCGCGCACCACAACCCGCCTGACGCGGAGTTGATCACTTGGAGAGTAATTGCGCGTCGGCGCTTGGCGGTGCGGCCGGGGTCCGAATACCCAGTTTGCGCCAGCGCTCCAACTCGGCTTCCTGATCCAGCGACATCGGCGCATAGGCCTTGAAGTAGACGTTCACGTTGAACAACCGCTCCAGCAGGCGTCCATCGTTCTTGCGCCGATATTCCAGATCTTCAGAGGACAGCTGGGTGCGGATCGCCGCGTCGCTGCCGAAGCGACCGGCATAATTGACCAACGCGCCGTCACCCGCCGGAATGCCGTTGGTTTTCAGGCGGGCCGGATTTCCGCCAAGCGCCACTGCCGCATCCGCCTCGGGGGTCGGGTCGGTCAGATTGGCGCCGCCCGGGGTCGGTTCTGGCAGGGCCGCCAGATCATCGGGCATCTGCAGCGGTTTGGTCGGCAGGATCGCGAATTCATCCGGGCCCGACCCCGACGCACGCAAATGCATCAGAACCGGCTCCTTGTCGCGCCCGCCACAGGCCGACAGCAGCAAAACGGCCGCAAATGCGATCCCGAGCTTGCTGAATGCTGCCTGCATGGGCCACTCCCTCATCCGTTCGATCCCCGTCTTAGCGCATCGTTCAGGCCACGTCACGCGCGAAAGGCGCCTTAGTCGTGTCGTTTCGTATCGCGGTTTCCGGTGAACAGCACCAGCCCCGCCGCGCCCGCAAAAATCGCGATGTCCGCGACGTTGAAGGAATAGGGGTTATACCAGCCGGGCAGCGACATGTTCAGAAAATCGGCCACCGCACCATAGGCCAGCCGGTCGATCACATTCCCGAGCGCGCCGCCGACCAGCAGCCCCGCAGCCAGTTTGACCCGCGTCGAATGCCCCTCGCGCGAGACCCAGTGCCAGACCCAGCCCGAAATTCCCAGTGCCAGCACGATCAGCGCCCAGCGTGTCCAGTTCGTTTCGCCCGAAAACAGACCGAAATTGACGCCCTGATTCCACGCCATGCGAAAGTTCAGCCAGGGCGGCAGCACGTCAATGGCGCCCAGCCGATCAAGCCCCATCGCCTGCACGACGATATATTTCGAGACCTGATCGAGGATCAGAACCCCCGCCGCAACTCTGCCTGCCAGCCGCATGATCGCTCCTGTTGTCGTTCGGCCTGCCGCCGAGGGCGCAAGGCGCCTTCGGCGGGGATTTTTGCCAGAAAGATATCAGTGCCGGAAGTGGCGCATGCCGGTGAAGACCATCGCAAGACCGCGTTCATTGGCCGCGTCGATGACTTCCTGGTCGCGCATCGAGCCGCCGGGCTGGATGATCGCGGTGGCGCCCGCTTCGGCAGCGGTGATCAGACCGTCGGCAAAGGGGAAGAACGCGTCCGACGCCACGACCGAGCCGATGGTCAGCGGCTGTGCCAGACCCATCGCTTCGGCCATGTCCTGCGATTTGCGCGCGGCGATCCGGGTGCTGTCCACGCGGCTCATCTGGCCTGCGCCCACGCCCACGGTGGCGCCGTCCTTGACGTAGATGATCGCGTTCGACTTGACGTGTTTGGCGACTTTCCAGGCAAACAGCAGGTCGCTCAGCTCGGTCTCGGTGGGCTGGCGTTCGGTCACGACTTTCAGGTCGTCCAGCGTGATCGCGCCATTGTCCTTGCCCTGCACCAGGAACCCGCCCGCCACCTGGCGGAAGGTGGTGATCGGCGCGCGCACATCGGGCAGCGCGCCGGTGGTCAGCAGACGCAGGTTTTTCTTGGCGGCGAAGATGGCCTTGGCCTCGTCGGTGGCGTCGGGGGCGATCACGACCTCGGTGAAGATCTTGCAGATCTCTTCGGCGGTCGGCCCATCCAGCACGTCATTCAGCGCGATGATCCCGCCGAACGCCGAGGTCCGGTCGCAATCGAAGGCGCGGGTGTAGGCCTCGGTCAGGGTGGCGCCGGTCGCCACGCCGCAGGGGTTGGCGTGTTTGATGATGGCGCAGGCCGGGCCTTTGCCCGCGAATTCCGCCACCAGCTCGAAGGCCGCGTCGGTGTCGTTGATGTTGTTGTAGGACAGTTCCTTGCCCTGATGCTGCTTCGCGGTGGCGACGCCCGGGCGGTTGCTGCCGTCCAGATAGAAGGCGGCCGACTGATGCGGGTTTTCACCATAGCGCAGGGTTTGCGCCAGCTCGCCTGCAAAGGCGCGGCGGCGCGGGGTGGTCTCGCCGATCGCTGCGGCCATCCAGGTGCTGACGGCGGCGTCATAGGCGGCGGTGCGGGCATAGGCGATCTGCGCCATATGCTGGCGGAACGGATAGCTGGTCGCACCGTCGTTCGCATCCAGCTCCTGCAGCAGGGCGTCGTAATCCTGCACATCGACCACGGTCGCGACGAAGGCGTGGTTCTTCGAGGCCGCGCGGATCATCGCCGGGCCGCCGATGTCGATATTCTCGATGCAATCCGCGTAGTCGGCGCCTTTCGCCACGGTCGCCTCGAACGGATACAGGTTGACGACCAGCAGGTCGATCGGCTCGATCCCGTGCGCGGCCATCGCCACCAGATGCTCGTCGTTGTCACGCAGCGCCAGCAGGCCGCCATGCACCGCCGGGTGCAGCGTTTTCACGCGACCGTCCATCATCTCGGGGAAGCCGGTGACCTCGGCCACGTCACGCACGCTCAGCCCCGCTTCGCGCAGTGCTTTCGCGGTGCCGCCGGTGGACAGAAGTTCCACCCCCCGTGAAGCCAAGGCACGGGCGAAGTCGATCAGCCCGGTCTTGTCGGAAACGGAAATCAGGGCGCGTTGCAGGGGGACGTTTCTGGTCACGGCTGGCAGTCCTTTGGTCAGATGTCGGAATCAGGCCCGTTGCTACGGGTATCGCGGATGGCCGCGGGGGTATCCTGTGCTTTCGCGAAGGTCCAGCCAATCTGGCAGGCATAGTCCAGAACACGGGCCGAAAGCACGATTTGCAGGCTGGCACGGGGGCGCAAACGGCCCTTTTCAAGGTAAACCGAGGGTTCGAGGGCCAGATCGGCGATGCCATCGTGACGGAATACCCAGATCTCGCCGGATTTCAGCGCAACCGAGACCGCCGCCCCGCCCATGTCCAGCGTGGCATCGGCTTCGGGGTGCAGATGGAAGCGGATCTGGAAGGGGATGCCGCGCAGCCCCTCGCGTTCGAATATCGTATCAAACCGTTTGCGGTCAGGGCCGGTCATCGCGCCCAGCGTATCTTCGCCGCGCAGGCTGCGCCCGTCGGGGCTCAGCTCCAGCGTGCGGACATGGGTCATGCCATGGGTAGGGACATAGCCGTTATGGCCGAACATCATGTGATGCGCAGGGTCGCCTTCGGGCCGTGCCCAGACCTCGGTCGGGGTCTCGTCGAAATAGGCGCGCGGGCTGCGGCCCAGCATCCGTTCGGGGCCAAGCCGGGACGATGAAAACCCCTCGATTGCCAGCGTCGAATGGCTGGCGGTGGCGCGTCCGGCGCGGTGCCAGTCGCGGCCAAACATCGCGCCAGATCCACAATTGACGACCAGCGGGCGGCGCCCCGAGGTCAGTTCAAACGCCAACGTCGAAGCATGCGCATTGGCCGAGGCCGTGCCCCGGGGCGGGGCGGCGGCGTCGACGATGACACTGCTGCGCCCGCCATGCAGCCGCGCAAACCCCATTGCCAGTGTCTCGGGTTGACCCGCGCGCACGCCCGAGGCTGCCAGCGCCTGATCAAGCCGCCCTTCCAATCCGCGGCCGCCGCCGTGAAACCGGGCCAGACCACCGTCACTGTGACGCAATGCACGCAGGGTGGGGGCGATTCGCTCGATGGCCTCCAGATGCGCGGCAGCGGGGGTGCGCCCGCCCGCGCCAAGTGCCGCGGCTGCCCAGATCAGCAGGGTGAAAACATCCAGCAGGTCTTCGGGGTTGCGGGTGGGAATGCCGCCCTCGGCGTCAATTTGCGCCGCGCATTCGGCGGCCAGCGCCTGGGCTGCGGGCCCGGCGAACCGTTCCATCCCGGTCAGGGCAAGGCCCGCATAAATCAACCCGGTCAGCGCTTCGAATCGCGGCAATCCTGGCGAGGCGGATTTCCAGCGCCGCGACAGATAAATCGTCTGCTGGCCTAGAGAGCGGAAAAATCCGTCTGCGCGGCCGCGGTCTTGTCCGTTCAGCAGCAAGATCGCGTGATTGATCCAGCGGATCAGCCGTCGCCCCGTCAGATCCGGGGTCCAGCCGGGGCCGCGCCCGGTGCCGAACCGCTCGATCCAATCAAACACCCAGCCCTGCGCCCGGTCGCGCGCGGCGCGGTCGCCCACCGCCGCCAGATCATCAAGCCAGCCGCAGCCGTGCAGCGCCTCTTCGAAGCCGGGGTCGGGCATTGGCAGATCCCAGACCGACAGGCCGGGACCCTCGATCAGAAATCCCGCCAGCAGGAAATTCCCGGCGATCAGCTGCTTGCCGCGCGCATAAGATCCGATGGTGCGGGGTTCGGGCTGGCTGACAAATCCGGTGGCGGGGCGCGCCCGTGCCGCGCGCAAGGCGGCAATCCGGTTGAGCGCGCTGCTCAGCCGGGCCTGCCGTTGCCCCGTGGGGTGTTGCTCTGCCATGCCGCCGGTTGCCCCGATCCTGTCGCGGCACGGAATCTCCGACCGCCTGAGTTGGGCGCACCATAATCTGCGCCCCGGGATCTGTCACCGCTCAATTCCCGCAGGGGCGGGCGATGTTCAGGCCGGGCGTTGCAGGCAGGCGATATAAAACCCGTCCATTCCGCCGCGGTCGGGCCAATAGTCCGGGCGCAGGCGCAACCCGCCCTCGGCACTGATCCAAGAGGGCTCTATCCCGGGCAGGGCGGGCGGGATCACCCGCAGTTCGGGGTGGCGCGCCAGAGCGGCGCTGATTTGTGCTTCGCCTTCGTCAGGCAGCAACGAGCAGGTGCAATAGATCAGCCGACCGCCGGGGCGCAGCCATCCCAGCGCGCGATCCAGTAGCGCGGTTTGCAGGCCGAACAACTCTTTGATTTGCTGGGCGTCTTTGACGAAGGGCAGGTCGGGGTGGCGACGAATTGTGCCGGTGGCCGAACAGGGGGCATCCAGCAAGATCGCATCAAACGGCACGGCGGGCTGCCAGTGCAGGGCATCGGCGACAACCAGCGTTGCCGACAGCTGACAGCGCGTCAGGTTCTCGGTCACCCGGGCCATGCGCGGTTGGGAAATATCAAGCGCGGTGACATTGGCCCCGGCGGCCGCAAGTTGCAGCGTCTTACCCCCAGGTGCCGCGCACAGATCCAGAACGTGCTCGCCCGGTTGGGCGTTCAGCACGCGGGCGGCCAGCGCCGCCGCCGCGTCCTGCACCCACCAGTCCCCCGCCGCAAAGCCCGGCAGATCCGAGACCTGTCCGCGCTGCGCCAGCCGCAGGCTGCCGGTCGGCAGGATGGTGCCCTCCAGCGGTTCGGCCATCACCGTCACATCGCCCCTGGCGGTCAGATCGAGCGGGGCGCCCGCCAGATGCGCGACCTCCATCGCCTGCACGGCAGCCTTGCCATAGGCCGACATCAGCCGTCCGCGCAGCCAGCCGGGCAGGGCGGGGGCGGGCAGATCGGCCCAGCGGTCGGTCTCGGTTGCCACCTTGCGCAGCACCGCATTCACCAGCCCCGCGAAACTGTCAGTCCGTCGCCCGCCCGAGCGCACCAGCGTCACCGCCGCATCGACGACGCCATGCGGGGCCTGCGCCAGAGCGCACAGTTCAACTGTCGCCAGCCGCAACAGCGCCACGATGTCGGCGGGCGGGCGGCGGCGCAGATGCGGTTTCAGCATCGCGTCGGCTTGCGCCAGATGGCGCAACGTCGCCAGCGCCAATCGCTGGGCACGGGCCTTCTCGCCGGGCTCCAGGCCGAGCAGGGCGTCCTCGGCGATCTGATCGGCCAGCGTCATGCGGTCTTCGGTGACGCCAACGATCAGGCCAAGCGCGGCGCGGCGGGCAGGGTCGGGTTTGCTCATGGCTTGCGGCCCTTCGTCTTGTTCCAGATTTGCTTGCGGCCTATATCATGCCCAGCATCGAGACAAGGAATCCCGCATGTCCGAAGAGCCTGAGACCAAAA
>JAQTYE010000083.1:0-6492 GCA_028749255.1 Paracoccaceae bacterium | reverse complement strand
CAAAATCCCCGCCGATTTGCCCCCCGCCGCGGAGCGTGCGCTGGCCGAGGCCGAGGAACGCCGCCGCGCCGCCGGGGCATTGCAGCTGCCAACCGAACTGGGCGGCCGCGACGGGCCAGAGCCCGTGCGCTACGGCGACTGGGAAAAAAAGGGAATCGCTATCGACTTCTGAGGCGCAGTTTCTGGCCAAGGCCGGGGGTTTTACCCCCGGACCCCCAGAGTATTTGTGCCAAGAAGAAACACGGGCTCAGAGCCCCAGCACGTCCAGCATGTCATATTCGCCGGGCTTTTGGCTTTGCCCCCAGAGCGCAGCCTTGAGCGCGCCACGGGCAAAGATCGCACGATCGGTGGCGATATGGCGCAACACGATGCGTTCGCCCGCCGTTGCGAAAATCACGTCATGTTCCCCCACGATGTCGCCGCCGCGGATCGCGGAAAAGCCGATGGCACCGGGTTTGCGCGCGCCGGTGATGCCGTGGCGCCCGGATTCGGTGTTGTCCTCGAGCGGGATGCCACGGCCGTCGGCGGCGGCCTGCCCCAGCATCAGCGCGGTGCCCGAGGGGGCATCGACCTTTTTGTTGTGATGCGCCTCGACCACTTCGATATCCCAGTCGATATCAAGCGCGGCGGCCACTTTTTTCGTCAGCAACGTCAGTAGATTGACACCAAGGCTCATGTTGCCCGCCCGCACGATCACGGCATGGCGCGCGCAGGCTTTCAGCGCGGCCAGATGCGGTTCTTCCATGCCGGTGGTGCCGATCACATGCACCGCGCGGGCCTGTGCGGCGAGGGCCGCGAATTCGACAGTGGCAGCGGGGGCGGTGAAGTCGATCACCGCCTGCGCCCTGGAGAAAGCCGTCAGCGCATCATCGGTGACGATCACGCCGGTCTCGGTGCCGCCCAGACAGATCCCCAGATCGCGTCCGATCCAGGCATGTCCGGGGCGTTCCACCGCCCCCACCAGCCGCGCCTTGTCCGAACCCGCCACGGTGGCCGCCAGCATCCGGCCCATCCGGCCCGATACCCCGGTGATGACAATACCCGGCAGATCGCTCATGACTTCTCTCCTTTGTGACGGGCTTTGCATACCGCGCGCGGGCTCTCTTGGCAAAGCCCCGTTGCGGTGCGCGCGGCAAAGCATTATGTGCGGGCCATGGCAAAGAACCGTTTTTCCTCGGGCGATGGCCCTTCGCAACGTCAGCTCCGCGTCGGCGAGCTGATCCGGCGCACCCTTTCGGATGTGCTGATGCGTGGCGATGTCCACGACCCCGACCTGAATCGCATCTCGATCACCGTGGGCGAAGTGCGCACCTCGCCCGACCTGAAGGTGGCGACGGCCTATGTGGCGCCTTTGGGCGGCACGCTGGGCGGGCAAGACCCGCAAGAGATGCTGCTGGCGCTGCGGCGCCATCAGGGCGAGTTGCGCCATCTGGTGTCGAAGGCGCTGACGCTGAAATATGCACCGACGTTGCGGTTCCGGCTGGACGAGACCTTCGACCGGCTGGACGAAACCCGGCGGATGTTTTCCGATGAAACGGTGCAGCGCGATATTGCGCGCGATGACGATGACGAAGACGATCTGGATTAAGGCGGCGCTTTTGCTGCTGGCGGGGCCCGTCTGGGCGGGGCCCTGTCGCGATCTGACGTTTGAAGACACTTCTTTCACTGTTTGCGAGGTGCGGGCCGTCGACGATCTGCGGCTGTGGCTGAAGGATGCCACGGGCGCGCTGATCGGCACGCCCGAACGCCTGGTGGCCAGTCTGGCCCCGGGCGAGCATCTGGCGTTCGCGATGAATGCAGGGATGTATCATGCCGATCGCGCCCCGGTGGGGTTGTTTGTCGAGAATGGCACGCAGGTGCATGACATCGTCACCTCCGAAGGACCGGGCAATTTCGGAATGCTGCCCAATGGCGTGTTCTGCGCGGGGCGCGATTTTGCGGTGATCGAATCGCGCAGCTATGCGGCTGCGCCCCCCGACTGCCGGTTTGCCACGCAATCGGGGCCGATGCTGGTGATCGACGGGGCGCTGCATCCGCGATTTTTGCCCGACAGTGACAGCCTGAACATCCGAAACGGTGTGGGCGTGGCGCCCGATGGCCAGACCGCGTTTTTCGCGATTTCCAATGCGCCGGTCAGCTTTCACCACTTCGCGCGGCTGTTTCGCGATGTGTTGGGCACGCCGAATGCGCTGTTTCTGGACGGCTCGATCTCGCGCCTTGTTGCGCCCGATCTGGGGCGCGCGGATCTGGGCGTGCCGATGGGGCCGATCATTGGCGTCGTGACCCACGATTGATCGCCCCCGCGATTGACCGGGGCCCCGCTTCACGTTAACCCCCGGCCTTCATTCAGGAGGGCGCCATGGCACGCAAAAAAGGACGCGACATTTCCGGTTGGCTCGTGGTGGACAAGCCTGCGGGCGTGACCTCGACCGCGGTCGTCGGCAAGGTGCGCTGGGCGTTGGATGCGAAAAAGGCGGGGCATGCGGGCACGCTGGACCCGGCGGCGACCGGGGTCCTGGCGATTGCGCTGGGCGAGGCCACGAAAACCGTGCCCTATATCACCGACGCGCTGAAATGCTATCGTTTCCAGGTGCGACTGGGGGCTGCGACCAATACCGACGATGCCGAGGGCGAGGTGATCGCGCGGTCCGATCTGCGCCCGAGTGACGCCGAAATTCTGGCCGCGCTGCCCGCGTTCATTGGCGATATCCAACAGGTGCCGCCGCAGTTTTCCGCGGTCAGGGTTGATGGTGAGCGGGCCTATACTCTGGCCCGCGCGGGCGAAGAGATGGATCTGGCCGCGCGTCCGCTCTGGGTCGAAAGCCTCACAGTTCTGGCGCGCCCCGATGTCGATACGGTCGAGCTGGAGATGGTCTGTGGCAAGGGCGGCTATGTGCGCTCGATCGCGCGCGATCTGGGCGCGGCGCTGGGCTGTCTGGGTCATGTGCTGTGGCTGCGACGCGAATGGTCGGGCCCGTTCGAGGCCGCCGAGGGGCTGAGCCTTGAACAAGTCGACGCATTGGCGCGCACGCCGGAACTGGATGCCAAGCTGTTGCCGCTGGAATTGGGGCTGGCCGATCTGGATGAGGTCCGTGCCACGCCCGAGGGCGCCGTGCGGCTGAAAAACGGCAACCCTGGCATGGTGATCGCCACGGGGGTCGAGTTCGGTGATGAAGTCTGGGCCAGCTATCAAGGCCAGCCGGTGGCGGTGGGCGTCTACAAATCGGGCGAGTTGCACCCAAGCCGCGTCTTCAACCTGTAGCCCCTGCGGGCAACGCGGAAGTTGAGTATTTGGACCAAGAAGAAATGGCCTCTTCTTCTTGGTCCAAATACTCCCGCCGGAGGCATCCGTCGCAGGTGACTTGCGCCGCGCGTGGGGCTGCGCGAAAAGGGGGCATGATCACGCGCTCCCATCAAAAAGGCGATGCCGCCTCGATTGCGGTTTATTCCGACTGCGAGAGCTATCGTTATCTGTTGACCCGGGTCTGGGACCCCACCAAGCCCCGCGCGTTGTTCATCATGCTCAACCCCTCGACCGCGACCGAGGTGCAGAATGACCCCACTGTCGAACGTTGCGAACGTCGCGCGCGGACGCTGGGTTTCGGCGGGTTCCGGGTCACGAATATCTTTGCCTATCGCGCCACCGATCCCAAGGTGATGCGCGCGCAGGCCGATCCGGTCGGGCCGCAAAACGACGCCGCGATTCTGGAGAGCCTGTCCTGGGCTGGGGGTGTGGCGGATCGTATCGTCTGTGCCTGGGGCACGCATGGGGCGCATCTGGATCGTGGCCGCGCGGTCGAGGAGTTGCTGCGCGGCACGGATCGCCCGTTGCATCACCTGGGGTTGACCAAGGCCGGGGCGCCGAAGCATCCGCTTTATATCGCCTATGAACAGCAACCCGAACTCTGGCGTCCGGCGCGTTAACCACAAGTCAAGAAAGCCGGTGGTTCCGTTGGAATTTACGGGCTTTGTTTTTGGGTTGGTAGGGATTTTCCACTAACGTCCCCCTTGGTGTGCGGGGATATTGAGATGTTCTTTCTGTCTGGATTGTTGGGCCTTTTGATTGCGGGGGCTTCGCTGGGCCTGTTGCCCGGGGATTCTTCAGAGCCCGACGAGCCCGACGAGACCGATCCCGCAACGGACACCAATCCAGATACCGGAGCGGGCGATCTGTTGGCCGATCCCGACGCAGGGGATACTGACCCCGGCGACACGGGCACCGTGACCTCGTCGCCCGGGACCGAAGTTGTGGATCGCGGGCAATCCGGCACTGTGACAGAGGGCGCCGATACGCTGTGGGGCTATGCGGGCGACGATCTGGTTGTGGGCGCAGGGGGCGACGACCAGATCAACGGCTATGCGGGCGATGATACCCTCTGCGGGGACGACGGGGATGACACGATTTATGGCGGCGCGGGCGGCGATACGCTGGGCGGCGGCGCGGGAAATGACAGCCTGAGCGGTGAGGATGGCAACGATTTCCTGAGCGGTGAGGATGGCGACGACATGCTGTCGGGGGATCTTGGCGATGACACGCTCGACGGCGGTGATGGCGATGAGGCGATTCTTGGGGGCGCGGGCAATGATGTGTTGGCCGGTGGCGCAGGGGACGACAGTCTTGAGGGCTGCGCCGGGGATGACTCGCTCGACGGTGGGCTGGGCCAGGATGAGCTGTTCGGCGGGGGGGGCAACGACCTGCTTGTCGGGGTTGTGCCAGATCTCGAAAGCGGTGAGACTGATCGTGACGGGATGGATTTTCTCAACGGCGGCGAGGGGGCGGACACGTTGATGATCGGCACGGGGGACTGGGCATCGGGCGGTGAGGGGGGCGACTTGTTCGCGCTTGGCGAATGGATTGATCCCGCAGAACCAGCCACGATTGAGGATTTCGACGTGCAAAGCGATCAGATTGCCGTGGTCTATGACCCGGATGCCGAGACCGCGCCGCAACTGAGCATCGAGCCGTCAGAAAATACCGAAGGCGCGGCATGGGTCGTGCTGAACGGTGTACGTCTGGCCGAGGTTCTGGATGCCGAGAATTTGACGGTGGGTGACATCGTTTTGGTGACCCCGGCGGAATTCGCCTATATGTGACGCTGGGCGTTGCGGCGCTGCGATTCAGGCTTTCTTTTTTGGCCGGGGTCTTCTATATGCGCGCATCTGCCGGATCTTGGCAGATACCTCCACGGGCCTTGCTGGACGACATCCCGGCCTGCGCCATTCCTCGAACTCATAAGGAGACCCCGATGTCGATTACCGTTGAAGAGAAAAACCGCCTGATCAAAGATTTCGCCACCAAAGAAGGCGATACCGGTTCGCCGGAAGTTCAGGTTGCGATCCTCAGCTCGCGCATCGCGACGCTGACCGAGCACTTCAAAGAGCATAAAAAAGACAACCACTCGCGTCGTGGTCTGTTGATGATGGTTGCTCAGCGCCGCAAGCTGCTGGACTACCTGAAAGCCAAAGACGTGGCCCGCTATGCCGCGCTGATCGAACGTCTCGGCCTGCGCCGCTGATCGTTTCCGATCTCGGACCGAAGCGCCTGTCACGAAAGTGGCGGGCGTTTTTGTTTTTGAGGCTCGGTTGTGCGGGCGCGGTCCGCGTCAGCCCGGATCAGAGCCACAGCGTCGCGGCGCCTGCCACCAGCGCTGCGGCATAGACCGCCACTACCCGCACGCCAAAGCTGGCGCCGCCTGTGACAACCGCAATGGCACCTTTCACGGTGGTGTTGACAGCGAGGGCGATCACAATCGCCGTGGCTGCGCTCGAAAGCCCCAGATCGCCCCGGCTCGCCCGGGCGACCGATATCGTCAGGGCATCGACGTCTGTCAGCCCCGAAAGGGCCGCGGCGGTATAGAGCCCGCCCGCGCCGAACCAGAGCTGCAGGTAATGGGTTCCGAGGAGCACTGCGATCAGGACCGCCCCGAAGGACAGCGCCGTGCCGAACGCCAGCGGGTTCGTCAGCCCGCCAAGATCGGAAGTGGCCTTGCGCTGCTTGCGGGCCAGATGCGCGAGAATCCCGGCGCCGCTGAGCCCAACTGCGGCCATCGTTCCAAGCGGCAGGGCGAGGGTCGTCAAAAGATCCGGGGCGAAGACCGTGCTGATGACCAGTACGCGCAGGAAAGTTACAGAGCCCGCAAGCACGACCCCGATGGCGAGCGAGGGCCCGAGTTGCGGGTCGCTGCGCACCAGCCGCGATAGCGCCAGCGTCGTGGAGGTGGAGGAGGCAAGCCCGCCAAAAACGCCCGCGATCACCGCGCCGACCCGCGTGCCGACCATCCGCATTGCCGCATAGCCCAAGAAAGACAGGCACGCGACCAAGACGACGGCCCACCAGAGCTCGTAAGGGTTGAGGATTTGGCCGGGTCCAAAGCCCTTGCGCGGGAGCAGGGGCAGAATAACCACGGAAATCACTGCAAGCTGGACAAGGGCCGCAAGCTCAAACCGCTGGATATGCGCGACCCAGCCATGCAGCACGCGTTTGAGTGCCAA
>JAQTYE010000082.1 GCA_028749255.1 Paracoccaceae bacterium | reverse complement strand
ATTGAACCAGCATCATGTTGGCAGCCACCGCGCTGACCACGGACCGAAGCATGCACCCGGGTCGATCTCAGGCGAAGGCTGCCGAACAGGGAAGCAGATCACTTGTTCAAAGAACAAGGCCGCGCGCCCCGGCGGCACATCCCGTATGCGCAAAACCGCTTGACTGGGGCGACCCCGTTACCGAAGTCTGGAGCCTAGGTCGCTTCCGTAGTCATCAATCTCCGGCGCTTTCTGCATGCCGGAATAGATCGCCCCCGCGGCCCCTGCTGCGCAATCCGCGCCCTGCGCCTCGGCCGCCACACAGCCCGCGAGGCCGTGCAGCAGCACATGGCCGAGCGAGCCCTCGCCGCCGTTCGCGCCATCCGCAAACACGCCCCCGATCCCGGTCTGCGCATCGGCAAGCCCAAGCGCCACGACGGAGTTGATGAACGAGCCCTTGAACGCATCGCCAAAGCTGCCGCCACGGTCGATCGCTGCACTGGCCTGCGCCATCGGGGCGAGGGCCAGTTGCAGGGTGAGGAGAACAAGCAAAAGCAGGCGCAACAATACCTTTTTCAGATCTCGAAGTGAATCACGATTGGGCAGCAAAATGCCCTCTAATATTCCAACTCCGACAGATGATCTCATAGCAAGGCCCGTCGTCAAAAGTCATCATTGCGTGAAATAACTCGTCGACGTTCTGTTTTCGCCCCGTCGTTCGGACAGCTTCTAGCCATTTGCTGTCTAAAGCGACCAAAGCACCATAGGATAAATTAATCATATCGGCAGAAAGAGATGTAGCGTACGTACACCGATAGGCTTCAACGCCTTCGAAATGTAGGGCGCTTTCGACAATACCTCCCTTCGCGCACTCTGTTGAAAATTTCAATTTCACAGTTCGCTTGGGCAGTACAGAGATTTCCGGCCCCAGATAAATTGCAGACGGCACTACCGGTAATCGCCATAGTTCTTTCATCAGTCCCCCCCTGGTGGAAGAAGGCTACCCCCACCGATAAGCGTACTTGCGGTTGATCCGGAGCCCGTAATTCTTAGTGTAGACGTTCCGGCAGTTGTTAGACCGTTTCTGTCAAGGCGAGCCCGAATCAAAGCTTCCGTCGCTGCATCACCGGTCATGTCAATTGTAATCCACTGACTTCGGGGAACTCCGGCTTGTGAGAGCGCAAGAGAAGACCGTGTATTTACAATCAGTGTAGTGTTATCAACGACAATGGTCTGAACAGGAACATCACTTGGGGAAAGTGAACCTGATCGCAATCGTGTCGCAACATCGCTTATCGACAATCCTCCGAATAGACCGTCAGGGCTAAACCAAGGGCTTGCAGTTGTTTGCGAGAAACGCGCACCATCAATTGAAATGATCTCAGGTATTGGCCTCACCACCCTCGGGACCAGCGCACCGCGTGCGAGCGAATATCCTCCTGCTGCATAACCCAGCACGATGGTCTGCAGGACGGCGGGGGCCTGGGCGGTGTCGGTCAGGGCCTGGCGGAACTCCTCGTTCGAAAGACCGCCGTTCAGATAGGCCAGCGTCGCCGCATCGGCGTAATCCATGCCACGCAGCGCCTGTTTCAGCGCCAGCTGTCCGCCCGCATCCGAGATGCCTGCATCGGTGAACACCGCAGCCCAGACCTCTGCCGTGCCTTGGACTTCATCCACAAGCCCGTGCCAGAGTCGCGTCGGATCCGAGGCCAGCCCCAGCAGCCCGTCCAGAACGACCTGCGGCAGCGACGACTTCTGACCGTAGATGTCGTGGCCTGCCGAGAGCGTCCAGTCGTAACGCGCGTCGGTCCCGGTATAGAGGAAGGCTCCTACCTCATAGCCGGAATCGCCTCTATCTTCTCTGTCACCAAGATACAGGTGGCCGTGTTCCGCCTGCACGTCATAACCGGCATAGGTATTTCCGGCTTGCATCAGGCGACGTATCTCGGTCAGATTTTGCCAGCCTTCGCGCTCCAGCGCCACCCGCGCGGCATAGTCCGGATGGTTCACCGACAGATGGGCCGAACACTTGATCAGCGCACAGGCCGCCGCCAGCGTCGCACGCTCGGCATCCGACACGCCATCGAGCGCATCAAAATCGGCGTCGTCGATCGGCCGCCCGAGCATGTCGCTCAGGATTTCCTTTTCATTCGCGTGTAGCTGGCGGTTGTTGATCATGCCCGACAGCGCAACACTGGCCGCGGTCGAGACGTTCTGGGCCTGGCCACCAGAGAACAGCCAGCCTGCCGCAGCACCGATCAGTTCGGCCCGTTGCTGCTGCTGTTCGTCGGTGAGCGTCGTGCTGTCCAACCCGCCGGCATAAATGGCCTGAGCAATCCCGCCCGCAGCCCCTGCGGCGCAATCTGCGCCCTGCGCCTCGGCCGCGACACAGCCCGCCAGCCCGTGCAACAGCACGTGCCCCAGCGAGCCCTCGCCGCCGCTGCCCTCGCGGGCAAACACATCCCCGACCCCGGTCTGGGCATCGGCAAGCCCAAGCGCCACGACCGAGTTGATGAACGACCCCTTGAACGCATCGCCGAAGTTGCCGCCATAGGCCGCGGTCTGGATGGTGGCCCCGATGGAGGCGTCGAAGGCGCCTTCGAGGACATTCGCGACGGTCAGGTTCTTGCCAAACCCAAGCAGCGGGTCCGTGAGGCCTTGCCCCCAGGCCTCTCCCCCCAGCAGGTTGAAGGTGCGATTGCCGAGCGCGTTAGCGGCTTGGTTGGCGGCGCTTCCAGCCGCCTGGGCGCTTGCGGCCCCGGTTGTGTCCCCGGCAGCGCGGAGATTGACCGCGTTCTGCAGATAGCTGGTGCCCGCCGAGATTGCCGCATTGCGCAGGATCTGGCCGAGGTCCAACTCCCCCGACACCGTGCCGTTCGCGATGCCGACGGTAGTCGAGGCGGCCATGGAGGCGACAGCCTTGCCCAGGTGGGTCAATTGGCCGGTGTTGGTGGCCAGTGCAGAGCTTTTCATCCCCGCGCCGATGAGGTTCCCGAAGCCCGAGGTTAGGGCGATGGTCAGCACCATGGTGAAGGCGGGCGAGAGGGCCTTGGTCTTGTCGTGGAAGTATTCGTCAAGCAGGTCCTGATCGAGCAGAACAAGCCCTGCGAGGGCCTCAAGCTCCTCGGGGTAGAGGTCTGCCACGCTGGCGCTGGCCTCGCCCGGCTTGGCATAGAGCGTGAGGTAGGTGTTGCCCCCCACCGAGAAGCTGATGTTGCCATCCGCGCTCAGCGAGGTGAGGATGGCGGTTTCCCGGTTGGAGCGCTCGGTCTCGGTGGTCGCGAGGATCGCGCCAACCTTGCTCTCGAAGAACTCTTTCCGCTCGCTGTCGATGGCGGCCTGAATGTTCAGATCGCCGCCGACATTGAGGTTGAGATCACCGCCTGCGGCAAGTCTTGCGCCAATGAGGGTGGTATTGCCGCCCGAGACGAGCGAGAGGTTGGCAGAGGCCAGCGCCCCGGTGCCTGTGGCGCGACGCGTGTCGATCAGGCTTGACGAGTTCGAGGAGAAGAGCCCGAAGAAGGTCGACTTCCTGGAGATCGCCTCGCGGCGGTTCACATCCGTGAAGGTGCCAGCATAGATATTGCCATCGGTCGCGGAGATGTTGATATCGCCACCGCGGCTTTCGATCCGGGCTCCCGCCGTGGTGAGATCACCGCCCGTGCTCTCGAGGTCGATATCGCCGCCGGCCACAAGATCGGCCCCGTCATTGGTGACGCGCGTTTCCGAGAGCTGATAGCTCTTCGTGCGGAACCAGTTCTTCGAATAGGTCCGATAGCGATACTCCCGCACATCCTGCGCAGCCGAGAGAATGAGGTCGCCGCCCGAGGCGAGATCGATCCCGCCCTGCGCCGTAATGCCCGTCCCCTCCAGGAAAGCCAGACCGCCCGCACGGGCCAGTACATCCCCGCCCGCAGTGATTTCCGTCTTGTGGGCCCGCACATCCCAGAGGTCCGTGCCATTGCGATCGCCGCCCACATGATACTCGATGGCCGAGCTCGGCGCGGTCAGGCGCAGATCGCCCGAGGCCGTCATAGTCACGTCATTGCCAACTTCGAGGCGCGTCCCGCCGACGGTCAGGCTGCCAAGCGTATTGAGATCGAGATCGCCTCCGACCACGACTTGCGAGAGTTCCTGCGAGACCAGGGTTTGACCCGCGAGAATACCCCAATTCTTCGCCGCCAATTGCCCCGTGATCGGAGCCTTGGTATCCGTCACGCGATACTCCCAGGCCCGCGGGGTGATCGCCACATCGGTCGCGCCAAAGAATGACGCATTGCCGGGGGTTTCAAGGTTCAGGGCCTCAGCGCCAAACGCACCGCCCGCAACGAGGCGCAGATCTCCGGCGGAGACATCCACGCTGCGCAGCGCGGTATTGCCGAGCGACGTCGTGTTGAGGAGCCCCTCGGCCCGCACGCTGCCATCTTCAATGAGCAGATTGGTCGAGGCCGTCAGCGTCAGGTCGCCACCATTCGCCAGAAGCTGGTTCCAGGGAATGTCGCTGCCGGTGTTCTGCGTCCCGCCAGAGCCAAACCGCCAGGCCGTAGCATTGAGGAAAGCATCCTGCGCGGCCTTGTTGGAAGATATCAAAGCTCTGCGCGAGGGCGTGCCATCAAGATAGCTTTCCTCGGCTTGATACTCTTCTGTGCCGGTGACGACCCAGCGGGTTTCTGAGACAGGGACCGTCACGTAGGATCGCACGTTGCGACAATACTGGCCCTTACCCCCCCCACTGCAGGTATAGGTGTAGCGTACTTCCTGCCGCGTGCTTTGCACATCGCGGTATTCGCCCACATCGCGGGTCTTCGTGACGAGCCTTGTGCGAAGCTCGTCACCATTGCGTCGGTTCTCGATCTGCCCCGCTGCCGTGGTCACCACGTTTTCGGTGAGGGAGAGTTCAGGAAACGCCTGATTGGTCAGGGCGGACGCCAGCGATTTCTCGCCTTCAACGACCGAGCCCCGGGCAACCGCGTCCCCGCGTAGGCCATCGCTTTCCGCCTCTTGCTCCAGCAACTCGCCCGCGCGCCGCATCGCCTCGCCCAGCTTGCCATTGAGGGAAGCGACAAGAGCGGTCTTCTGGCCACCGAAACTGCTCAATTGCGTCGTGAAGGCCGTATTCAGCGCCTCAATCTCATCGCGAATGCCAGTATCCGTAAAGGAAGCCCGAACGAGCGCCGTGTTCACCTGTTTCTCGGAGGCAGCCCGATTGAGCGCAGCGGTGCGGTCGGCAAGTGCGCGCGCATCGGCGGCAGCCTTGAGGTTCACATAGGTGGGGTTCGGCACTGTGACGTAGTAATACTTCAGATGACGGAACAGGCCATAGCCCTCAGTACGGTAACGGCGTTCGGTCCGGGTCAGAAGCGCGCCATATTGCGCCTGAGAGGCTGCAAGTGCTGCCCGATAAGTGGTCTCTACCGCAGCAACTGCGGCAGTGTAATCCGTCGTGACCTCCCGAAGCGCAACCGCCAGATCCGCTTGACGCTCAGAGGGCGTGTCGCCGAGGCGATCTTCCAGTTCCGCCAGTTCTGAGCGGAACACATCGTGGAACTCCGCCACGTCCGCGTCATGGGCAGCGATTTCGGATGCCGCCTCCGACCAGATCTCCGCAATCCCCGCTTCAGCTTCCTTGCGCAGAGTATCCAGCCTGGAGTTATCCGTCAGCGAAACATAGGATTGCACGCCTACCGCCCGCGCCGCACCCTCAATGTCTGCGCCGCTTCCCGCGCGACGCAGCGCCTCCACCGCGGTCAGAAGATCGTTTTCCTGCAGGAAGGCGATGTAAGCCTCTCCGGTCGCGGTGGTTGTCGTGCGCCCGGCGGGGCCAAAAAGGCTCTGCGCCAGAGCCGCATCCAGCTCAACAATCTGCGGGCCTTTGGAGCCTTCACGTGCAATGTCTCCTGGCAGGTCTGCGCCATTGATCAGCACAGCGCCGCCCGTCGCGGTGAGCGACAGGTCGCTCTCGGCCAGAAGTCGCGCCCCGATCAGGGTCAGATCCTGCCCAGCCGTCACGCGGATTACGTCGCCCACCAGGTTCGAGGTTGCCGTGGCCAACACAGTGCCATCTGCGGTGACGGTTTTGTTGTTCACCCAGGAGCAGAAAAAATTCCCGATCTTGCAGACGCGCGCGCGGGTCTCAGCCACCCGGAAGTCACTCTCCACCCCGGTGTAACTCGTCAGCGTGACCCGGTCGGTTGCATCAAGCGTCAGATCGTCGCCCGCCGACAGAAGGGACCCCGTGAGAAGCAGATCGCGACCCGCCATAATATCGAGATCACCATAGAGCGTCATGATCCGGGACGGTGCCAGCACGGTTTCTTGATCGGTCAGCGTCGTGGAGGGCGACACAGCTCCCGTCGCCGTGTAGCTCGAGCTCTTGAGGGAGGCGATCACATCGCGCCCGGCCGTCAGTGCAAGCTTCTCCGCTGCAGCAATATCGCTGGCCTCGTTGCGAATGTCGCGCCCGGCCGTCAGGATCAGATCGCGCCCGGCCAGAATCTCGCCCGCGTGGAAATCCGTGCGGTAGCCACAATTCTCGCCCGAGCACCCGTCTTCCGCATCAAGCCGTGAACGCAGGGCGAGATAGGTGTTGAGGATGTCCGCACCCGCCGTCAGGCGCACATCACTGGTCGCGGCAATCGCCCCGCCTTCATTGGTGACATCGCCATCCGCTTTGATGGTGACAGTCGTGCCGGTCGCCGTGGCGCCCTTTTCGATATATTCCGCCACCAACTCATGCCGACTTGCGCGTTCAATCATTTCCGCTGCCAGATCGGCCTCGGGACCGCCCGCAGCCAGTTGTGCATAATAGGCCTGGATATATTGCTGCAGCGCCGGATCGAAGTAGATGTCGTATTCCCGCGCAATCTGGCGCTGCTGGCTGACATTCTCACCCGCAATCACCGTCAGATCGCCATCTGCCATCAGGAAGCCGGTGTTCGTGAGCGTGCCCGTGGTCACATCCACGCTCACGTTGTCGCCCGAGACCTCTCCCGCGATCACCACGAATTCTTCGCCGGTGATCGTGATATCCCCGGCTGTCTCGATCACCCGGCCATCATAAAGCGTGAAGGCCCGGCCATTAATCGTGACGTCCCCTCCTGCGGTGAGTTGCCCGTACTGGCGCAGTTCCGAGCCCGCAAGCGACACCGTTGTGTCGGCATTGATGTCCTTGTAAAAGAGATTGCCCCCGGAGGAGGCGCTGAAAGAGCGGCTGTCTGCGGCCCCGTAAAGGTTGACCCCCTGTCCCGCTTCCGGGTTGCGGATCACCACATCTCCGCCTCTGATCGCAGCAGTTTCAGCGGCGTCAATGGCAAAGGGCGAGGTCTTCGCGATCGTGCTTGGAGCCGCCACGATGGGCGAGGCCGAAAGGTCACTCCCATTCAGCCCCTGCACGCGCTGTGCACCGCCCGACACCAAGAGATCATTTGCCGCCCCCTGCCCGGAAGTCACCACAGGGCCTGTCAGGATCACATGCCGCCCGATGATCCCGCCCTGCGCGCCGGGCTGGAATCCGGCTGGCCCGATCGTCACCGTCCCCTTGGTCACCGCCAGATCGACACGGTTGCCGCTGACGATGGGTTTGCCGGTGGTCAGGGTCGAACTGGTCGTGTTCAGAAACGCGCAGCCATTGCAGACAATCCCGTTGGGGTTGGCCACGATCACCGCCGCTTTCTTGCCGAACACCTCCGTCTTGCCCGTCATCGTCGACGACGCGGTTCCCGTCACTTCGGTCACAATCGTGCTGGCCGGACCCGACACCATCAGGTTCGGGTTCGCCGTCACATTCTGGCCAATCACACTCACACCATTTGTGGTGGAGTTGTTCAGGATGAGGCCGTTGGAGCCAACATTGAACTCGATGAACCTGTTGAGCGAGACCCCGCTCTGCGGCGTCTTGATATTGACCTGCGGCGTGCCATTGCTCGTCTGCAGAAACGACGTCCCCGGCGCAGACGGGTCCACGATGATACTTTGTGCAAACGAGGAAGAGACCGAACTAACGACAATCGAGGCCGAAGACACAACCGTCACAAAGCCATGCAGGGCCTTGCGGATGCGGCGGGAGGCAGGCTTGCTCAAACTCATCATCTCACTGTCCTTCGGTCACTGAATCTTGTTCTTCTACAATAGGCCGCCACGTCCGTGCACGCTCCTGCGCCAGAGCGATTTCTTCCGCACTCATACCTGCCTCGATCCCCGCCCGCGCAGCAGCCGCCTCAGAATGTCCAAGCGCCGCCGCCAGGTTGAAGTTCTTGTGCGCCTCAATCAAGTCAGGATCACCTGCAATGCCCGCAGCCTGCATCTGGCCCAGTGCAAAAAGCCCCGCCGCATCGCCACGCGCGGCAGAGCGCTCAAGGAGAGCCAGGCCTGCGGCCACGTCACGCGCCACATACTTGCCTTCAATCAATTCGGCCGCCCGCGCATTCATGGCCGCCACGTGACCCTTCTCGGCCGCCCTGCCAAACCAGTCGTAGGCCTTGACCTCGTCCTTGCTTACACCCAGTCCCTCAAGCAGCACCGTGCCGCAGTTGAAGGCCCCGTTTGCGTCGCCCTTCTCTGCGGAGGCGCAAACGAGGCGTGCGCCTTCCGTGTAATCCTGCAACACCCCATTGCCCTGGATATGCAGAACGCCCAGCCGGTTCATCGCCGCGGCAGACCCGAGATCGCTCGCCGCCCGGTAAAGGCCGACGGCAGCAGTCAGATTGGCGCCCCCACCGATGCCCAATTCCAGCATGCGCCCAAGATAGAAAGCCCCGTCTGCATTACCTCCATCAAATGCCCCTTGAAACGCCGCCACGGCGCCTTCAAAATCCTGAGCATTCAGTGCTGCCAGGCCTTCGCTCACATGCACGCCGTCTTCATGGGCCGAAAGCGGCAGGGCAAAGACAAAAAAAGCGCAAACTGCCAATAGAATTGCACTGGAAAGACACATCGAACGGACCAAAGTCAAACCTCTCAACAACTCTTCTTCATCAAATCTAATAGCCGCAGATAACAAGCGCGTAATCTGACTGTCGAGTAGATTCTATTGAGGCGGACATACTTCTGACATCTGACACCGCATTTGGGCCTATTGCCGGGCCGTGTTCTGGAGACCCTTGCAAGCAACAAGACGGTTTTCTGAGCAAGCAAGTTCCATCGCCCCCTCAAAACGCCTTCAGCGTCAGCCCAATCCAGGCCTGCACATCTCCGGCCTTCTGCCCGCCCGCATCCTTGAGGGGGATCGCCAGAGCGCCATTGAGCGTAGTCTTGCCAACCTGAGTGGAGAGGCCAAGCCCCACACTGAAGAGGTTCTGGTGCGCCCCGGTCGTCCGCGCATAAACATGCCCTGCATCGACGAAAGCAAAGCTGCGAATACCCCCTTGCGCTTCCCGAAACGGGTTTAGGCGGCTCTCGCCGAGGGGGTCGCCCAACTTGCGCAGATCAAGCGGTGTAGACGGAAAGCTCAACTCGCTGCGCAGGTACACGCCACTGTCGCCTGCCACGCTGAACCCGGCATAGCCGCGCACGGAGTCCCAGCCACCGATGGAGAGCTGCTCATTGCCATAAAGTGGGCGATTGGCCATCTGCCCCACCAGCGACATTGAGAGCTGCCGCCCGCTCTCGAAGGGCCGGATATAGGTCAGGCGGGTTTCCAACTTGGCGAAATCAGCGCGCGGGTTCCCTGATGGCAGGCCCGCAGCCTCCCAGTCCGCGCCCAAAGCACGACTGCCGAAGGACAGGGATGTGTCGGCGGAGATCACCGCCTTTTCGAGCCGATGTTCCTGGCGCAGACCCAGCCTGACCGCAGAGCGCTGCTGGGGCGTCAGAGCGACGATGTTAATGTAACGTTCGTTCCAGTAGCTGGAAATCGTGCCATAGACGAAATACTTGGACCGCGCGTTCCGATACAGCAACCGCTCGGCGGTCAGATTGACACTGGCGGTCTGCGTGAAGAGGTCGGACGTGGCCGTGACCGGCGAAAGCTCCTCGGAATAGGACCCGTTCAGGGAGAACAGCCACTTGCGGTAAGGCACCGAGACACCGAAGGCCAGCGCATTGGTATCGCGGGAGCCGGAATAGCTCAGCGTCCAGGCATCGTTGAGGCGCAAGAGATCGTCGGCCTCGAGCCCGATGCTCACCTGTGTGCGTCCGGTTGCCTCACTGCCGCGGCTGTTGACCCCGATCGTGCCGCGAATGGTGTCGGTCTTCGTCTCGGAAAGGATGATTCGGCTGGTTCCGGGCGCTTCGCCAGCCGTGAGATTGGCGTTGACCTCCGACGAGCGCAGCCGGTTCATCTGCTCGAGCCCGTGTTCAAGATCGCGCAACTGGAACACCTCGCCCGGGCGCTGCGGCAGGGCGGATGTGACCTTGCGGGGTGGTCCGGGTCGGGCGTTGCCCTCGGCGTCCACCTGCTGGTAGCCATAGGCCTCAATACGCCCTTCCAGCACCTCAATGGTCAGGTGCCGGGTACTGATATCCTGTGCCGGGACATAGGCGCGTGTGGTAATGTAACCGGCATCTGCATAGAGCGCCGTAAGCCGGGCCAGGAGATTGGTGATGCTTGCCTGTCCCAGACATTGCCCTGCGAAGCCCGCTAAGATCGGAGCAAAATCCACTTCCGAATAGATCGTGCTCCCTGTGACCGTGATTGCATCGACCGGAAAACATGGGCTCTCCACCACCGGGCCTTTGGCGTCCGGTGTGGTGACCTCCTGGCCAGCAGGGGTGCGGGCCAGCTCTTCCATCTGGCGCTGGCGGCGGGTTTCCTCGAGAAGGCGCGCACCGGGATCACTCTCCTGAGCGAAGACGGGCAAAGCTGCAGCCAATAGCCCTGCGGCCAACAAGGTTTGTCGTAAGTCGCCCATCAGTCGAAGATATTCCACATCAGGCCAATGGGGCGACGCTCGAACACTTCGGGCGGGCTAGGCGGCGCGCTCTCGATGCGGGCCCCGGTAATCACCACCTCTCCTGTCGCGAAGAGATCGGCAGACCCGAGGTCCGCGTCCCCTTCAATGGTGATATCGCCACCCGTGCTTTGCAGGCTGCCGAAACTATAGCCGCCTAAGAGATATCCGTGGCGACCATGGAACCAGCCCGTCAGGCCTGCCGGATGCTCGATCAGTTGCGGTGAAAACGCAGGGGTAAACACCGTCAGCGGGGCAGTAATTGTGATGCCGCTCGTCCCGCTCAAACTCCCCGCAAGGCTGGTGACCTTGTCGCCTGCAGAAACCGACAGGGCCTCGGACGCCGTGATCGTGCCGCCAACAAAGCGCAAGGAGGAAGTTCCGGAGGTGCGGCAAAACCATTTGCAGCTCTGCCGGAAATCCACCTGCCCGACCTGGCGGGCGTCGCTGGTGACTACCCCGCTGGCCTGAAGCGTCACATTGGCGCCGGTAATATCCGCGCCCGTGCTGCGGATGTTTTGTGCCGCAAGCGACACATCCCCAATGCCCAGAATAAAGGATTGCTCTCCTGCGATGGCCTGATCCCCAAAATCGGCAGAAACCTCTGTATTCCGGCTGCGCTTCAGAAAGAGCGATGAGGCGAAGCGGGATCCCTTGCTGCGTGTCACACTCAGGGGCGCGGCTTCTTCGGTGAAGAGGGTCTCGTTCAGGATGTCGCCACCCGCCCGAAGGGTGATGCCCGCGTTGGAGAAGAGCCGCCCCGTCTCGTTGCGCAGATCTCCGCCCGTCTCGATATGAAGGTCGTCGTCCTCACCAAAGGCCACGGCCAGTCGATTGACCGACAGGCTGCGGTTCAGCAGGTCCCCTGCCGCATAGATGGTCATGGCGCCGAGCGAGTCCGGATCGCCCGATGTCGTCGTCTTGCCCTGGAGCAGGCTGCCATAGTTCAGGATATCGCCCGAATACGCGCGCATGATGAAGCCGCCCTCATCTGCGATCAGTTCGCTGCGCGCCTCGCTCGGGTCGTCGGTGCCAAAGCGCAGTGCCGATCCCTCAAGGCGAATGTCGCTCTGCGCGGTCAGCACGGAGGCACCAAAGCTGAGCCCTGCATTGGAAAATACCCGGATATCGCCCCCGATCTCACCAGAGGCATCCGAGAACGCTACAGGCCCTCCGGCGGTCACGCGCAAGTCATCGGTGCTGGTGACGCTGAGACCCGCCAGATTGATGGCCCCATCAGCGGTCAGCACGACGTTGCTGGCGTTCTGCGCGTTGGTCAGATCGCCCGCGTCCGAGATCAACTCCGCGCCACGTTCATTGCCTTGGGACGCCGTAATGTCGCCCGTGGCCGAAAGCGTCACCCCACCCGAGGAGGCCAGATTATCTGACGCCACGATCCGGCCTGCAAGGCGCGCCTGACCAAGGTCAATGTCGCCTGACCGCGCTTCAATGGTGACGCCGCTTTCCGCGGAGGTCATCTCGGCACGTTTTGCTTCGCTCGAGGTCAGGGCGATGTTTCCGGCCGCGACAGTCACGGAGCCTTGGGCCGCGATCCTGCTGCCCGACAGTTCCAGCCTGCCCGAGGAGGCCAGCCGAAACCCACCCGCCGATGCCAACTGGTCGCCTGCAAAGCGCACTCCCGCCCCCTGGTCGGTGACCGTCACGCTGATCCGGCCTGCGGACACCGAGCCATTCCTGGTGATATCGACAATCACTGCATCGGCGACCCTGGCGCCCCGGTTTGTCACCATTGCCCAAGGCAGTTGCCCGCTGCCATCCTGGCCAAACCCGCCGCGCAGCCGGTCAAAGCTCACCGTGCTTTCGCCAGTGATCATGTTGAGATGCGCACCCGCCCCGGGCAGGTCGTAGCGCAGCGGACCGTCGATCTTGAGGGAGCGCGAGATCAGCGCCAGTTCTTCCATCGTGCCACTGAGCCCGCCGGGGCCGATCTCGATGGCGCCAGTCGCCACGGATGTCGTGACTTGTTTCGTGGCGCTGCGCCCTAGGCTTCCGGTGCTGAGCGCGACATTATCGGTGTTCTGGAAGCGCCCGCCATTGACAGCGATCCCATTGGGATTGGCGATGATCACGTCGGCCTTTGGACCGATCACCGTCAGTGGGCCTTCAATACGGGTGATATTGGTCGAGGTGACCTCGTTGACAATCGTACGCGCTTGGACGTTTGCATTGTCGAGATCGACCCCGGCGCTCGGCACCGAAAACGCCGAATAGGTATTGTGGCTGATCGCGGCCGTGTCCGCAGGGGCGAGGTCCACGGTCACAAGACCTGCGGAGCCGATGGTAATGCCCGTCGCCGTGCCGCCATCGGGGATCACGGATTGGGCCAACAGAGCGGACGGCGCCGAGAGCGTGGTCAGAACACAGAGGGCCAGTACAGCGGGCTGGGGGCAAAGGCACGCTAAGGGCGCAACGGCAAACACCGGGCACACAAACGGGCGTTCCGACCCAGTCTCCGGCCCATCTCCATGCCCGCACTCGCAAATCCTGTGGTCACACATGTCAAAACCCGTTACTTTTCGGCAAATCATCTCTTACACTTCATGCGGGCAATCAAGGTGAAACATCTCACGCGCAAAACCTTGCAAACACCTGTGGCTTGTCTCGCAGCCGCGGCCTTGACGCTGAGCTTGGGGGCGACAGGGGGGCTCGCGCAAGAGGAGGGCCCGGCAACAGGCCCCAACACCGCCCTGTCACCACAGGTCTATGCCGACTGGCAGGTTGCCTGCGAAGCCGATCAACCCTGCCGCATGTCGCAAACCGTGGCGCAACCCGCAACCGCCCGCGCCATTCTGCAAGCGCGGGTTTACAAGGGCGATGATCCGACACTGCTGATCAGCTTTCCGCTCGGCATTCTTCTGAGCCCAGGCTGGCGGTATCACATCGACGAAGGTACAGAGGCCGTCCTGCCTTTTGAAATCTGCGACACGTCCGGGTGCCATGCGGGCGTGAAACTGACGCCGAATGTTCTCGCCGCCATGAAGCGCGGCAATGAGATGCAGATCACCTTTTACGATGCGGCCCGCACGCCTGTCACACCTGCCCTCTCCCTGGCGGGGTTCACGAAAGCCTGGGAGGCCTTGCAATGATCATGAAACAGTCGACCATCCCTGGCAACCGCCGCCCGCACCGCGCTGCGGTCTTCGGGGGTCTTCTGTTCATCCTCGCCGCCTGCGAAAGCCCCGAACAAATCGCGGCGCGACAAGAGCAGTTCAACGGCAGGTCGCTCGAAGAGGTGGTCGCCATCATCGGTCCACCGACTGAGCGGACACGGAGCGCGGCGGTCTGGTCCTTCCGCGAAACCTATGTGTTCCATTCGCCCAACACCGTTCTGATCAACAACAAATTGGTGACCATCGGCACAACCCCTCATGAAGGCGTGCGCGCCTGCACCTATCGTGCAACGCTTGAGCGGGGGCGCGTCACCGCCAGCGCCTATCAGGGCAATGGCTGCGCGCGATATGCCCCTAGGCCCCCCGGTTAACCGCGCCTGAGCACCCGAGAACTCCAACTGGCATTGCCGTTTGAAATCCTGCCGTTCTCAAGCGGTCTTCTAGGACCTGTTGACGTTCACCGGAGGCGAATGACTGTCGCAGCGATTGCGATGAAGGCGGAGAAGCTGCTATCCGTCTTGCAGCACCGAGTGGCGTTCCCTCTATATTCCTTCAGCTTTCCGAAGGAGGTCCAATCGGAAGGTTTGTTCGTAGAACCACGCTAAGGGAGAACATATGGGGAACGCCGCTTTTGGGAGACATATCCATCAAACGGCGGCGATGAATTTTGGGACGCTGAGGAAATAGAGACGGTTTTCGGGACGCCATGAGGGTCTTTTCTGGGGCGCAGCCAGCTTCCGAGGCGGACGCCTCTAAAACGAGCGATTTGTGGACGGGCAGAGTCGGAAGCTCAACTCTTAGAAATCTCCTTTCATTGTCTCTATGGCATAATCCTCTGATGAGTAATACTTATCCAGCGTTCGGCCTGACACATGTTCTCTGAAAGTTCCTCGCTAACGTAGTTCTACGAACAAACCTTCCGATTGGGCCTTCTGGACGGCGCTCAGGAGCTTGAGGCGCAGGTCCTTGTAATCCTTATACAGGCTGTCGGTGATGTCCTTATCTTCGCGGCGGCTTTCTTTCAACAGGTCAGTTGTGCGACCAGACAGCAGGTTTTCCGCTGACTGGAGCAGCATGAAGCGCGCGTATTCTTCCGGGTCTGTCAGCTGGTCGAGGCGGAATTCCTCATAGGCCGAGGTGCCTTCCCCGAAGCCGTAGAAGCGCAGCTCGATCATACACCTCGATGGCCACCTCGCCCTACACCGGCAGCGCCGATGAAATTACACCACGCCCCCGGACGCTACCCTCGATTTCCGAAGGCGTCAGGTCGAAAGACCGGCTGGCTTCCGCAACCGTCATCTTGCCCTGAATGATCTCGATGACGAGCGCAGTCTTACGCTTCGCCGTCCAACGTTTGATGCTGTCGTCCATCGTCACACTCATTGCCACGTTCTCCCTTGTAGCATGAGCAGGTTTTCACTGATGGTGTGGATGCCCTCCGGCGGCATCGGCTGTGCAATGCTGGTGCATGAACACCAGTCGCAAGGGAGAGCTCACCATGAAAGACGTTGCAATTGTTGGGATCGACATAGCCAAACTGAGGTGCCCCTAGTTTCCTAGACACCTGCCTTGGTCAGTTTGAGCTGTCTGATTTCGAAGTCAACGGGCGACAGCATTCCGTTGTTCGTGTGCTTGCGCTTCGGGTTGTAGAACATCTCGATGTAG
>JAQTYE010000081.1 GCA_028749255.1 Paracoccaceae bacterium | reverse complement strand
CGGAGACAGCGCGCGAAATTCGGCGCTGCGCCGACCGCCATCGGTCAGCGACCAGATCCGCAGATCGACCGGCTCTTCCAGCTCTTCCAGCAGCCACAGCACCCGCAGGCTGCGCGAGCCGGGAACATGGTGCAGAACGCTCACGCGGCGGCCTCGGCATCCTCGGCCAGCCGGATCAACGCCGCGCCCGCCTCGACCTGCGCCCCCGGGGTGACCAGCACCTCGGCCACCACGCCCGCGCGCGCGGCCAGCATCGTGTGTTCCATCTTCATGGCTTCCAGAATGGCCAGTCGGTCCCCTGCCGCAACCTCTTGCCCCGGCGCGACAAAGACCGCCTTGACCAACCCCGGCATCGGCGCCAGCGTCAGATCAGACCCCGCCCCTTCCGTCACCCGCGCCAGCGGGTCGATCCGGGCAAAGCGGTGCGCCCCGCCCATGAAAACGGTGATCTCGTCCGAGCCGACATGCAGCCGCGCGCCGGTCTTGACCCCGTCGACCCACCAGCCGTCAGGGGTCAGCACGCACTCCTGCACGACGCCTGCCACCTCGACGGTGACATGACCCGGGCCCTGCACACGCACGGCGGCCTCGGGGTCGAACGGCACCGCCCGGCGCGGCGCCTCCCACAGGGTGAATCCGCTCGGCCCGCCATCGTGCAGCCCGGCCGCGGCCAGCACCGCCAGTGCCTGCGCCGCGGGCGGCACCGCCCCCTGCGCCACCAGTGCCTCCAGATCCCGCGCGATCAGCCCGGTATCGACATCGCCCGCGGCAAAGCCCGGATGCCGTGCCAAGGCGCCCAGAAAGCCCAGGTTGGTGACCGTGCCCGCAACCTCGGTCTGATCAAGCGCGCGCGCCAGCTGACCCAATGCCACGGCGCGCGTCGGCCCATGGGTAATCAGTTTCGCGATCATCGGGTCATACCACGGGCTGATCGTATCGCCCGGGCGCACGCCGGTGTCGGCACGGCAATTCGGGGCGAACTGCAAATGGGCCAAGGTGCCGGTGGCCGGCAGGAACCCTGCGGGCACATCCTCGGCATAAAGCCGGGCCTCGAAGGCGTGGCCGGTGATCGTCAGATCCTCTTGCCGCGCAGGCAGGGCCTCGCCACTGGCAACACGCAACTGCCATTCGACCAGATCGACACCGGTGATCGCTTCGGTCACCGGATGCTCGACCTGCAGGCGGGTGTTCATTTCCATGAACCAGAACCGATCCGTGCGCAGCCCGTCACTGGCATCGACGATGAATTCCACCGTGCCCGCGCCGCTGTAGCCAATCGCCTGCGCCGCGCGCACGGCGGCCTGGCCCATGGCGTCGCGCATCTCGGGCGTCATACCGGGGGCCGGGGCTTCTTCGATCACCTTCTGGTGGCGGCGTTGCAGCGAACAGTCGCGTTCGAACAGATGCACGGCACGGGTGCCGTCGCCAAACACCTGCACCTCGATATGGCGCGGCTTTTCGACATATTTTTCAATCAGCACATCCGGGTTGCCGAAGGCGGTCTGCGCCTCGCCCTGCGCCGAGGCCAGGGCATCGGCGAAATCGCGGGGCGTATCGACCCGGCGCATACCCTTGCCGCCACCACCCGCGACCGCCTTGATCAGCACCGGATAGCCCACGGCATCGGCCGCGCCCGCCAGATGCTCGGGGTCTTGATTGGTCCCGTGATAGCCCGGCACGACAGGCACGCCCGCCTGCGTCATCAACACCTTGGCGGCGTCTTTCAGCCCCATCGCGCGGATCGCATCGCCCGAGGGGCCGATGAACACCAGCCCCGCCGCCTGCACCGCATCGACGAACCCGGGGTTTTCCGACAGGAAACCATAGCCCGGATGGATCGCCTGCGCGCCCGTGTCGAGCGCGGCCTGAATGATCGCATCGCCGCGCAGATAGCTGTCGGCCGGGCGCGGCCCGCCGATATGCACGGCCTCGTCGGCCAGCGCGACATGGCGCGCGCGCGCATCAGCATCGGAATACACGGCAACGGTCGCCACGCCCATCCGGCGCGCGGTGTCGATCACGCGACAGGCGATCTCGCCGCGATTGGCGATCAGGATCTTGTGGAACATCGGTTTCCTCCCTTTGGAACCGCGAGGGGGCTCTGCCCCCGCTCCTGCGGAGCCCCCCGGGATATTTTCGCCAAGATGAACCGCATCGGTTTTCAGCTTGGCTCAAATATCCCCGCCGGAGGCATCATGGTTACATGCGGAACACGCCAAAGCGCGTGGGTTCAATCGGCGCGCACAGGCTGGCCTGCAGTGACAGTGCCAGGACCTCGCGGGTTTTGCGCGGGTCGATGATGCCATCGTCCCACAGCCGCGCGCTGGCATAGAGCGGGTGGCTTTGACGCTCGAACATCTCGATGGTCGGGCGTTTGAACTCGGCCTCGTCCTCGGCGGACCAAGTGCCGCCGCGCCGTTCGATCCCGTCGCGTTTGACGGTGGCCAGAACGCCCGCAGCCTGTTCGCCGCCCATCACCGAGATCCGGCTGTTGGGCCAGCTCCACAAGAACCGCGGCTGATAGGCGCGCCCGGACATGCCGTAATTGCCTGCGCCAAAGCTGCCGCCCACCAGCATGGTGATTTTCGGCACATTGGTGGTGGCGACGGCGGTCACCATCTTGGCGCCATGGCGCGCGATGCCTTCGTTTTCGTATTTGCGCCCGACCATGAAGCCGGTGATGTTTTGCAAGAAGACCAGCGGAATGCCGCGCTGGCTGCACAGTTCGATGAAATGCGCGGCCTTCTGCGCGGCTTCGGAAAACAGCACGCCATTGTTGGCCACGATCCCCACCGGGCAGCCCTGCACATGGGCAAAGCCGGTCACGATAGTTTCGCCAAAACGCGGTTTGAATTCATCAAAGCGCGAGCCATCCACTACCCGTGCGATCACCTCGCGGATGTCATAGGGGGTCCGCAAGTCCGCCGGGACCACGCCGAACAGCTCGTCGGGGTCATAGGCCGGGTCTTCGGGGGTTTGCCATTGCACGGTGACAGGTTTGGCGCGATTCAGGTGACTGACCGCGCGCCGCGCCAGCGCCAGCGCATGGGCGTCATCTTCGGCCAGGTAATCGGCCACGCCCGACAGCCGCGTATGCACATCGCCGCCGCCCAGATCCTCGGCCGTTACCACCTCGCCGGTCGCGGCCTTGACCAGGGGCGGGCCGGCCAGAAAGATCGTGCCTTGGTCGCGCACGATGATCGTCACATCCGACATCGCCGGCACATAGGCGCCGCCTGCCGTACACGATCCCATCACCACGGCGATCTGCGGGATGCCCTTGGCCGACATCCGCGCCTGATTGTAAAAGATCCGGCCGAAGTGGTCGCGGTCGGGGAAGACCTCGTCCTGATTGGGCAGGTTGGCGCCGCCGCTATCGACCAGATAGACGCAGGGCAGCGCGCATTCCTCGGCGATTTCCTGCGCGCGCAGGTGCTTTTTCACCGTCATCGGGTAATAGGTGCCGCCCTTGACGGTGGCGTCATTGGCGACGACCATCACCTCTTGGCCCATCACACGGCCAATCCCGGCGATCACGCCCGCGCAGGGCGCAGCACCGTCATACAGGCCATGCGCCGCCGTGGCGCCGATTTCGAGGAACGGAGAGCCCGGGTCCAAAAGCCCCGCGACCCGTTCGCGCGGGGCCATCTTGCCGCGTGCGGTATGGCGCGCGGTGGCCTCGGCCCCGCCCCCGGCCGCGGCCAATGCGGCGGCCTCGCGCACGGTTTCCAGCATCGCCAGATGCGCGGCGCGATTGGCTCGGAAGGATTCGGATGTCGGCAGAACCGAAGAGCTGAGTTTCATGGCCGGGCCCCCTTGTCACGCAGCTCGATCGCACGAGCCGCGGTCATTCCCATCAGACAGTTGGCGCCGACAATGGCGCGCATCGTGCCCTCGCCCCAGCGGGCGGTTTCCAGGCTGCATTCCGCATCGCGATAGGCGATCCAGGCGCGTTGCGCGTCGAGGAGCTTGTCGTTCAGCCCGCCCCCCTGCGCCAGCATTTCGGACCGGCGCGCCTTGTATTGCACGTTCAGCAGATCGTCCCAGGCCTGGGTTTCGGCACCGATGCAGGCGGTAATCCCCGCCGTGCTGCTGCCCCCCGGCTGGGTCTGGCACGCGTCCGACGCGGCCCCAAGGCAGATCGGTGCGATCTCGCCCGGGCCAGCCGCATCAAAGCAGTCACGCACCGTGGCACTGTCGAATTGCGCCTGGGCCTGCGCCGCCCCCGGGGCGGCCAGCGGCGCCACAAGCGCCAGCGCTACCGAAAGGGCGCGCATCACGCCTTCTCCATGATTTCGCGACCGATCAGCATGCGGCGGATTTCGCTGGTGCCCGCGCCGATCTCCATCAGTTTCGCGTCGCGGAACAGTCGGCTGACGACGCTGTCGGCCAGGAACCCCGCGCCCCCCAGCGCCTGCACCGCCTGATGGGCCTGCACCATCGCCTGTTCGGAGGCATAGAGCACCGTCGCCGCCGCATCCTGACGGGTCACCACACCTTTGTCGCACGCCTTGGCGACCTCGTAGGTGTAGGCGCGCGCGGTGTTCATCGCGACATACATGTCGGCGATCTTGGCCTGCATCAGCTGAAAGTTTCCGATCGGCTGGCCGAACTGGTGGCGGTCTTTCGCATAGGGCACGACCTCGTCCAGACAGGCGGCCATGATGCCGGTGCCGATCCCCGACAACACGACGCGTTCGTAATCGAGCCCCGACATCAGCACCCGCACGCCGCGGCCTTCCGTGCCCAGCACGTTTTCAAACGGCACTTCGCAATTGTCGAAGAACAGCTGCGCCGTGTTCGATCCGCGCATGCCCAGCTTGTCGAAATGCTGCGAGGTGCTGAACCCCTTGAAGGATTTCTCGATGATGAAAGCAGTGATGCCTTTCGATCCGGCCTCGGGGTCGGTCTTGGCATAGACCACCAGCGTATCGGCATCGGGGCCGTTGGTGATCCAGTATTTGTGGCCGTTCAGAACGTAGTAGCCGTCCTTCTTTTCGGCGCGCAGCTTCATGCCCACCACATCGGAGCCCGCGCCCGATTCCGACATCGCCAGGGCGCCGACCTTGGCGCCGGTGACCAGATCGGGCAGGTATTTCGCCTTTTGCGCGGCCGAACCGTTCAGCTTCAGCTGATTGACGCACAGGTTCGAATGCGCCCCATAGCTGAGCGAAATCGAGGCCGAGACCCGCGCGATTTCCTCGGTCGCGATGACATGCGCCAGATAGCCCATGCCCGCCCCGCCATACTCCTCGGACACGGTGATGCCCAGCAAACCAAGTTCGCCCATCTCGGCCCACAATTCATGCGGAAAGATATTGTCGCGGTCGACCTGCGCGGCAATCGGCGCCAACCGGTCTTGTGCCCAGCCCTGCACCATATCGCGCAGCGCGTTGACGTCTTCGCCCAGATCGAAAGTCATGGAAGCGGCAAACATGCGGTCTCCTCCCCGTTTATTGAACGCTTGTTCATTTAATGCCCGTCGATTCGAGTCGCGTCAAGCCTTGTGCGCAGCGCGTCCCGCCCCAATGTGAAAGAAAACCCGCTCAGGAGGCCCCATGATCCGCTCACTTGCAACCGCCGCGCTTGTCATGTTCACGGCAACAGCCCTGCCCGCCCACGCCGAGGCGGTGGGCAAGGTCGGCGTTGACTGGACCGGCAACGATATCGTCATCGAGGCCATCGAAGACCCGAAAGTGCAGGGCGTGACCTGCCACATCGCTTATTTCGACCGTTCGCTGCTGGATCGGTTGTCGCAGGGCAACTGGTTCGAAGACCCCTCGAACGCGTCGATTGCCTGCCGCCAGACCGGGCCGATCAAGGTGGGCGACATCGCGCGCGGGCCGAAAGGCGAAAAGGTGTTTTCCGAAAGCCGCTCGCTGATTTTCAAATCGCTACGGGTGACGCGGATCTTCGATGAAGCCCACCAGACGCTGATCTACCTGAGCCACGCCAGCGAACTGACCGAAGGTTCGGCAAAAATGTCGATCTCGACCGTGCCGCTTTACGGAGCGGAGTAAAAAAGGGGCGGCGCCCCCTGCCCGGCGTCAGGCCCGCACTTCCGCGTCGATGATGCGGGCGATCTGCGCCACGTCGGTTTCGGTGAAGGTCAGCGGCAGGCGCAGATCCAGCAGCCCCGCCAGCACCCTGTCGGTGACCGGCAGCGATTGTGGCGCGGCGTAGCGCCAGCTGTCATAGCGCGAGGTGAACCCCGCAGGCTCTGCCGCGCCGAACCATTTCAGTTCGACCCCGCGGGCGGCCGCGCGTGCCACGAAGGCGGTGATCCGCGCCGCGTCCCAGCCCGGCAGCAGGAACTGGAAAGACGAGGCGACATAGGCCTCGGCCTGCGGGCGCGGGATCAGCCGCAGCCCGGGCGTGGCGGCAAGCCCCGCCTCAAGCCCGCGATACAGCGCGTTCCAGCGCGCGATGCGCCCGGCCAGCGTCGGGATCTGCGGGCGCAGGATCGCCGCGCGCAGGTTGTCCATCCGGCCCGAGATATTGGGCGTGTCGTATTTCAGCGCCTCGAACACCTCGGGCGCAGGCGCAGCCAAGTGGCGCGGATACATCATGTAACTGCCCGACAGCAGGATCATTTTCGCCATCAGATCAGCATCGTCCGAAACGATCAGCCCGCCCTCGCCGGAATTCATGTGCTTGTAGGTCTGCGTCGAATAGCAGCCGATCACCCCATGCCGCCCCGAAGGCACCCCCGCCCAGGCCGCGCCCATGGTATGGGCGCAATCCTCGATCACCTGCAGACCGTTCGCCTGCGCGACCTGCATCAGCGCGTCCATGTCGCAGATATGGCCGCGCATATGCGACAGCATCAGCACCCGCGCGCTGCTGGCCTGCGCCTTGGCGGCCAGATCGCCGAGGTCAATCACCAGATCCTCGGTGATGTCCACGAACACCGGCTGCGCCCCCAACGCCGCGATCGCACCAGGCACCGGCGCCAAGGTGAAGGCATTGGTCAGCACCGCATCCCCCGGCCCCACACCCAGCGCCCGCAAGGCACAGCCCAGTGCATAGCCCCCCGAAGCCACCGCCAGACAATAGCGCGCGCCGGTGAGGGCGGCGAACTCTTCCTCCAGCAGCGCGACCTCACCCGCCTCGCCCGGCAGGGTATTGTAGCGATGCAGCCGCCCCGAACGCAGCACCGCCACGGCGGCGGAGATGGCCTCATCGCTGATCGGCTCTTGCTGGGTGAAATTGCCGGTGAAAACCTCGGGGTGCTCAGTCATGGCCCTGCCTTTTTGGACGCCGCATCACGGCAACATAGAACGCAAGCGCCCCCAGCAACACGACCCCCGCCGCGAAAAACGCGGCATCGGGGCTGCGAACCGGCGCGGCATCGCTCAGGAAATAACCAAATACCTGCGTGAAGAACAGCGTGCCCAGCAGCATCGCCAGATTCATCGCCGCCGAAATCCCCCCCTGCAGCGCGCCCTGCGCATCTTCGGGCACCGCGCGCGACATCAGCGCCGCCAGCATCGGATGCACAAAGCCCTCGGGCGCATGCAGCACCAGCAGCACCAGAACCATGGCGATGCCCGACGCCAGCCCATAGCCGAAACAGGCCACCACAGCGACGATCAGCCCCGCCAGCAACACCCGTCGCTCCCCCCAGCGGGCAACCGCGGGGCCGGTCAGGGTGCCCTGCGCCACCGCCATCACGATGCCGAACCCCGCCAGCGACAGCCCGACCATCGCCTCGGACCAGCCGAATTTCGCCATCCCCCAGAATGCCCAGATCGCCGGATAGACCGCCGAGCCAAAGAAATAGACCGCCAGAACCGCGCCCAGCGGCAAAACACCAGGATAGCGGCGAAACACCGCCAGCACGCCCAGCGGGTTGGCCTCGCGCCAGCGGAACGCCCGGCGGTTGTGCGGCGCCAATGTCTCGGGCAGCACGAAAAACCCCCAGACCAGATTGGCGCCCGAAATCGCCGCCGCCACCCAGAACGGCACCCGCGGCCCGAAGCTGCCCAGCAAACCACCCAGCGCAGGCCCCAGCACGAAGCCCAGCCCGAACGCCGCCCCCATCAGGCCAAAGGCCCGCGCCCGCCCCTCGGGGGGGGTCACATCGGCCAGATAGGCATTGGCGATGACATAACTCGACCCGCAAATCCCTGCGATCACCCGCCCCACGAACAGCCAGCCGATCGAGGGCGCCAGCGCGTGAAACAGGTAATCCACCCCCAGCCCGCCAATCGCCAGCAACAACAACGGTCGCCGCCCAAACCGATCCGACAGGGTGCCCATCAGGGGCGCAAAGGCAAATTGCGCCAGGCTGAAGGCGGCAAACATCCAGCCGCCGATGAACGCCGCTTCGGCCAGCGTCATATGACCGACACTCTCGATCAGCGATGGCAGCACCGGAATGATCAGCCCGAATCCGACCATGTCCAGAAACACGGCCAACAAAACAAAACTCACGGCGGAACGGCTGGCAGGACGGGTCATCGGGTCTCTCACTTTCGCGCGGGCAAGGCATCAGAGTGCACCGCCCAGATCACATGGCCGCGACACCGCCCCGGAACCTGCGCGGCCCGGTGGGCTTCTTCTTGGCACAAATACTCAATCAACGGCCGGAACAGGCCGCTCAATCCGGCAGCAGCACGGCGGCCAGATCGGGCAGATCATCGTAATGATCCAACAAGGCCTCGGGGGCAAGCCGGGCGATGCCGCGCCCCTCGGGACCGAACGTCACCAGCACACTGGCCACCCCCGCCGCACGCGCGGTTTCGCGGTCGGTATTGGTATCACCAATCAGGATTGACCGCGCGACACTGCCGCCCACCCCCGCCACGGCGGCGGCATAGGGGGCGGGGTCGGGCTTGCGCTGGGGCAGCGTATCGGCGCCGATCAGCGCCCCGAACAGGGACGCAATCCCCAACCGCGCCACCAGGTCACGCGCCAGCCCTTCGGGCTTGTTGGTGCAGATTGCCGTCGCAAAACCCTGCGCACGCAGGGCCTCGACCGCCGCCACGGCACCGGGATACAGCCGCGTGTGGGTATCAATATTCTCGCCGTAATGACGCAAGAGCACTGCATAATCGGCCTCGGTCAGCGCCTCGGCTTGCGGATGATCCAGCCGCGTATAGCCCGCCCGCAGCATCGCCCGCCCGCCGTGAAAGGCAATCAGCGCATCTTCAACAGGGTCCAGCAACGCGCCGAAGCCGCGCGCCAGAAAACACGCATTGGCCGCCGCGATCAGATCACCCGAGGTATCGGCCAGCGTGCCATCCAGATCGAAAACCACCGTGCGCATTTCGCCCCCAATTCACCGTCGCGGCCCCGCCGCCTGTTACGACCCCGAAAGATAGCGTGAACGCGCTCCCCTTGCGGCCAGATATGGTATGGGTAAAACGAAGGCGCGCAGAAGAAAAGGCACCCCAATGGCGATTGCACTCCTCGTTTTGGCCGCAGGTCAAGGCACCCGCATGAATTCCGACCTGCCCAAGGTGCTGCACCGGGTCGGCGCCGCGCCGCTGATCGCGCATGCGCTGGCCGCCGGTCGCGCGCTGGAGCCCGAGCGGATCGTCGTTGTTGCGGGCCATGGCGCGGACGCCGTGACCAAGGCGGTGGCGAAATTCGCCCCTGACGCGCAGATCGCGCTGCAGACCGAGCAGCTGGGCACGGGGCACGCGGTGGCACAGGCGCTGCCGTTGCTGGCGGGGTTCGAGGGCCGCGTGATCGTGCTGTATGGCGACACGCCCTTCATCCGCCCCGAGACACTGGAGGCGCTGTCCGAAAGCCCCGCCGATGTCACCGTTCTGGGGTTCGAGGCCGCCGATCCGGGCCGCTATGGCCGTCTGCTGGCCCGCGGGCGCGATCTGGACCGGATCGTCGAATTCAAGGATGCAACGGATGAAGAACGCGCCATAACCCTTTGTAATTCTGGCGTGATCGCCTGCGACGCGGCACTGCTGGCCGCACTGGTGGATGGCCTGAGCAATGACAATGCGGCGGGCGAATATTACCTGACCGACATCGTCGCCGCCGCCCGTGTGCGCGGCCTGTCGGCCGAAGTCGTGACCTGCCCCGAGGCGGAAACCCTGGGCATCAACACCCGCGCCGAGCTGGCCCGCGCCGAAAGCCTGTTTCAGGCCGCCGCCCGCGCGCAGGCACTGGAAGACGGCGTGACCATGGTCGATCCGGGCACGGTGTATTTCGCGCTGGATACCTATCTGGGGCGCGATGTGGTGATCGGACCGCATGTCGTCTTCGGCCCCGATGTGACCGTCGAATCCGGCGCGCAGATCGAGGCCTTCTGCCATCTGGAAGGCTGCCATATCAGTCGCGGCGCCACCGTCGGCCCATTCGCCCGGCTGCGCCCGGGCGCGGAACTGGCCGAGGATGTGCATATCGGCAACTTCGTCGAGGTGAAGAATTCGATCCTGGGCGAAGGCGTTAAGGTCGGCCATCTGACCTATCTGGGTGATGCCGACATCGGCGAGGGCACGAATATCGGCGCGGGCACGGTGACGTGCAATTACGACGGCGTGTTCAAGCACCGCACCACGATTGGCGCCAATGCCTTCATCGGTTCGGATACGATGCTGGTGGCGCCGGTGACGGTGGGCGATGGCGCGCTGACGGCCTCGGGCTCGACCATCACCGAAGATGTGCCCGCGGGCGCCGTGGCCCTGGGCCGGGCCAAGCAGGTGACCAAACCGGGCCTTGCGGTGAAACTGTTCGAAATGCTCCGGGCCAAGAAGGCCGCGATGAAGAAGGGCGCGTAAATGTGTGGAATTATTGGTGTTCTGGGCACGCATGAAGTTGCCCCCCTGCTGGTCGAAAGCCTGAAACGGCTGGAATATCGCGGCTATGACAGCGCGGGGATTGCCACGGTGAACGGCGGCAAGCTGGATCGCCGACGCGCCGTGGGCAAGCTGGTGAACCTGTCCGACCTGCTGGTGCATGAACCGCTGGCGGGCAAATCCGGCATCGGCCACACCCGCTGGGCGACGCATGGCGCGGCCACCACCGGCAATGCACACCCGCACCGCTCGGGCCCGGTGGCCGTCGTGCATAACGGCATCATTGAAAACTTCCGCGAATTGCGCACCGAACTGGCGCAGGCCGGGCTGATGCCCGAAACGGAAACCGACACCGAAACCGTAGCCCTGCTGACCCGGATGTTCATGGATCGTGGCCTGCCCCCGCGCGAGGCCGCCGTGGCCACGCTGGCCAAGCTTGAGGGCGCCTTCGCGCTGCTGTGGTTGTTTGACGGACAAGATGACCTGCTGGTTGCCGCGCGCAAGGGCAGCCCGCTGGCCATTGGGCACGGCACGGGCGAGATGTTCGTGGGCTCGGACGCGATCGCGCTGGCACCGATGACCGACCGCATCACCTATCTTGCCGAGGGCGATTATGCCTTCGTCACCCGCGCAGGCGCCGAGATTTTCGACGCCGAGGGACGCCGCGCCAACCGCGAAGAGGTCAAGATCGACCTTGGCCAGACCCGGGTCGAAAAGGCCGGCTACAAGCATTTCATGGCCAAGGAAATCGCCGAACAGCCGGTGGTTCTGGGCGATGCGTTGCGCCATTATCTGCAGGGCGACAGCCTGAACCTGCCCGCCGAAATGGATTTCACCACTCTCGACCGGCTGACACTGGTCGCGTGCGGCACCGCGTTTTACGCCTGTTCGGTGGCGAAATACTGGTTCGAGACGCTGGCGGGCCTGCCCGTCGAAATCGACGTCGCATCCGAATTCCGCTATCGTGAGCCGCCGCTGCCGCGCAACAGTTTCGCAATCTTCGTCAGCCAATCGGGCGAAACCGCCGACACCCTGGCGGCGCTGCGCTATTGCCATGAAAAGGTTGCGCGCACGGTGGCGGTGGTCAATGTGCCAACCTCGTCCATCGCGCGCGAATGCGATGTGGCGCTGCCGATCCTGGCCGGGATCGAGGTGGGCGTGGCCTCGACCAAGGCCTTCACCTGTCAGCTTTTGGTGCTGGCGGTGATGGCGCTGAAGGCCGGGGTGGATCGCGGCCATATCGCGCCCGCCGAACTGGCCGGGCATCTGGCCACCCTGCGCGCGCTGCCCGGGTTGATGAACGCGGCGCTTGGCACCTCGGACCAGATCGAGAAACTGGCCGAACGTCTGGCCGAGGCGCAGGACATCTTGTTCCTGGGGCGTGGCGCGATGTTCCCGCTGGCGCTGGAAGGCGCGCTTAAACTGAAAGAAATCAGCTATATCCACGCCGAAGGTTATGCGTCGGGCGAATTGAAGCACGGGCCGATCGCGCTGATCGACCGGCAGGTGCCGGTGATCGTGATGGCGCCGCATGACCGGCTGTTCGACAAGACCGTGTCGAACATGCAAGAGGTGATGGCGCGTCACGGTCAGGTGTTGCTGATCTCGGATGGCAAGGGCCTGGCGGCGGCGGCCGAGGGCACCTGGGCCACGCTGAAACTGCCCGAGGTGGCCGAACCCTTCGCGCCGATCCTTTATGCCCTGCCCGCGCAGTTGCTGGCCTATCACACGGCGGTCGCCAAGGGCACCGATGTGGATCAGCCGCGCAATCTGGCCAAATCCGTGACGGTGGAGTGATGGGCCGCACGCGCAAACCCCGTATCCTCACCGCCGAGGACCGCCCCCTGACCGAGGCCGAGGCCGAACTGGCCGCCGAGGCGGTTGCCTATGCCGAAAGCGACGCGGATTATCAGCAATACCACGAACTCGAGGACGAAGACGACCTTGGCCCCCCGCCCAGCGTGGCCGATGCGATCGCCGCGCTGGAATGTTGTGGCGACGCCGACAAGGCACTGGCCTCGGCGGCCTACCACAAGGTCGCGCGGCGTTATCTGGGCGTGCCCGTGCCGTTGATCGAGGACATGGCGCGGCTGTGGCGCGCGCAATGCACGCTGGAAGAACGCATCGCGCTGGCCGCAGGCCTGTGGAACAGCGACATTCACGAGGCCCGCGTCGCCGCATCCAAACTGTTGGCGCAGGCGCGCATTCGCCCCGATCAGGCGGTCTGGGATCTGATCCAGTCCTGGGTGCCCGATTTCGATGCCTGGGCGCTGGCCGATCATGCCTGCAAGGCGGGTGAAAAGCGGTTGCTGGCCGACCCCGCGCGGATCGACGATGTGGCGGCCTGGGTGCAGTCAGATCACCTTTGGACCCGGCGCGCCGCGCTGGTCATCACCCTGCCCTGGACCAAGCAGAACCACCCGACGAACGCCGACCGTGCCATTCGCACGCGTGTGCTGGGCTGGTGCGCGGATCTGGCGCAAAGCCCCGAGTGGTTCTTGCAAAAGGCCGTCGCCTGGTGGCTGCGCGATCTGTCCAAACACGACCCGCAGGCGGTGCGCGACTGGCTGGCCGCGCATGGCGACACCCTCAAACCCTTTGCCCGCAAGGAAGCGTCCAGATACCTTTAGGCCAGCTTCACGCCGCCGTGCTTGCGCAGCGCCCACTCCCGCACCGCCCGGCCAAAGGCCTCGAACAGCGGGCGCGAGACCGGGTCGGCCTCGGCGTTCCATTCCGGGTGCCACTGCACCGACAGGGTGAAGCCCGGCGCATCACGCACATAAATCGCCTCGGGCGTGCCATCCTCGGCGCGGCCCTCGATCACGATGCGCGGCCCAGGCTGGCAAATCCCCTGCCCATGCAGCGTGTTGGTCATCACCTCATCGGTGCCGAACAGCTGCGCGAACCGCCCCCCCGGTTCCAATATCACCTTGTGCCGCAGCGCAAATGCCTCTTCCAGCGTGCCCTCTGGCGGCATCCGGTGGTTCATCCGGCCCGGCAATTCACGGATCTCGGGGTAGAGCGTCCCCCCCATCGCCACATTGACCTCTTGAAAACCGCGACAGATGCCGAAAAACGGCAGCCCGCTTTCGACGCAGGCGCGCACCAAAGGCAGGGTGATCGCATCGCGGGCCCGGTCAAACGTGCCGTGTTTGTCGGTCTCGACCTCGCCATATTCGCTGGGGTGCACATTCGGGCGCCCGCCGGTCAGCAAGAACCCGTCGCACACCTGCATCAACTCCTCGACCGAAACGTAATCGGGGTCCGCCGGGATCAAAAGCGGGATGCAATCGGCCACATGGCTGACCGCTTCGGAATTGATCTGCCCACCCTCGTGGACCGGATAGCGATCATTCACGAGGCCGCGGTTGCCGATAATGCCAACGACTGGTCTGGTCATGCGGATCTCCTTTGCCCCTCAAGCTAGGGCAGTCGGCAGGCCGGGGAAAGCCCCCCGGATGCGCAAGCCTTGTGCACAGACGCGCGCAGGGGGCAGCGCGCCCCCTTGCCTGCTGTCGCCCCCGCCTCAGGCCTCAGGCCTCGCCGATCAGGCCGACGGCGGTAATCCCCGCCAGCGCCGCTTCGGCGTCATTGTCCGAGGTGTCGCCGGTCACGCCGACCGCGCCGATTACCCGGCCCGCCGCATCCCGCACCAGAACGCCGCCCGGCACCGGCAGAACCTGCCCGCCGAAAGCACCGTTCACCGCCGCCATGAAATACGGCTGCGCCTCGGCCCGCGCCATCTGCGCCCGTCCGCCCATGCCCAGCATCACCGCGCCATAGGCCTTGGCGCGGGCAATTTCGAACCGGCCGGGGCTGGCACCATCGGCCCGCGCAAAGGCAATCGGGTGCCCCCCCGCATCCAGCACGACAGTCGACAGCGGTTTCCAGCCGCGCTCGGTGCCGTGGTGGCGCACGGCGGCCATGATCATGTTTGCAGCTTCCAGCGTAATCGTCATCAGTGTGCTCCTTTCACCTGAAGGCGGCGCTGATGCAGCACCGGCTCGGTATAGCCCGAGGGCTGAACGCGCCCCAGAAAGACCAGATCGCAGGCCGCCTGAAACGCCAGCCCGTCAAAGCCCGGCGCCATCGGATGATAGGCCGGATCGCCCGCGTTCTGACGATCCACCACGGCCGCCATCTTGCGCAGGGCCTCCATCACGCGGCCCTCGCTGACCACGCCGTGATGCAGCCAGTTCGCCAGCGCCTGACTGGAAATGCGGCAGGTCGCGCGGTCTTCCATCAACGCGATATCGTGGATGTCGGGCACTTTGGAACACCCCACCCCCTGATCGACCCAGCGCACGACATAGCCCAGAATGCCCTGCGCGTTGTTCTCGATCTCGGCGGTGATTTCCGCATCGGAATAGTTGCGCCCCGTGGCCAGCGGGATCGTCAGCAGATCGTCCAGACGCGCAGGCCGGTTCATCGCCGCGATTTCCTGTTGCCGCTGCACCACATTGACCTTGTGGTAATGCGTGGCGTGCAGGGTGGCGGCCGTGGGGCTGGGCACCCAGGCGCAGTTCGCCCCCGCCATCGGGTGGCCCAGCTTGGCCTCCAGCATCTCGGCCATGCGGTCGGGCGCGGCCCACATCCCCTTGCCGATCTGCGCCTTGCCCGCCAGCCCGCAACGCAGACCGATATCGACGTTGCGGTCCTCATAGGCCGAAATCCACGGCTGCGATTTCATCTCGGCCTTGGCGACCATCGGCCCGGCCTCCATCGAGGTGTGGATCTCGTCGCCGGTGCGGTCGAGGAAGCCGGTGTTGATGAAGGCCACGCGATGGCGTGCGGCGCGGATGCATTCCTTCAGGTTCGCACTGGTGCGGCGTTCCTCGTCCATGATCCCGAGCTTGACGGTATAGCGCGGCAGGCCCAGTGCCGCCTCGACCCGGTCAAAGATTTCACAGGCG
>JAQTYE010000225.1 GCA_028749255.1 Paracoccaceae bacterium | reverse complement strand
GGTCAGGCGCAGCTGCACCCCCTCGGCCACGATTTCCTCGATCCCGGACAGAACCGGGGTTTCGAACGCCGCCTCGAAGGCCTCGACCGCGGCGCGCGGGCTGTCAAAGCGCAACCCCAGATCGGACCCCGCCCCGCCCAGATCCAGGTCGATGCGGCCATCTTCCAAGCGCCGCAGCGCAAGGCTGGCACCCCGAATGCGAAAGGACCGCATCTCGACCTTGCCCCGCAGCAGCGGCTGGGCGCGCAGTGTCGTGCGCAACTCGGGCAGAACGGCAAGCGGCAGCCCCGAGGCGCGCGCGATCTGCACCACCTTCAGCCGCACCCGGGGCACGAAGCCTTCGTCCACGATCACGTCAATACCGCCGATCTGCACCTGCAAGCGTCCGGCCAGCGCAGTATTGGCGCGCGCCTCGACCCGCGCCACCAGCCATTCGGGGGCTGGCACCGCGCGGTGGGTCAGGACCAGATATGCGAACAGCCCCGCCAGCACGATCAACGGCAGGCTGAGGATCAGCCAGATGCCGAATCGCGGTCGCGGACGCGGCAACGGCCCCGCATCCGCAGGGGTGCCCTCGGGGTGACCCGGATCGGGCAGGCACGTCCGCTCGTCCTTCATCCTACCTCGTGGCCGATGGGCCTTTGTTGCATGCTGCGGTCTTTGCCGCGTTCGGGCGGTTTACAAATCTCCGCGCCACACTAGACCTTAACATTCCTGACCGGAACCGCAGAGGGAATTCAACCGATGTTCCATCACAACCGGAGTATGCCATGATCCAGATCGGCGAAAATGCGCCTGACTTCACCCTGCCGCGCACCGACAACGGCAGCGGAGAAAGTACCCTGACCCTGTCCGCGCTGCGTGGCCAAACGGTGATTTTGTATTTCTACCCCCGCGACGATACCCCCGGCTGCACGACCGAGGCCCTTGATTTCACCCGGCTGGGCGCCGATTTCGCCGCTGCGGGTGCCGTGGTGGTGGGGATTTCCAAGGACAGCCTGAGCAAGCACGAAAAATTCTGTGCCAAGCACGGGCTTGGGGTCGTGCTGGTCTCGGACGACGGGGGTGACACCTGCGAACGCTATGGCACCTGGGTCGAGAAGTCGATGTATGGCAAGACCTCGATGGGGATTGCCCGCACCACGGTGTTGATCGACGGGACCGGAAAAGTCCGGCAGGTCTGGCCCAAGGTCAAGGTCGCAGGCCATGCCGAGGCCGTGTTGGAGGCCGTGCGCGCGCTGACCTGACGCCGCCGCGCCACAACCACAAGATGAGTGCAGGACGCCCCCCCGCCGCGGGGGCGTCTGATCGCCGCTATCCCCCTTGGAAAATCGGCAAAATCCCGCCCAGCCATGCGGTGACCGGGGATCAATGGTCGCAACCCGGGCAAAACGGGTTGCACGCGCCCGCCCCGGCTTGTTAAGCCCGATACAGTTCCGGCTGGCTCTTGGGCCCGCGGGGGCAAGGGTGCAGGAGGCGCCCGATCCCTCAGACGACCACAGGATAAACGGTTTGCCAAAACGCATCCTCGACCGCGTGAATTCGAGCCTTGAACGGGTGCTCCCCGAGCAGCGCCTGTTTTTGAAATCTGACAGTGCCACCCGCTTTGTGCGGATGCGCCCGCTGACCCAGGCGGCGGCTCTTGGCGCGATGGCACTGCTGTTTGCCTGGTCGGTGATCGCCTCCTCGCTTTTGTTCATCGACAGGATTTCCTCGGGCTCCGCCACAGATCAAGCCACAATTTCGCAGGCCGCTTTCGAACACCGGCTGGACAGTCTGGCGCGCGAACGCGACAGCCGCGCCGCCGAGGCGCTGGCGGCGCAAAACCGCTTTCAGACCGCGCTGACCCAAGTTTCGCAGATGCAATCGGCGCTGCTGGCCTCCGAAGAACGCCGCCGCGAGCTGGAAACCGGGATCAACGTCATTCAATCGACCCTGCGCCGCACGATGACCGAACGCGACGACGCCCGCGACGCGCTGCATGTCGCGCAAAGCAAGGCCGAACCCCAAAGTGGCGCCTCGCCGATCGCGCGCGCCGAAGACATGGAACACACGGTCGATATGCTGTCCTCGGTGCTGGGCGAAACGGCCGCCGAACGCGATGCCGCCGCCCGCGATGCCGCCAGTGCGCGCGCTGAATCCGAAGAGATCGCGCTGGAAAAACGCCTGCTGGAAGAACGCAACGACGAGATTTTCACCACGCTGGAAGGCGCGGTGCAGGTGTCGATGAAACCGCTGGATCAGATGTTCAAAGCGGCCGGCATGAACCCCGACACGATCATGAACCAGATCCGCCGCGGCTATTCCGGCACCGGGGGGCCGCTGTCGGCGATTTCGCTCTCTTCCAAAGGGGCCGTCGATCTGGGGGGCGATGCCGCCCGCGCCGACGGAATTCTGCAAAAGCTCGATGAACTGAACATGTATCGCATCGCGGTCGATAAACTGCCCTTCGCGATTCCGCTGAATGGCGGCTATCGCTTCACCTCGCCGTTCGGCTATCGCTGGGGCCGCCTGCACGCGGGCATCGACCTGGCCGGTCCGGTCGGCATGAAGGTGCATGCGCCCGCCGATGGCGTGGTCACCGCGGCGGAATGGGAAAACGGCTATGGCAACGTGATCAAGATCCGCCACGACTTTGGCGTGTCCACGGTTTACGGCCATTTGTCCAAAATCCGCGTGAGCGCCGGGCAAAAAGTGTCGCGCGGCGACGTGATCGGTGATACAGGCAATACCGGACGGTCCACAGGGCCGCATCTGCACTATGAAATCCGGGTGGGCGGTGCACCCATCAACCCGATGACATTCATCAAGGCTGCCAAAGATGTTTTCTAAGAGCAAAATCCACGAGCCGGGCCCCAAAACGGCACCGGAAACCGACAAATCCAAGGCGCCGGAAACCGCGGCACCTGCGCGACCGCTGGGCGATTTTGTTCCCTCTGCGCCGCGCGCCAAACCTGCGGCGTCGATCCTGTCGTCCGACCTGACCATCACCGGGAACATCAAGACGACCGGTGACATTCAGGTGGAAGGCGTGGTCGAAGGCGATATTCGCGCGCATCTGCTGACCGTGGGCGAAAGCGCCACGATCAAGGGCGAAATCGTGGCCGATGACGTCGTGGTCAATGGCCGCGTCGTGGGCCGTGTGCGGGGCCTGAAGGTGCGCCTGACCTCGACCGCGCGGGTCGAAGGCGACATCATCCACAAAACCATCGCCATCGAATCGGGCGCCCATTTCGAGGGCTCGGTTCAGCGTCAGGACGACCCGCTGTCGAACGGTCAAGGCACGCCGAAACTGGCGCCGCCGATGCCGACCGAATAAGGCGACCTGCCTGTGATATTGAAAAGGGCAGCCTGATCGGCTGCCCTTTTGCATTGCGCGGTCGTGCCCCCTGCCCCTAGCCGGTAATCCGGCGATACATGTGCCAGCTGGCGTGCCCCAACACCGGAAGCACGATGAACAGGCCCAGAAACACCGGCAGCATCCCGACAAACAGGCAGCCCGCGATCACCGCCCCCCAGCTGAGCATCGCCACCGGATTGCCCGTCACCGCCCGCACCGAGGTGATGATCGCGGTGATGAAATCCACCTCGCGTTCCATCAGCAGCGGCAGGCCCACGACGGTGAAGGAAAACAGCACCAAGGCGAAAATCGCCCCAATCGTGCCGCCCACCAGCAGCATCATCGGCCCGTTCCCCGAAAAGATCACCCCGAACGGATCGCTGGTGACATTGGTCAGCGCCGACATGC
>JAQTYE010000080.1 GCA_028749255.1 Paracoccaceae bacterium | reverse complement strand
CATCGCGCGCGCCAAGGTGATGCTGGCCACCGATTTCGGCCTGACCCATGTCACGCTGGAGCCCGAGACCCGGGCGCAGGGCTGCGCCGATCAGGGCCCGCGCTGCTAGCAGCGCATCCAGCCGAGGCCCGCTTCGGTGGTGCGTGCCGGGGTGTATTCGCCCGAGACGAACCCGCGGTAGCCTTCGGTATCCAACCGTTTGAAAAACGAAGGATAATCCAGATATGGGCTGGCCAGCGGTTCGTGCCGGTCAGGCAGGCCGCCGATCTGGATATGCGCGGCGCGGTGGCCATGGCGCGCCCAGACCCCCAGCGCATCGCCGGTGATCCGATGCGCGTGATACATGTCGATTTGCAGGTGCAGGTTGGGGGCGCCCACAGCATCCAGCACTTCGGCTGCCAGATCGAAATCGTCCAGAAAATACCCTGGCATGTCGATCCGGTTGATCGGCTCTATCGTCAGGCTCAGCGCAGGCGCGCGGGTGGCGGCCCAGGTCAGGTTTTCGATGAAGGTCGCGCGTGCGTCCGCCCCCTCGGCCGGGCCTGCCATGATATGCACGCCGCGTGGTTTCAGCACCTCGGCATAACGCAGCACCCGGTCGAAATCGCGGCGGAACCGCTCGCCCAGGCCCGGCACGGCGGCAAAGCCGCGCGGCCCGCCGGTGAAATTGGGCGGCGGCGTGTTGATCAGCACCAGTGTCAGATCGTTCATCACCAGTTGGTAGCGCATGTCCGAGGCCGAACAGTCATAGGGAAACAGCACCTCGACCGCATCGAACCCCGCCGCCTTGGCCGCGGCGAAGCGTTCCATGAAGGGCAGTTCGGTGAACAGCATCGTCAGGTTGGCGGCGAATTTCGGCACTTACAGCTCCGCCATCGGGATGATCGGGAAAAAGACGCCTTCGGACCACAGGCCCAGCCATTCGACGCCCTCATGCGCGCCGGGCACGGCATGATCGACCAGCCGATAAAACGTCTTGCGGTCGATCAGCGCCTCCAGCCCGCGGCGGATATGGACATAGGGGCTGGGTTCGCCCTCCGCATCGCGTACCACCCGGATCGGGTGATCGGGGCCGGCCACCACGGTGTCGCCGACATTGGTGGTGAAGCGCAGGGTTTGCGCCGCGCCTGCGCCTGAAATATCGCAATCGACCGCAACAAACGGCGCATCCACCACGCGGATGCCCACTTTCTCGACCGGGGTCACCAGAAAATATTTGCCGTCTTCCAGCTTCAGGATCGAGGCGAACAGCCGCACCAACGCGGGCCGTCCAATCGGGGTGCCCAGATAGAACCAGGTTCCGTCGCGGCGGATTTCCATGTCCATATCGCCGCAAAACGGTGGGTTCCACAGATGCACGGGCGGCGGGCCCTTGCGGCTGGCGGTGCTTGCGGCCTGGGCCAGCCCATCGGCATTGGGCGGCTTCACGGCATTTTGTGGTTTGGGTGTCTGTGTCATCTGCGCTTTGCGATTGGGTCCGGGGCGGTTATCTGCTTTGCTACAGACTATAGCCTTGTTGGAGCCTTTGTCATGACCGAGCCTGCCGATCTGATCATTGAAATCGAGCGTTTGGGCGAAAAGCTGGCGCAGGCACGGGCCTCGATCAACCGCCGCTTCATCGGGCAGGACCGGGTGGTCGAGCTGGTTCTGGCGACGCTTCTGTCGGGCGGGCACGGGCTTTTGGTCGGTCTGCCGGGTTTGGGCAAGACGATGCTGGTCGATACGCTGTCCACGGTAATGGGGCTGGGCGCCTCGCGGATCCAGTTCACGCCGGATCTGATGCCCGCCGATATTCTGGGCTCTGAAGTGCTGGAAACCGCGCCGGATGGCACGCGGGCGTTCCGCTTTCTGGAAGGGCCGGTGTTTTGCCAATTGCTGATGGCCGATGAAATCAACCGCGCCAGTCCGCGCACGCAATCGGCACTGCTGCAGGCGATGCAGGAACGCGAGGTGACCGTGGCGGGTGTGCATCGTCCGCTGGGGCGGCCGTTCCACGTTCTGGCCACGCAAAACCCGATCGAACAGGAGGGCACTTATCCGCTGCCCGAGGCGCAGCTGGACCGCTTCCTGGTGCAGATCGACGTCGATTATCCCGACCGCGCGACCGAACGCGACATCTTGCTGGCCACCACTGGCGCCGACAGTGACACTGCGCATCAGGTGTTTTCCGGCGATGATCTGATCGCGGCGCAGGCGTTGGTGCGGCGGATGCCGGTGGGTGACAGCGTGGTCGATCTGATCCTTGATCTGGTGCGCGCCTGCCGTCCGGGCGAACCCGAGGCACTGCCCATCGCGCGCGAGGCCTTGGCCTGGGGGCCGGGGCCGCGTGCGGCGCAGGCGCTGATGCTGACGGTGCGGGCGCGGGCGTTGTTGCAGGGCCGTCTGGTACCGTCGGTTGAGGACGTGTTCGCAATGGCGCGCCCGGTGCTGAGCCACCGCATGGCGTTGTCGTTTGCCGCGCGGGCCCGGGGCGAAACCCTGCCCGCTGTCATCGCCCGCGTCTGTGCCGAGATCGGCGGTCTGTCCGAGGCGGCCGAGTGATCGACCCCGATCCCAGCGCAGGCCTGGGCGCGGGGCTGTCCCTGCGCCGTGAGGCGGAAACGGCGGCCCAGGCTCTGCCGCCCCTGCTGCTGGCCGCGGAACAGCTGGCCGCGACCGTGCAGATGGGTGGCCATGGCCGTCGTCGCGCGGGCCCGGGCGAGGAATTCTGGCAATACCGCCCGGCGCATTCGGGCGACGAGGCGCGGTTCGTTGACTGGCGCCGCTCGGCCCGGTCGGACGTGCAATTCGTGCGCGACCGCGAATGGCAGCTGGCACAATCGGCGCATATCTGGGTCGATGATGGCGCCTCGATGCGGTTTTCCGGCGCTCCCGAGGGCCGCGCAGCCCGCCCTCAAAAGGCGGAACGCGCGCGGCTTCTGGCGTTGGCCCTGTCGGTGTTGATGATCCGTGCGGGCGAACGTGTGGGGCTGACCGGCCCCTTGGCCCCGCCGCGCCCGGGGCGTGCGCAACTGATGGTTCTGGCCGCCCAACTGGCCGCCGCACAGGGCGTGGCCGACTATAGCACGCCCGACGTGACCGCCATCACCCCGCAATCGCGCGCGGTCTTCATGTCGGATTTTCTGGGCGATCTGGGTGCGCTTGAGGCGGCCTTGGGCGCGTTGGCGGGGCGCGGTGTATCCGGTGTCATGGTGCAGGTTCTGGACCCGGTGGAAGAGGAGTTCCCCTTCGACGGGCGCACGATTTTCGAATCCGTTGGTGGGACGCTGCGTTTTGAAACCCGCAAGGCCGCCGATCTGCGCGCGCGCTATCGCGACCGTCTGGCCGAGCGGCGCGCGCGGTTGGCCGGGCTGGCGCAGGCAGCGGGCTGGCAGTTTTCGACGCATCACACCGGCACACCCGCGCAATCGGCGCTGTTGTGGATCTGGGCCGCGCTGGAACGGGGGGCGCGATGATCGTTCTCGGGCCGCTTGGTTTCACCGCGCCTTGGGTTTTGCTGGGGCTTTTGGCGCTGCCGATCCTGTGGGTGTTGCTGCGCGCCGTGCCGCCCGCACCGATCCGCCGTCGCTTCCCGGGGGTTGCGCTGCTTTTGGGGTTGGCCGACGAGGCCGTGCAGGCCGAACGCACGCCTTGGTGGTTGTTGGCGCTGCGCATCGCGGCGCTGGCCGCGGCGATTGTGGGCTTTGCCGGGCCGGTGCTGAACCCGGTTCTGACCGCGCCGGGGCAGGGGCCTGTGTTGATTGTGGCGGATGCCGGCTGGGCCTCGGCCCGGGACTGGACGGTGCGGCAGGCGCGGATTGACCGCGCCCTCTCTGACGCCGCCGCCAGCGGTCGCCCGGCCGCGATTGTCCTGCTTAGCGATCCGCCGCCCACGGCACCCACCTTCAGTGAAGCCGCCGATCTGGCCGCCACGCTGCCTGGTCTGACGCCCAAGCCGTGGGAGCCGGGGACCGAGCTGCCGCCGCTGCCCGAAGGTCGGTTTGACACGCTGTGGCTGTCGGACGGTCTGGCGCGCCCCGGCCGGGCCGCCTTGGCCAGCGCGCTGCAAACCCATGGCGCGCTCACCGTCTGGCAACCCGCGACCCCGGTTCTGGCCCTGGGTGCCGCACGGATCGACGATGCGCAGGTAAGCGTGCCGGTGCTGGCGTCGGCCCCGCCGCGCGTGCCGATCGAGGTAACGGCCATTGGTCTGGACCCCGCCGGGGTCGAGCGCGAACTGGCCCGTGAAACGGTTGATTTCTTGGGCACCACGCAGGCCGTTGTGCGGTTTGACCTGCCGCCCGAGCTGCGCAACCGGGTCAGCCGCTTTGAAATCGCCGGGCTGCGCAGTGCGGGCGCGGTCAGCCTGACCGACGACGCAGTGAAGCGCCGCAAGGTGGCGCTGATCGCGGGCGGCACCGCGCGCGAGGGGCTGGAACTGCTGACCCCCACGCATTACCTGCGTCAGGCCTTGGCTCCCAGCGCCGATCTGATCGATGGCACGCTTGAAGATGTGCTGTTGGCCAAGCCCGATGTGATCATTCTGGCCGACATCGCCGATATTGCCGAACCCGACCGTCTGGCCGAATGGCTGGAGGAAGGCGGCCTGCTGGTGCGCTTTGCCGGGCCGCGTCTGGCCGCCGCCGAGACCGACACCGATCCGCTGCTGCCGGTGCGGCTGCGCGCGGGCGGGCGCGCGGTGGGTGGCACGATGAGCTGGGGCGCGCCGCGTGCGCTGGCGCCCTTCGCGGACACCTCGCCCTTTGCCGGGCTGGCGGTGCCTGCCGATGTGACGGTCACCGCGCAGGTGATGGCCGAACCCGGCCCCGAGCTGGCCGGGCGCACGATTGCCGCGCTGGCCGATGGCACACCGTTGGTCACCCGCGCGCGGTTCGGGGCGGGGGAAATCGTGCTGTTCCATGTCACCGCCAATGCCGAATGGTCCACCCTGCCGCTGTCGGGTCTGTTCCCGCAGATGCTGGAGCGGTTGGCGATTTCCGCGCGCCGCGCCGCGCCCGAGGCGGGCGATCTGGCCGGGATGACCTGGGTGCCGCAAAAGCTGTTGGATGGGTTCGGGCGCCTGATCGGCGCCGAGGGGGCACCCGGTGTCGCGGGCGATGTGTTGGCCACGGCCCAGCCCGGCCCCGCATTGCCGCCCGGGCTTTATGCCGCCGATGGCCGCGCGGTGGCGCTCAATGCGCTGGCGCCTGACCGTGTTCTGGCGCGTGCGGACTGGCCTGCGACGGTGACGATTGAGGGCGATACGGTGCCCCGCACGTGGCCGTTGAAAGGTGCGCTTCTGGCGGCGGCGGTGTTGGCGCTGCTGGCGGATCTGATTGCCTCTCTGGCGGTCGGGGGGCGCCTGTCGGGGCCGCGCGTCGGGCGTGCGGCGGCGGTGCTGATCGCGCTGGCGCTGGCCGTCCCGCTGCAAGCTCGTGCCGAAATGGACCCCGCGCGCGCGATCGAGGCCGCCTCGAATGTGGTGCTGGCGCATATCGCCACCGGCGATGCGGGCGTTGACCGGGTTGCGCTGGCCGGGTTGCAAGGGCTGTCCGACACGCTGGCCCGACGTACCACGGTGGAACCATCCGCGCCGATGACGCTCGATCTGGAAAACGATGATCTGGCGCTGTTTACGCTGATTTACTGGCCGGTGACGCCGAACCAGCCCGCGCCTTCGGCGCAGGCCTATGCCAAACTCAACCGCTATTTGCGCGGTGGCGGGATGATCCTGTTTGATACCCGCGACGCCGATTTGGCGGGCTTTGGCACCGCGACCGAGGCCGGGCGCCGATTGCAGGCGCTGGCTGCGCCGCTGGATATTCCGCCGCTCGAACCGATCCCGGCGGACCACATTCTGACCCGCACGTTCTATCTGCTGCAAAACTTCCCCGGCCGTTATGACGCGCCGATCTGGGTCGAGGCCGCGCCGCCCGATGCCGAACAGGCCGAGGGCATGCCATTTCGCAACCTCAATGACGGGGTGACGCCGGTGGTGATCGGCGGCAATGACTGGGCCTCGGCCTGGGCGATTGATGCCAACGGTCTGGCGATGTTCCCGATCGGACGCGGCCAGGCGGGCGAACGCCAGCGCGAAACCGCGCTGCGCTTTGGCGTCAATCTGGTGATGCATGTGCTGACCGGCAATTATAAATCCGATCAGGTCCATGTGCCCGCGCTGCTGGAAAGGCTGGGGCAATGAACGGGCTGAGCCTGACCTTCGTGCCGTTGCTGGGCTGGCCGCTGATCTCGGCGGGCGCGGTATTGGCGGTTGCATTGGTGGCACTGGCGCTGTGGCGCGGTCTGCCGGGCTGGGCGTTGCGCGGGGGCGCGCTGGCGGTGCTGCTGGCCGCTCTTGCAGGCCCCGCGCTGCAACGCGCGCAGACCGAGGCGCTGCCCGATATCGTGCTGTTGCTGGATGACCGCAGCGCCTCGCAAACCCTGTCGGACCGGGGCGCGCAGACCGATACGGCGGTGGCCGCGCTGGACCGCCAGATCGCCGCCCTGCCCAATACTGAATTGCGCCGCGTCACCGTGCCCGACGGGGCGGATAATTCCGGCACCCGGATCGGGGCGGCCCTGGCCGAGGCGCTGGCCGCCGAACCCCGCGCGCGGGTTGCGGGGGCCATCGTGGTGTCGGATGGGCAGGTGCATGACGCGGATCTTGCCCCCGATCTGCCCGCGCCGCTGCAGCTGCTGCTGACCGGGCATGCCGCGGATTGGGATCGCCGCCTGCTGATCGAAACCGCCCCCGCCTTTGGCATTATCGGCGAAGATACCGCGATCCGGCTGCGGATCGAGGATATGGGCGCGGTGCCTGCCGCAGCGGGGCGCAGCGCGGATCTGAGCATTGCCATCGACGGTGGTGCGCCGCGTCACTACCAGGTCACGGTTGGCAAGGATCTGGAACTGCCGCTGACGCTGGAACATGGCGGCCAGAATGTCGTGCAGTTCAGCCTTGCGCCGCTGGAAGGCGAACTGACCACCCGCAACAACGATGCGGTGGTGCAGATCAACGGCGTGCGCGACCGGCTGCGTGTGCTCTTGGTGTCGGGGCAGCCGCATGCGGGTGAACGCACCTGGCGCAACCTGCTGAAATCGGATGCGGGTGTCGATCTGGTGCATTTCACCATCCTGCGCCCGCCGGAAAAGCAAGATGGCACGCCGGTGTCGGAACTGTCGCTGATCGCCTTCCCGACGCAGGAATTGTTCATCGACAAGATCGACGAATTCGACCTGATCATCTTTGACCGCTACGGCGAACGCGGAATTCTGCCCGCCAGCTATTTCGCCAATATCCGGCGCTATGTCGAAGATGGCGGTGCGGTGCTGGTGGCGGCCGGGCCCGAGTATGCCACCGTCGAAAGCTTGTGGCAGACCGATCTGGCGCAGGTTCTGCCCGCGCGCCCGACCGGGCGGGTGCTGTCGGAACCCTTCGTGCCGCGCCCGACCGAACTTGGCCTGCGCCACCCGGTGACGGCGGGCCTGCCCGGCGCGCCCGCTCCCGAAGGGCAGGGCGATGATGGCGAGGCCCCGCATTGGGGCCGCTGGTTGCGGCAGATCGAATTGGCCAACCCCTCGGGCGAGGTGGTGATGAGTGGTGCGCGCGGCGCGCCGCTGCTGGTGCTGTCGCGCGCGGGCAAGGGGCGTGTGGCCCTGCTGGCGTCGGATCAGGCCTGGCTCTGGGATCGCGGATACGAGGGCGGCGGGCCGCAGCTGGAATTGCTGCGCCGCATTGCGCATTGGGAAATGAAAGAACCCGAGCTGGAGGAAGAGGCGCTCTATGCCGAGGTCGAGCCGGGCACCTTGGGCCTGACCGTGGTGCGCCGCACGATGGCCGATAGCGCCGATCCCGCAACCGTGACCTTGCCCGATGGCGCCACGCAGGAATTGGCGCTGCGCGAAACCGCCCCGGGTCGTTTCACCGCGCGCTGGGTGGCCCCCGAACCCGGGCTGTATCGCCTGACACAGGGCGATCTGGAACGTGTCGTGGCCCTGGGCCCGGCCAGCCCGCGCGAATTCGAACAAACGATTGCCAGCGCAGAGCCGCTGGCCGCCGTGATCGCCGCGTCGACAGGTGGGGTCACCCGGCTGGAAGACGGGGTTCCCACGATCCGCAGCGTGCGCGCAGGCCGCCCCAGTGCCGGGCGCGGCTGGATCGGCATTACCCCGCGACTGGCCGAGGCCACGATTGATCTGCGCGTCACGCCGCTGATGCCCGCCTGGGTCTGGGTGGTTCTGGCGGCCCTGCTGAGCGTGGCAGCCTGGATGGTCGAGGGGCGCGGACGCAAACGGGCCTGAGCGCGGCGCGGCACGCGCGGACGCTCCGCGGGGAGTATTTAGTCCAAGAAGAAAGCGCTGCAGGCTTCTTCTTGGCCCAAATACTCCCGCCGGAGGCTCCGGCCCTCCGGGTCAGACCGGCGGGTTGTCCAGAAGCGCGCGACGCGCGGTCGAGGCGAATTCGCGCCGCCACAGCATCGCCGTGGTGAAGGCGGTCACGACGATCAGCACCGCAGGCCCCAACAGCCACGCCAGCGCGGTCAGCGCGAAATAGACCGAACGCAGCCCACGGTTAAAACTTTTGGCGGCGTTGATATTGACCAGTGCGGCCTGTTCGGCGCGCGGATAGGCGAGTGGATCGGCCACGTTGTTGGGCACCGCCGCCATCGCAATCGCGGCATAGCTGAACAGCCGATGCGACCAGACGAATTTCATGAAGGCATTGGCGCCAAACAGCACGGCGGTCAGGATACGGGCCTCCCACAGCAGTTTCGGGCCCTGATCCAGCGCGAAATCCTGCGCCAGATCGGTGATCCGTTCTGGATTGCCGATCAACGCCAGCCCGCCGCCGATGGCGATCAGCGCGGTCGAGGCGAAAAACGTCGTCGATTGCCGCAGCCCGTCCATCATCGCGCCGTCGAAGATCCGCGGCTGACGGGTCACCATCTGCCGCATCCATTCGCGTCGATAGCCCTCCATCAGCTTCCCGACCGAGGGGCGGTTTGCAGGCGGGTGTTCCGTGCGCCAGCCGATCCAGAGCCAGCAGCCGATCAGTAAGGCCAGCGCGGCCAGATCCCAGGGCCCCAGCGGGCCGATATGCATGGTGTTTTCCATGACGCCACCCTAGCGCGTGCAATCTTGCCTTGCCAGATCTGTAAATTGGTTATAATTTTTTACCACAGTGGAGGTAAGCCCATGGAAATGCCCATTCCAAACGCCGATATTCTGGCGCGCAAGGCCGCGATCGTGGCGCGGTTGCGGGCGGTTTTACCGGCCGACGCGGTGATCGACGCGCCCGAGGAAACCCGCGCCTATGAATGCGATGCGCTCTCAGCCTATCGCTGTGCGCCTTTGGCGGTGGTGTTGCCGCGCTCGACGGCGCAGGTCGCGGCTGCGTTGCAGGTTTGTCATGCCGAAGGCGTGCCGGTGGTGCCGCGTGGGGCGGGCACCAGCCTGGCGGGGGGCTCTATGCCGTCGGCCGATTCGGTGGTGTTGGGGCTGGCGCGGATGAATGCGGTGCTGGAAACCGATTATTCGAACCGCTTCATCCGGGTCGAGGCGGGGCGCACCAATCTGTCGGTGACCGGGGCGGTGGAAAGCGATGGCTGGTTTTATGCGCCCGATCCGTCCAGCCAACTGGCCTGCGCAATCGCGGGCAATATCGCGATGAATTCGGGCGGGGCGCATTGTCTGAAATATGGTGTCACCACCAATAACCTGCTGGGGGTGACGCTGGTCACCATGGCGGGCGAGGTGGTCGAAATCGGCGGGCCTTATTGTGACGCGGGGGGGCTTGATCTGCTGGGGGTGATTTGCGGCTCCGAAGGGCAGCTGGGCGTGGTGACCGAGGCCACGCTGCGCATCCTGCCCAAACCCGAAGGCGCGCGGCCCGTGCTGATCGGCTTTGACGCGAACGAGGTCGCAGGGGCGTGCGTGGCCGATATCATCCGCGCGGGCGTGCTGCCGGTGGCGATTGAATTCATGGACCGTCCCTGCATTCGCGCCACCGAAGATTTTGCGCATGCCGGATACCCCGATTGCGAGGCGTTGCTGATCATCGAGGTCGAGGGCAGCGCCGCCGAGATCGACGAGCAGCTGGGCCTGATCCGGCAGATTGCAGAGCGTCACGCCCCGGTCGAATTCCGTGAAGCGCAATCCGAGGATGAGGCGCGGCGGATCTGGCTGGGGCGCAAGTCGGCCTTTGGCGCGATGGGGCAGATCAACGATTACATGTGCCTTGACGGCACGATCCCGGTCAGCGCGCTGCCGCAGGTGCTGCGCCGGATCGGCGAGTTGAGTGCGGAATTCGGGCTGGATGTGGCCAATGTGTTCCATGCAGGCGATGGCAACATGCATCCGCTGATCCTGTATAACGCCAATACGCCGGGTGATTTGCAGCGCTGCGAGGCGCTGGGTGCCAAGATCCTGACGCTGTGCGTCGAGGTGGGGGGGTGTCTGACCGGCGAACATGGGGTGGGCATTGAAAAGCGCGATCTGATGGCGGTGCAATTCGACGCCCCCGATCTGGAGGCGCAGATGCGGGTCAAGGATGTGTTCGATCCGGGCTGGTTGCTGAACCCGGCCAAGGTGTTTCCGCTGGCCGTCAGTGCCGGGCGGCGCGCGGGGTAACAGCCGCCGGGGGTTTTGCACCCCCGGACCCCCGCAGGATATTTGAACTTTGTTGAAGGCAAATTGCATGAGAGTTGAGACCGAGAGCCAATTGGCCGAGGCGATCCGCGCAGCGGATGGGGCGCTGCAGATCGTGGGCGGCGGCTCCCGGCCTGTGGGGGGGCGCAGCGGTGCGCCCCTGCACGTGGCGATTTCGGGGATCACGCTGTATGAGCCCGGCGCGCTGACACTGATTGCCGGGGCGGGGACCACGCTGGCCGAGATCGAGGCGGCGGTGGCCGCCGAGGGCCAGCGTCTGCCGTTCGAGCCCGCGCGCTGGGGTGCGCTGTTGGGGGCTGCGGGCGACAGCACGATCGGGGGCGTGGTGGCGGCCAATGTTTCGGGGCCACGGCGGGTGCAGGCCGGGGCTTGCCGCGACAGTCTGATCGGGCTGCGCTTTGTCGATGGGGCGGGGACGGTAATCAAGAATGGTGGCCGGGTGATGAAAAACGTCACCGGCTATGATCTGGTCAAGCTGATGGCGGGCAGTTGGGGCACTTTGGGGGCGATGTCCGAAGTGGCGTTCAAGCTACTGCCCGCGGCGCCCGCGCAGGCGACGGTGGTTCTGGATATTCCAGCCGCGCAGGCGCCTGCCGCGCTGGCCATGGCGTTGGGGTCGCCCTTCGATGTGTCGGGCGCGGGCTGGTTGCCCGGTGTCGGCGCGGTGGTTCGGATCGAGGGGTTGGCGGAATCGGTGGCCTATCGCGCCGCGCGTCTGGCCGATCTGCTGGCGCCGCACGGCGCGCGGATCGAGCGCGACGGATCGGCGCAGATCTGGGCCGATCTGGCGGCAGTTGCCCCGTTTCAGGGCCGGGCGGGCGACATTTGGCGGTTCTCGGTCAAGCCTTCGGATGCGCCTGCAATCATTGCGCGGCTGGGAGGCGAGGTGGTGCTGGACTGGGGCGGCGGGCTGATCTGGGCGCTGCTGCCCGAGGGCACGGATGCCCGCGTTCTGGCGGCCCCATACAGCGGCCATGCGACCTGTCTGCGTGGGGAAACGGCGCCCGCCTTTGAACCCGAGCCTGCGCCGGTTGCCGCGCTGAGCCGCGGGCTGCGCGCCCGCTTTGACCCGCGCGGTATTCTGAATCCCGGAAGGATGGGCTGATGCAGACCAATTTCACGCCCGAACAGCTGGCTGATCCGGGGATCGCCGAGGCCAACAAGATCCTGCGCGCCTGTGTGCATTGCGGGTTTTGCACCGCCACTTGCCCGACCTATCAGGTGCTGGGCGATGAATTGGACAGCCCGCGCGGACGGATCTATCTGATCAAGGACATGCTGGAAAACGACCGCCCGGCAGATGCGCAGACGGTCAAGCATATCGACCGCTGTCTGTCGTGTCTGGCCTGTATGACGACCTGTCCGTCGGGGGTGCATTACATGCATCTGATCGACCATGCCCGCGCCCATGTCGAGCGGACCTATAAACGCCCGCTGATGGACTGGCTGCTGCGGTTCATGCTGGCGAAGATCGTACCCTATCCGGGGCGCTTCCGGCTGGCGATGGGGGCCGCTAAACTGGCGCGCCCGTTCGCACGGCTTTTGCCCGACCCGCGCCTGCGCGCAATGATCGCCATGGCGCCTGCCGCCATTCCGCCGGTCAGCCGCAACGATGACGCGCAAACGTTCCCTGCCATGGGGGCGCGCAAGTATCGCGTGGCGCTGCAGACTGGCTGCGCGCAAAAGGCGCTGAACACCGATATCAACGATGCCACGATCCGGCTGCTGCGGCGGCTGGGCTGCGAGGTGGTGATCCCGCGCAATCTGGGATGCTGCGGGGCGCTGAGCCATCACATGGGGCGCGAAGGCGAAAGCCATGCGCAGGCCGCGCGCAATATCCGCGCCTATCTGTCCGAAGGCGATCTGGATGCGGTGATCATCAACACCTCGGGGTGTGGCACGACGGTCAAGGATTACGGCCATATGTTCCGCCTGGATCCGCTGGCCGAAGACGCCGCCCGCGTGGCCGGGCTGGCCTGCGACGTGTCCGAGTTTTTGCTGCGCATCGGCCTGCCCGCGCAGGCACCGCAGGGGCTGCGCGTGGCCTATCACGCGGCCTGTTCGTTGCAGCACGGCCAGCAGGTGAAAACCGCCCCGAAAGACCTGTTGAAAGCGGCCGGGTTCGAGGTGGTGGAACCGGCCGACAGCCATCTGTGCTGCGGTTCGGCGGGCACCTATAACCTGTTGCAGCCGGAAATTTCGGCCCAGTTGCAGGCGCGCAAGGTTGCCACGCTGGAAGCCAAGGCGCCGCAGATCATCGCGGCGGGAAACATTGGGTGCATGATCCAGATCGGGGCGGGCACGGGCATTCCGGTGGTGCACACGGTCGAGCTGCTGGACTGGGCAACGGGCGGACCAAAACCGCAAGCCTTGGTAAATATGCCTTAATCTCGCCGCAGCCTTGGCCTAGGAAGGCATCAGCCCCGACTGCTGAAGGACCGCCCCCCATGATGCGCTTTTTGACCCTTGTTGCCGTGTTTTGTGCTGGTTTATCCCCGGCGATGGCCGAACAAAGCGCGCTGAAACTGCTGTCCACCGGCTCTGCCAGCCGTGGATGGGAGGCGGTGGGGCGGCTTGAACTTGGCAAGGGCAGTTTTTGCACCGGCACGCTGATCGCCCCCGATCAGGTGCTGACCGCGGCGCATTGCCTGTTCGACAGCCGCACCGGCGCGATGATCCCGACCGACCAGATCGAATTCCGCGCAGGGTGGCGCAATGGCCGGGCGGTGGCCTATCGCGGGGTGCGCCGGGCCATGGTGCCGCCCGCTTATCAGTATCAGGGCGCCGACAGGATCGCGCGGGTGGCCAGGGATCTGGCGCTGATCGAGCTGGACCAACCGATCCGCCTGCCGCAACTGCGCCCGTTCACGCTCGATTCCGCGCCGGTGATCGGGGAAACGGTGGGCGTTGTGTCCTATGCCCATGACCGCGCCGAGGCCCCGTCGTTGCAAGACGTCTGTCAGGTGCTGGAGCGTGCCGCCGATGTGGTCATGATGAACTGTTCGGCAGATTTCGGGTCATCGGGCGCGCCGGTTTTCGCGATGCGCGATGGCGAGCCGCATATCGTTTCGGTGATCTCGGCCAAGGCCGCCCGCGAGGATGAGCCGGTATCGCTGGGCACGCTGGTCGGGCATGTGGCCGATCTGCGCGCGGCGATGAAGGCGCGCAGCGATGCGCCCGATGCCCAGATCAGCCGGGCCAAAGGCGCGAAATTCGTGCGGCCCTGAACCCGGTGTGACATCGCACGCGGGGTCTTGAAAGCGCCGCGCAGCCTTCCCAAATTCTTGACAACGGGGTGCCGAACCGGGCCCCGTTTTGAGCCGTCCGGCCCCGTAGGGGCGGGCAAATGACCATCGCTCTGATGAGGATGATGCTATGCGTAACTTTGATTTTTCGCCGCTCTACCGTGCCACCGTCGGGTTTGACCGTGTGGCCGACTTGATGGATCGGATTTCGGCCGCCGATGTTGGCCAGCCGACCTATCCCCCCTATAACATTGAAAAAACTGACGAGAATGCCTATCGTATCTCGATTGCGGTCGCGGGCTTCGGCTCGGACGAGTTGTCGGTCGAGCTGCGCGATGGTGCGCTGATCGTCACCGGGCGCAAGGCCGAAGAGGCGGGCGCGCGCAGTTATCTGCACCGCGGTATCGCCACCCGCGCGTTTGAACGTCGCTTTGCGCTGGCCGATCACATGAAGGTGTCGGGCGCGAGCCATGCCGATGGCATGTTGCATATCGACCTGTTGCGCGAGGTTCCCGAGGCCTTGAAACCGCGCCGGATCGAGATTGCCGGGCCGACCACGGTGGAGGCCAAGCGGGTCGAGACCGTCGAGGCCTGATCCGGCCTTTGAAACGGAAGCCGGGCGCGCGGGGCAACTCGCGCGCCTTTTGCGTCAGTGGCCCAGATCGTCGCGCGTCACCGCGACCGATTTCAGCACCGCATAGCAATCCACCCCCGGCGTCAGCCCCAGGGCCGTGACCGACCGTTGGGTGATCCGTGCCAGGATCGCCTCGTCGCCCAGCTGCAACTGCACCCAGGCGCGGCTGCCGGTGTCGGGTTCGATCCGGGTCACCACGCCGGGCAGGATGTTCAGCGCCGACAGGCCCTCGGGGCGGTGGCGCGCCAAAATCACGTCGCTGGCATGGATCCGCACGCGCAACTCGTCGCCCGGGGCACCCGGCGCATCGGGCAGCCAGATCGGTCCGGCACCGGTGTCAAGCCACGCAAGCCCGTCTGCTTCGCGCAGGACCAGCCGCGCACGGATCACCGCGCCCGCCTCTTGTGCGCCGAATTGCGCGGCCAGACCGGGGTCGGACAGCACCGCGGCCGCAGGCCCCGCCGCCAGCACGCGCCCCTCGCCCAGCACCACCAGGGTTGAGGCCAGTCGCGCGACCTCTGCCACCGAATGGCTGACATACAGCACCGGCATTCCGGCATCGCGCAGCCGTTCCAGAAATGGCAGGATCTCTTCGCGTCGGGGGGCATCCAGCGCGGCCAGCGGTTCATCCAGCAACAGCAGCCGGGGCCGCGACAGCAGCGCCCGGCCAATCGCCACCCGGGCCTTTTCGCCGCCCGACAATGCGCCGGGGCGACGGTTCAGCAGCGGCGCGATCCCCAGCATTGCGACCACTTGATCGAAGCCCGGACCCGGCGCCTCGCGCGGTGCAAACCGCGCGCCGTAGGTCAGATTGCCCTGCACGGTCAGATGCGGAAACAACCGGTGATCCTGAAACACATAGCCCACGCGGCGGCGCTGCGGTGGCAGACAGATCCGCGCGTCGGTATCCAGCAAGACCTCGCCCTGCGCCACGATGCGGCCCCGGTCGGGGCGCATCAGCCCGGCGACCGCATTGACCACCGTCGTTTTGCCCGCGCCCGAAACGCCAAACAGCGCCGTCACCCCGCCGGGCGCGGCAAAGGTGATATCCAGCGCGACGCCGCCAAAATCATGTTGCAGCGCGACCTCAAGCATCGCGGCCTCCGATCCGCAGCGCGACCGCGCGCGACAGGAGTTCAGACCCCAGCACGGCAGCCAGCGCGATACCAACGGAAATTGCCGCCAGCCGCGCGGCCGCGGCCTCGCCGCCCGGCACTTG
>JAQTYE010000079.1 GCA_028749255.1 Paracoccaceae bacterium | reverse complement strand
CTCGCTGCCTGCTGGCTCAACCCGCCCAGCCCGTCCACCTCGATCATCGCCTATCCTTTCGTGTGATCCACTGCGGCGCCACCTTCGGCCTGCGGCGCCGCGGGCCGGTCAGGCCATTGCGCCGCCAGCTCGTCCAGCCGCGCCCGCGACAACGGCGGGCTGCCCGCCGCCTCGCCCAGCATCAGCGCCAGTTCCGCCGGCGTCAGCGCCCAAAACTCCTCCGGCCGCAGCCCGAGCCCGCGGATCCCCACCCGCATCAGCCCGGGCCAGTCCAGCCCGCCCTCCGCCACACTCATGCGCTGCCCGGCACCGTGAAGGCGCGCGCCAGCAATTCGGCCGCCACCCGCGCGGCCTCAACCGGCCCACCGCCAATCTCGACCGTGCGCAAATCCGCCGCCGTGCCGCCCCAACCGCCGCCACGCAGCCCTGCCACCACCAGTGCCAGCACATCGCGCGTCGAAAACGCCCCGCTCTCGAACCGTTCGACCAGTTTCAACATACTGCCATCGGCCAGCCCTGCCTCCAGCTCGGCCAGCGCGCCCAACGTCAGCCTGGCCACACGCCGCTCACCATCCAGCCAGATCGCGACCTCTCCCGCCCAGGGGTTTGCCATCGCGGGCCTCACAGCGCGGTAAAGCTCAGCGCCCCAGCCGAGGCCATCGACAGCTCGTAGGTTGCCTCGCCGTTGTGGCTGCCCGAATACTCGACCGCCGTAATCATGAACGGGCCCTGCACGATGCCGAAATCGGGGATGATCACCTGAAACTCCGGCACTTCCCCGTCGAAAAAGATCTGTCGCGCGCGTTCGTCGGTCGCGGCATCCTTGAACACCCCCGACCCCGAGATCGCCGCCGAACGCACCCCCGCCCCGCCCAGCAATTCACGCCAGCCACCCTGGCTCTCCAACGAGGTCACATCGACCGTTTCCGCGTTGAAGCTGATCCGCGTGGCCCGCAGCCCCGCGATGGTTTCAAACTGCCCGCCCCCGGTAAGGTCGAGCTTGATCAGAAGGTCCTTGCCGTTCTGCGCTGCCATGATTGAAGTCTCCGATGAATGTGAAATGCCAAGGGCCTGTCCATGGACGGCCCAGAAAGTGCCCAAAGGCGCGGAAGCCTCAGCCCTCGACCCGCGCCCGGAATGTCAGATCAATGCGCCGGGTGTCGGCCTTTTCGACGCGCCGCGCCCGGGCGCGCACGAACCACAGTGCCACCAGCGTGCCCCGTGCCAGTGCCAGATCGGCACCAACCAGCGCGTCCGAAATCGCCGCCGCAACCGCCTTGGCCCCCTGAAACCCGGCCTCGGTGGTCACCACCGAAACGATGAAATCATGCGCCGCCCCATCGCCGGTCATATCGGATGCGTCCAACGCATCCTCCGGCCCCAGACTGACATAGGTTGCGTCCGTGGTGCCCGGCGGCACCGCGTCATAGATCGCCGTGCCGACCAGCGCGCTCAAGGGCACATCCGCCATCAGCTGCTGATAGACCGCCGCCTGCAAGGCGGCCGCTAGGCCATAGCTCATGCCACCACCTCCTCACGCGCGAAACAGGTCAGATAGCGCTGGCCGCGACCGGCTTCGGCAACCGCCAAGATCCGAAACAAACGGTCGCCTTCGCGAAACCGCTGCTCGGGGCGGGGCCGACGATCATCGCCCACCGGCGCGGCCCTCACCACGATCTTGTAGGGCACCGAGGCCAGCGTCACGAACTCGCCCGCGCGCTCGACGCCCGTGCCCGCCGTCACCTCGGCCCACAAGGCGCCAAGACTTTGCCACACCAGCGTGTATCCGCCGGCACCATCTGCCACCCGGGCGGCCTCTTCCAGCTCCAGCCTGCGGTTCAGAACCGGCCTGCTCATGCCCGCCCCCCCAGCACCCGCACGGTGCGCCACCGCTCGATCAGTGCCATCACCCCGAAGGGCATTGCATCGGCTTCCCCCGCGCGGTCATGGCGCAACTCGTAATACTGTGCGGCCAGCAGAAACACCGCCTGCGCCAGATCGACCGGCAAATCCGCCCAGCCCGGACCAAACCCTGCCGTAAACGCAATCTCCACCGTGCCGCCCGTGGGAATGCCCGGCAAAAGCCCGCTCACCGTCTCCAGCCGCGGGCGCGCCATGTCCCGCACCAAACGATAGCGCGCGGGGTCGATCACCGTGACCGCACCCGCGCGGTCCACCATCCGCACCGCGCTCACTGCGCTCACCGGCGCCACCGGTAACGGTTGGCTCGCGTCATCGCGCCACCCCACCAGGTTCAAGGTAAAATCACGCGAGAACAACACTTTGGCCGTGCGCCCCTCGATCGCAGCCAGCGCCGCGCGCAGATAGGCCTCCAGCGCCACATCCTCTGCCCCCAGATCCGCAAAGCCCGAGCCAAGCCGCAGATGATCGCGGAATTCGGCCATCGGCAGCTGGCCCGAGGCCACCACCGTCTCTTCGTTCAGCATCATGGAAATTCTCCGAAAATCGCTGCGCGCCGCAGCGGCGCGGGTTTGGGCGTTCGGGCGCGGGCCCTCCCCGCCGCCGCTCGGACGGAGGGAGCAGCTAGGCGACGACGGTCAAACCCACGCCCGCCCGAAGCCGGGGCACAAGGCCCCAACTCAGGGTCGGGGGCTTATGCCCCCGACCCGTTCACCCCCTCACGAGGCGGCGAATTTCAGCAGCTTGATCGCGGCGAAATCACTCACATCGCCGCCCACGCGCTTGGACGCATAGAACAGAACGTGCGGCTTGGCCGAGAAGGGATCGCGCAGCACACGCAGATCCGGGCGCTCCGCGATGGTGTAGCCGCTGGTGAAATCGCCAAAGGCAATCGCGGTGGCCCCAAGGGCAATGTCGGGCATATCCTCGGCGATCAGCACCGGATAGCCCATCAGACGCGCGGGCTCGCCCGCCTGCAGACCGTCCGACCACAGGAAACGGCCATCGGCATCCTTCATCTTGCGCACGGCACCGGCGGTCTTCGAATTCATCACGAAGCTCGCATTGGCGCGATATTCGGCGTTCAGCGCATAGACCAGATCGACAATCGCATCCGACGCATTGACCGCCGCGAAATCGCCATCCGCGCCGGTCGCCACATACCCCAGCGATCCCCAGGCCCACGCCCCGTTGGCCACAGTGGCGGGGGTCAGAAACCCCTTGGGCGTGTCCACACCATTGCCCGACACGGACGCGGCCGCCGCGGCCCGGGCAAATTTGTCGGCGATACGGTTGGCCAGCCAGGTCTCGATATCGAACGCGCTGTCATCCAGCAGGCGCTGGCTGGCCTTCGGCATCGCTGCCAGCTCGTGCAGCGGAATCGAGATGCGGTCGATCTGCGGGGTTGCGGTTTCGGTCAGGTTTGCGGTCTCGCTCGCCCAGCCCGACCCCATCTCGGAATGGTCCACCAGCACGTCAAAGCTGCTGGCCTCGACATTGACCACATTGGCGATCTGACGGATCGAGGCGGTGGCCTTCAGCACACCGCGGATCGTGTCCGAGGTCTGCGGGTCCACCAGATAGCCACCCTCGGCGGCCACTGCGGTATTCAGCGCCTTACCCTCCAGCGACAGGCCACGCAGCGCATCGTCATCGCCCGACCGCAGATAGGCCGCAAAAGCCTTCTGATGCGGCGCCTCTTCCGAAGCGGCGGCGGACAGGGCGGGACGCCCAGCGAAGGTCGATTTGGTCTGGAACATGGTCAAACGCTCATCCTGTTGTTGAAATTTCGTCTTAACTTCATCCTGAAAGGATTTGATTTCTTTCAGGAACCCGGCCAGCGCGGTTTTCACCTCAGTGCCCGGGTCCGGGCTCTCGGACATACCCGTCCCGGCCCGAGCCTTGATCTCGGTCTTCATCGTCACTCGATCTCCATGGGTCACGGGCGGCGCTCAGCGCGCCGCCAAATCAGCCGCGGCACTTGCCAGCGCCTCGGCCAGATCGCGCCAGGTGCCGCCGTCCGGGCTTTCGCCCTTGGCCGCCACCCGCGCCTCTTTGAGCATCGGGAAGGTCACCACAGACACCTCCCACAGCTCCAGTTCCGCAAGCAGCCGCTGGCCTTTTGCGTCCTTCTCGGCAGCCACGGTGCGATAGCCGATCGACAACCCGTCAATCGCTCCCACCCCGATCAGCGCCGCCGCCTCGCGCGCCCGCCCCACGTCCAAAAGCAATCGCCCCTTGACGTAAAGCCCGCGCTCGTCCTCATAAATCTGGTCCCACACGCCGATCGGCTGTGCCGGATCGTGCTGCCACAGCATCTTGACGCTGCCACCGCGCGCGGCCAGCCGTTCCAGGCTTTTCCTGTATGCCCCCGGCTGCACCACATCGCCGCCCTGATCGGGCAGACCGAACAGGCTGGCATAGCCCTCGATCACCGCCCCCTCGCTTACCTGCACCACCTGCTCAGCGCGGCAGAACTTCAATTCCAGACCGTAATCGCCTGTATTCATATGATTATCCTCATCTCGGCGCGTAATCCAAAACGCCTTGCACCGCCTGCGTCAGGATCACCGCCACCACGCCGTAGACCGTCATCCACAACCGTTTCTCCAAGCCCTCGATCATGGTCTCAATCCGCCCCAAACGCCGATCGACCTGATTGAACTGCAATTCCATGATCTTCTCGGTGGCCTCGAACCGCTGCTCATGAACCTCGAACGGCTCCTTGAGATAGCGTGACCCGCCTTCCCCCATGTCACTCCTCCGCCAAAGGCGGCAGGCCCAGCAGGGCGCGTTTCTCGGCATTGCTCAGGAACCCGGCCTCGCCCACGCGCTTCCACTGTTGATCGCGTTCGGCCGACAGCGCCGGGATCTGATCCAGATCGGGCTTCAGCTCGACCTGCGCGCCCAGATGCGTGGACAACCACCACGCCACCGCCGCCGACACCCGCGTCGCCAACGGCAGCACCGTCAGGCGATAAAACGCCCGGTGCGCCTCGGCGTAATTGGCATAGGTCGCGTCCCCCGGGATCCCCAGCAGCATCGGCGGCACGCCAAAGGCCACCGCGATCTCGCGCGCGGCCCCGGCCTTGGTCTCGTGAAACTCCATGTCCGAAGGCGAAAACCCCATCGGTTTCCAGTCCAGGCCACCTTCCAACAACATCGGCCGACCGGCATTGCGCGCGCCCTGATGATGCGTCTCCATCTCGAAGGTCAGCCGGTCATATTGCTCGGCGCTCAGCGTGCCCTGCCCGTCCGCCCCCTTGTAAATGATCGCCCCCGAAGGCCGCGCCGCATTGTCCAAGAGCGCCTTCGACCAGGCGCTGGCCGAATTGTGCACATCCAGCGCCACCGCCGCCGCCTGCATCGGGCTCAGACCGTAATGGTCATCCTGCGGGTGAAAACTTTTGATATGGCACACCGGGTCGGGGTGGCCCGTCATGTCGAAGCGATGCTTGCGCCCGCCGACGGTGTAATCATAGGCCTTGGGCCAGCCATCCGCCCCCGGCACCACCGACATCCGATCCGAGCGCAGCACATGCAGCTCGCGCGGCAGGCCGGGTTCGGCACTGACCGCCTCCAGATAACCGTCACCGGACAGCAGCAACTGGCCATACAGCGCCTCGAACAGCTCGGCCCGGCCCTGCCCCGCATTCGGGCGCCGGATCAGATCCATCAACGGATGGATCTCATAGCGCCGCTCGGCATCCTGACAGACCAAAGGCACCGCCGCCGCCGCCTCGGCAATCAGCTTCACACAGCGAAACCCCACCGGATTGCCGGTGAACCCGGTGCGCGTCAGGCTGACCGTGTCGCGCGGGCTCCAGATCACGCGCCCCGCGCCGCTGGCCATCGCCACGATCCGTCCCGTGACCGAGGCCTTCTGCTCGGGCACCGCCGTCTGCGCGCCCTTGCGAAAGAATTGCATTCCCATCCCGTTCTCCTTGACCTGGCCCACGACCCCGGGGCCGCAAAGAAAAGGGCCGGGGAAATCCCCAGCCCTCTTGTCCGAAATTCAGCTGTTGCGCGGGGTGTCACCCACGGGGGCCAGCCCCCGCACCCCCGGAGTATTTGTGCCAAGAAGAAGCCAAAGGCCCTCCTGGCCGCCCCGGCCTAAAGTGTGCGCATCTGTGGGCGCCGCCAATGCGCCGCAGGCTCGATGATCAGCTCATGCAGCGCCCAGACCAACGCATCCACCCGGTCGGGCGAGCCGCGCCCCTCATACCCCTGTGTGGTCATCCGGCACATCTGATCTTCGAGCGTGCCCAAAGCGCCCTGTTTCAGGTGCCGCACCCGCCCCTGTTCATACAGCGCCGCCACGGGCTCCGCCCGCGCCGATTTGCCCCGCCCCGCCCGAAGTGCCTTGAACGGCACCAGCGGGTCGATCTGGCGGATCACCGATTCCACCATGTCACCGCCCTGGTTCACCTCGGCCACCAGTTTCTCGGCGCCGTATTTTTCCATTGCGGCAATCGCCGCGCGCGCCCAGTCGGTGGGCTTGCCGCGCGCCGAACAATCCTCCAGCACATAGGCGCGCCAGTCCTGCACCGGGCCGCGCGTCACCGCGCCCACCACCATGATCCCGCATTCGTCCGATCCTGCGTGCCCGGTGATCGACGGGTCCACCGCCACCACGATCCGATCCAGCTCGGGGGCACGATCGACCCGCGCGGCCTCCAGCGCGGCGGTGCTCCACAACGCGCCCTCGACATCCTCCAGCAGCACGCCGTCCAGCTCTTGGCGTCCAAGCCTGGTGCCCGCATAGCGCGCCTGCACCTCCTCCAGAAACGAGGCCGCCAGATAGGCGCGGTTCGCCTCGGTCGGCGCATGGGTCACCACGGTCGAAGGGTTTTTCAGAATCGTCTTCAGCACCCCCACATTGCGCGGCGTCGTGGTGATCACCTGTTGCGGATGATCGCCCAGCCGCAGCGCGAATTGCAGCATGTCCCAGACCTCTTCGGCCTTCTTCCACTTGGCCAACTCGTCAACCCAGGCCGCATCAAATTGCGGCCCGCGCAGCGCCTCGGGCTCATGTGCCGAAAACGCCTGCGCGGTCGCACCATTGGGCCAGATCAACCGGCGCCGCCCGGCTTCCCATTCGGGCCGCCGGTCGGGCGGCGCGCAGGCCAAAATGCTGCTGTCGCCAAACACCATCACATCGCGCACCTGGTCAAACGTCTCACCGACCAGCGCCACCCGCCGCGCCCTGCCGGGGTCGAGGGGGCGCGCGCCTTCCACCTGCGCACGCACCCACTCGGCCCCGGCCCGCGTCTTGCCCGCACCGCGCCCGCCCATGATCACCCAGCTTTTCCAGGCACCCGCGGGGGGCAGCTGATGCGGCAGCGCCCAGAACTCGAACATCCACGGCAGGGCCAGAAGCGCATTGTCCCCCAGCCCTTCCAGAAACTCATCCACCTCCTCCTGCCTCGCGCAGGCGAGCCAGGCGGCGCCCGATCTCATCTCGCGCCGCGTCGAAGTCGAGCGCATAGTCTCGGACGACCCCGGCAACCTGTTTGCGGAGTTTTTCAACGCGTGTCCTTTCATCCATAACCATTTGAAATGCCGTGCGCAGATCCTTGACCGCCTGAATGGCGGCCTTGGCCTCGCCCGTTTCGCCCTGACGAACCCCTCGCATCGCCAGCGCAAGTTCTTCGGCCACTTCCCGATACAAAACTTCCGTTTCCTTCAGCAAATCCACCGAAGGCTCTTCCCCACCCGAGAAAGTCATATCCATGTGCTACTGAACCCGCCTCTCATGCCGTTTGACCGCACGAGCAAAATGAAAAAAGCGGCATCGGGTCACCCCGGCCGCTTGCCCACTTCTCCTAGCATGCACTTTTTCTACTTTAGAGAGTTCGCAAAGTCAAGCTCTAAATTCAAGGTTGTGCACATTCATCCAAAAAAACCCCGAGGATCGCCCTCGGGGTCTTCACTTAACCAAATGAAATCAGTTGTTTGAGCCCTGATCCTTTTGCGCCGCTTCCAGTTTGCGCCAGGCTGCAACGTTGCGATTATGCTCGTCCAGCGTCTCGGCGAAGGCATGTCCACCGCTGCCATCCGCCACAAAGAACAGGTATTTTGTCGAATCGGGGTCAAGTGCCGCTTCGATGGCGGCCCTCCCCGGGTTGGCAATCGGCGTCGGCGGCAACCCGTTGATGACATAGGTATTATAGGGCGTTTCCTTGCGCAGTTCCGACTGCCGCAATCCGCGCCCCAAAATGCCCACGCCTTTGGTCACCCCATAAATCACCGTCGGGTCGGTCTGCAGCTTGATCCCCTGCTCCAACCGGTTGATGAACACGCTGGCCACCTGCCGCCGTTCGCTAGGCACGCCGGTTTCCTTCTCGACGATCGAGGCCATCACCAGCGCCTCTTCGGGCGTCTTATAGGGCAGGCCCTCGGCCCGCGCCTCCCAGGCTGTGGCCAGGATGACCTGCTGACGCGCCTGCATCTCGGCGATCAACGCGTTGCGGTCGGCCCCGCGTTTGACCTCATAGCTGTCGGGCGCAAGGCTGCCCTCGGCCGGAATATCCTTGACCTCGCCCTTCAGGAAATCGGCCGATTTCAGCGCCTCGACCACCTGCCAGCTCGTCACCCCCTCGGCCAGCGTCACCCGGGTGCGCACATCGGCCTTGGCCGATTCTTCGGCAAAGCCTTCAGGCGCGGGCTCGGCCGCCGGATCAAACTTGGCCTTCTCGACATATTGCCCCGACACCGGGTCCAGTTCGCGCAAGATCATGTCTTGCGCCTTGATCCCGATGCGGAAATTCAACTCGGTGCCACAGCTTGACGGGCCGCCCGAGGTGATCTGATCGACAATCCCGATCATCGAAGCCCCCGGATCAATCAGATAGGATCCGAATTTCAGCGACCCCGACTTGCCCGCATAATCCGCGCCCGCACGGAAAATATAGGCCGACGAAATCGCCCCCTGCCCGCGCAGATCCTCGGACACGCGCGCGAAACTCGCGCCCGGTTCGACCCGCAGACAGACCGCCTGCGTCAGCGGCCCGGGGCTGGTGTATTGCTTCTTCGCCCAGGCTGCCAAACCGCCCAGACCCACCAGAATCACGATCAGAACCGTCAGGAAGTTAGAGACGATATGGCGCCACATCAGTCCACAACCTTGCCCAGCACAAGGCTGGCATTGGTACCGCCAAAGCCAAAGCTGTTCGACAAGGCGACGTTGATCTCGCGTTTGCGCGCCACATTCGGCGCCAGATCCAGCGTCGAGGCCACGGCCGGGTTCTCCAGGTTCAGCGTCGGCGGTGCAATCTGGTCCCGAATGGCCAGAATGCAGAAAATCGCCTCGACCGCGCCAGCCGCGCCCAGCAAATGCCCGATGCTCGACTTGGTCGAACTCATCGTGGCCTTCGCCGCCGCATTGCCCATCAGCCGCTCCACCGCGCCCAGCTCGATCGTGTCGGCCATGGTCGAGGTGCCATGCGCGTTGATGTAATCCACCGCATCGGGGGTGATCCCGGCACGTGCCAGCGCCGCTTTCATGCTGCGGAACCCGCCGTCGCCATCCGATGCCGGCGCCGTGATATGATAGGCATCGCCCGACAGGCCATAGCCCAGCACTTCGGCGTAAATCTTCGCGCCGCGCGCCTTGGCGTGCTCGTATTCTTCCAGCACCACAACGCCCGCGCCCTCGCCCATCACGAAGCCGTCGCGATCCGCGTCATAGGGGCGGCTGGCCTTGGTCGGCTCGTCCGCGCGGGCAGTGGACAGTGCCTTGCACGCGTTGAACCCGGCAATCCCGATTTCCGAAATCGGGCTTTCCGCACCACCTGCGACCATCACATCGGCATCGCCCAGCATGATCAGCCGCGCCGCATCGCCAATCGCATGCGCGCCGGTCGAACAGGCCGTCACCACTGCATGGTTCGGCCCCTTGAAGCCGAACTTGATCGACACCTGCCCCGAAGCCAGGTTGATCAGACAGGCCGGAATAAAGAACGGCGAGACCCGTTTCGGGCCCTTCTCGGCGATCAGCAGCGCCGTGTCGGCAATCGTCGACAGCCCGCCAATGCCGGACCCGATCATCACGCCAGTGCGCTCGCGGCTTTCCTCATCCTCGGGCATCCAGCCCGAATCCCGCACCGCCTGCGTTGCCGCAGCCATGCCGTACAGGATGAAATCATCGACCTTGCGGCGCTCTTTCGGCTCCATCCAGTCGTCGGCGTTGAAGGTTCCGTCGCTGCCATCGCCCAGCGGAATCTCACAGGCGTATTTCGTCACCACATTGGACGCGTCAAACCGCGTGATCGGGCCTGCGCCCGACTGACCCGCGATCAGCCGCGACCAGGTTTCCTCGACACCACAAGCCAGTGGCGTGACCATTCCCAAACCCGTGACAACTACCCGACGCATCCTCGACCTCTCTGACAATTCCTCAGACCCCGACCTGATACACGCGCACGCGCAAGGGCGCAACGTCAAGCACGCATGGCCCACACCCCTCGGCCAGGCCCCGCGCAAAGAAAAACGGCGCCCGCAAGGGCGCCGTTCAAACCTGGACCGAAAATCCGATCAGGCGGCTTCGGTGATGAACTTCACCGCATCGCCAAAGGTCTGGATGGTTTCGGCCGCATCATCCGGGATCTCGATGCCGAATTCTTCTTCGAAAGCCATCACCAGCTCGACGGTGTCAAGGCTGTCGGCGCCCAGGTCGTCGATGAACGACGCGGTCTCGGTGACCTTGTCTTCTTCCACACCCAGGTGCTCCACGACGATCTTCTTCACGCGATCTGCGATGTCGCTCATGTCAATTCCTCAAGTTTGAGGGCCTTGGCCCGTCCCTATGTCCTTGCTCGGTAGAGCAGCTTAACCGCCTCGCTTGCGCGATGGCTGCCGTCAGGCTGGGTCAGCCCCCGGCCCGTCCCCGCCGCTCATAACACAGTCTTGCCCCAAGGCAAGCCGTTTCGCAAGCTGCGGGCGGCGGCAAGAAGACGCGGCAGCGCCACCCCCGGCCCGCGCCCCATCGCGCAGCAGCCAGGGGTGGCGCCGCAACGCCCGTTACACCATCGCCATACCACCGTTCACATGCAGCGTGGCGCCGGTGACATAGCCCGCCTCGGGGCTCGCCAGATACAACACCGCCGCGGCGATTTCTTCGGGGGCGCCCATCCGTCCCGCCGGGATCTGCGTCAGGATCTTGCCCTTCTGCTCTTCGTTCAGCTTGTCGGTCATCGCGGTCGCGATGAAACCCGGCGCCACGCAGTTCACGGTGATGCCACGGCTGGCCACCTCATAGGCCAGCGATTTCGACATCCCCACCAGCCCCGCCTTGGCCGCGGCATAGTTGCCCTGCCCCGGATTGCCGGTCTGCCCGACGATGCTGGTGATGTTGACGATCCGCCCCCAACGCGCCTTCATCATCCCACGCAGAACTCCACGCATCAGCCGGAAGCTCGACGTCAGGTTCACGTCGATGACCGACTGCCATTCGTCATCCGACATCCGCATGAACAGGTTGTCGCGCGTGATCCCCGCATTGTTCACCAAAATGTCCAAGCTGCCCATCGCCGCCACCGCAGCCTTCGGCAGCGCCTCGACCGAGGCCGCATCCGACAGGTTCGCCGGGCACACAAAGGCCCGCTCCCCCAACTCCGCCGCCAGCACCTCCAACGGCTCGACCCGCGTGCCCGACAGCGCGACCGTCGCCCCGGCCGCATGCAAAGCCTTGGCAATCTCGCCGCCAATACCACCAGACGCACCGGTCACAAGTGCCGTTTTTCCAGTCAGATCAAACATCTGCATTCCCTTCCTAAACCAAGCCTCTTCATCTTGGCCCAAATATCCCGGGGGTCCGGGGGCTGGCCCCCGGCGCCCGCGCTCTACGCAACGCTCAGCCCTTCAGCGCCACAATATCCTCGGGCGCGCCCACATTGCGCTGCACCGTGTCCTTGGCGATCCGCTTGATCATCCCCGACAGCGCCTTGCCCGCGCCGATCTCCCAGAACTCGGTCACACCCGCGCCGACCATCCACTGCACGCTCTCGCGCCAGCGCACCGATCCGGTGACCTGCGCCACCAACAGCTTGCGAATTTCTTCGGGGTCACTCACCGCCTGCGCCACCACATTGGCCACCACCGGCACCACCGGCGTGGCGATTGCCGTCGCGGCCAGCGCCTCGGCCATCGCATCGGCGGCGGGTTGCATCAGCGCGCAATGGAAGGGTGCCGAAACCGGCAACAACAACGCCCGTTTCGCGCCGCGCGCCTTGGCGATCTCGGCGGCGCGTTCGACCGCTGCCTTATGGCCCGAAATCACCACTTGCGCGGGATCATTGTCATTGGCCGCCTGACAGACCTCGCCCTGCGCGGCCTCAGCCGCCACGTCCTGCACCGCGGCCAGATCCAGCCCCAGCACGGCAGCCATCGCCCCCACGCCCACCGGCACCGCCGATTGCATCGCCTGCCCGCGCAGCCGCAGCAGCTTCGCCGTGTCGGTGACGCTCAACGCGCCCGCCGCGCACAGCGCCGAATATTCGCCCAGCGAATGCCCGGCCACAAAGGCCGCATCCGTGACGGCGAACCCTTCGGCCTCCAGCGCGCGCAACGCGGCGATAGAGGTCGCCATCAGCGCGGGCTGCGCATTCGCCGTCAGCGTCAGCGTCTCGATGTCGCCCTCCCAGATCAGCGCGCTCAGGGCCTCGCCCAGGGCCGCGTCAACCTCGTCAAACACCGCACGCGCCGCCGGATAGGCCTCGGCCAATGCGCGCCCCATGCCGATTGCCTGCGCGCCCTGCCCCGGAAATACGAATGCTCGGCTCATGCCATCCTCCACGTTCAAACCTGGCTCCGGTCTAACGTGACGCCGCGTCCGAGACAACAACTTGCGCACATCCCCTGTGCGCCCCGCACGACTAGCCGTCGCGCCGCGCCACGCGTATCGTGCCCCAAATGCCCTTTCCCCCCGAGGTTCTGCCCATGATGACCAACACCCCCCAAAGCTATGGCGGCGTCGCGCGCATGCTACACTGGCTGATCGCGCTTCTGATCCTGTCGGCCATCGGCCTCGGGCTCTATACCGAGGACATGCCGCGCGATACCGACGCGGCCGTCGCCACGTTGAAGACCCTCTATTCGCTGCATAAAACCATCGGTGTGACGGTGTTCTTCGCGGCCCTCGTGCGGATTCTCTGGGCGCTGAGCCAACCCAAACCCGTGCCCCTTCACCCCGAACGGCGGCTGGAAACCTTTGCCGCCGAAGCGGTGCACTGGGCGCTTTACGGCGCGATGCTGGTCATGCCACTGTCGGGCTGGATCAGCCACGCGGCACAGGCGGGTTTCGCACCGATCCTGTGGCCGTTCGGGCAGACACTGCCCTTCGTACCGCAATCCCAAACCATCGCGCACAGTTTCGAAATTATACACAAGATTTCGGCCCTTGTGCTGTATGCAGCGCTCGCCTTGCACATCGCCGGCGCCCTGAAACCCGCGGTGATCGACCGCGATGCGACGCTCGCCCGGATGACCCGTGGCACAGCGGCCGGGGGCGCACGCGTGCCCCACGGTCTGGCCGCGCCTCTGGCCGCGCTCGTTCTGTGGGCCGCGGTGATTGGCACCGGGCTGCTGCTGCCCGCCCCTGACGATGGCCCCGCCCCGCAGGGGCAAACGCAAACCGCCGCAGTTCAAACCGGCAACTGGCAGGTGACCGAGGGCCGCCTCGGTTTCACCGTGCAACAGATGAGCGCCGCCGTCAGCGGTCAGCTGCCGGTCTGGTCGGCCGACATCGCCTATGATCCCGCGACCGGCAGCGGCACCGTCACCGTACAGATCGACACCACCGCGCTGACCCTCGGCGCGGTTACCGATCAGGCCAAGGGAACGGAATTCTTCGATACCGCCGCCCACCCCACTGCGGGCTTCACAGCGCAAATCACCCGACAGGACGGCACCGCCCATCTGGCCAGCGGCACCTTGACCCTGCGCGGCATGGAAGTGCCCGTCACCCTGCCCTTCACCCTGATGCTCGACGGGGATACCGCCACGATGCAAGGTCAGACCAGCCTCGACCGTCGCGCCTTCGGGATGGGCGCGAGCTACCCCGACGAGGGCACCGTGGGCTTCGCCGTGACCGTTGACGTGGCGCTCACCGCCACCCGGCGTGGCTAATCCCCGCCGCGGGGGGCTGCCTGCCCCCCGCCCCCCCCGGGAGTATTTGGACCAAGAAGAAGGGCAGCTCGTTCTTCTTGGTCCAAATACTCAAAGAAAACGGCCGCCGGATCGCTCCGACGGCCGTTTTTGTTTCTGAGTGAAGGGGTTATTCGGCCTTCATCGCCTCGATCGAGATCGCAATCGCGACTTCGTCGCTGACATAGGGCGCAAACATCCCCATATCGAAATCCGAGCGCAGCACGGTGGTGGTGGCCTCGAAACCGACCCAGGGCTGTTTTGCCATCGGGTGTTCGCCGATCTGGGTCATCACCGCATCCAGAACCACCGGCTTGGTGATGCCGTTGATGGTCAGATCGCCGGTGATCTTGCCGCTTTTTTCGCCGGTCACTTCGATGCCGGTCGATTTGAACGAAATCTCGGGCGCGGCTTCGGCGTCAAAGAAATCGGCGGTCAGGAAATGTTCGGTGCGCGCGTCCCAGCCGGTGATGAGCGAGGAGGTCGGAAATTCGACGCTGACCGAAGAAGCCGCCGGGTCTTCGGCGTCAAAGGTGATCGTGCCCTCGAACCCCGAAAACATCCCGGTGGTGGTCGAGAAGCCGAGGTGGTTATAGGTGAACACGATCTGGCTGTGGCTCGGGTCGAGCGTATAGGTCTCGGGGGCGGCGGCGGCGGCAGTTGCCAGACCAAAGGCAAGGCCAGCGGCCAGAAGAACGGATTTCATCGCGGAATACTCCTTGGGGCGATTGATCGGATGCGCCCAGAATGCGGCCCGCCCTGTTGTGGCGCAATTCCACAGAAGCAAACAGGTTCTGTGCACCGACGCAGATAACATTCGCGCCAGCAAGGGAATGCCCGGGACGCGCAGGCGCCCCGGGTCCCGTCACTCCAGCACCAGATGCGGCACCCCGTCCGAGCGCCGCCCGACCGAGCGCCCATCGCCCCCCAGCGTCGCGCGCACCCGCCGCCGCAACGCGGTGAAATGCGCCGAGGCCGCCACATCGACCGGCTGGTCAAGCGCAAGTTCGACCTCGACATGCGCCGCGCCTTTTCGCGCCAACGCATGAATGCGGCCGGTGATCGGCTGATCCATGTAGCGCCCGCGGACCGCTTGCCCCAGCGTCCAGCCGATGCCCGCAGGGGCCGCCAGACGGGCCGCCATCGTGTTCCAATCGGCATGGCCCGCCGATTGCGCCAGCAGCTCATAGGCCTGCGACAACGCCACCGGGCGCCCCGCCTTGCCCATCGCCACACTCAGCCGACGCGCCTGCGCCTTGGCCTGTTTCAGTTCTGTCGTCATCTGTCGTCTCCACGGGGGAAATCCCACCGCTCCGGTGCCCGCATTGCCGAAACCGCCCCCGATGAGAGAGCGTCTGACCCGGATCTTCACCATGGGTTTCCCCGCGGGCGGCTGGCGTCCGGTGCCGATCCGCAATGTGGGGGGGCGGACGCCAAAATGCAAGCCGCGTGGCCCACCGCGATGGCGCCACGCAAAAGGGCGCCGCGAACGGCGCCCTTTCTCCAGCAATCCCAAAGGATTAGCAGGAATAGTACATCTGGTATTCCACCGGGTGGGGGGTATGCTCGTAAGCATAAACTTCTTCCCACTTCAGCGCGGTGTAACCTTCGATCAGGCCTTTGGTGAACACGTCACCGGCCAGCAGGAAGTCGTGATCGGCTTCCCGGGCTTCCAGGGCTTCGCGCAGCGACCCGCAGACGGTCGGGATCGCGG
>JAQTYE010000224.1 GCA_028749255.1 Paracoccaceae bacterium | reverse complement strand
GGGCGGTGTTGTAGGCAGACCAGTTGGTCGCGCGGTAGCGGGTGGGATTGGGCTTGCTCATGCAACCCGTCTAACCGCATGGATTCATGGTGTGAATCCTTTGAAGTTCGAGTTCTGCAACAAAGCCTTGTCGCGATCAAGAACACCAAGAGGACACTCACCTGGAACCCAAGCATTCGTTTAGGTGGCCAATAGGCTCTGTTGCACAAATCCCTGATGGGATTCATCTTTTGAATCCAGCCTGATAGCTGGGTGGCATGAGCAGACCGCCCCCCCCGACCTACAAGACCAGGAACTGACCAGCCTATAACGAAGCGCTCAAGCGCCGGGGCTCGCTGACGATCTGGTTCGATCCCGAGATGAACTGGGAGGCTGTGCCGACCGGCAGGCGTGGCCGCCAGCAGAGCTTCAGCGACGGGGCCATCCAGACCTGCCTCTCCATGAAGGTGCTATTCGGCATGGCGCTCCGCCAAACGACCGGCTTCGTCGAGAGCCTGCTGCGGCTGGTTGGCCTAGATTGGACGGTGCCTGACTTCAGCACCCTGTCTCGCCGCCAGAAGACCCTGGCTGTGAACACCCGTATCGCGGGTCCAAGGGGCCGGTGCACCTGCTGATCGACAGCACGGGCAGCAAGGTCGAGGGCGAAGGTGAGTGGCATGCACGCAAGCATGGCGGCGCCAAACGACGGGTCTGGCGCAAGATCCACCTTGGGATCGACGAGAAAACGCTGGAGATCCGGGCCGTCGAGATCACCGGCAGCCATATCGGCGATGCGCCGGTGCGGCCCGATCTGCTCGACCAGATCCCGGAGGATCAGGAGATCGGCAGCGTCACGGCAGATGGCGCGTATGACACCCGGAAATGCCATGACGCCATCGCCGACCGCGGCGCTCATGCCGTCATTCCGCCCCGCAGGAACACCAAGCCCTGGAAGGTGATCACTGCTGGTGCCATGGCGCGCAACGAGGCCCTCCGCGCCGCGAGATACCTTGGCCGGGCACTCTGGTGACGATGGAGCGGATATCACCGCCGAAGCCGCGTCGAAACGAAGATGCACTGCGTGAAACTGCTGGGCCAGCGGCTCATGGCCTGGGACTTCGATCGGCAGGTCGCCGAGATCCAGGTCCGCATCATTCGCCATTGTCGCTTGGACCAATGGCGCGACATGGCTCATTCCTGAACGGCTACACCGCCCTCGGCATACCCGTCACAGAGACCGTGGGATAAATCCGACCGGGGAAAGGGGAGCCGCGCCCGTCATCCGATTTGTGCAACAGAGCCGCCTCGCGGGCTGTGTCGCTGCCGAAGCGCAAGGCGCCGATTGCGCCGCAGGCGCCACGGGCGGGATCGCGCAGGCGGTTTATGGGGGCTCCGATCAATTTCGCAGTGCAAACGCGGGTGGCCTTGAAAGGCGGACGGAGATAGTCGGTGCGATCTTCGGATACTTATTCAGTGGCGGCAAAGCGAATAATGTTTCTGCGGCATCTGCGATTTTTGTATCTGGTATCGCGCACAACGCATGCAATACCGCGCATGGAGGATGCTGGACAACGCTCGAAGAACAGAAACTTCTGAAGGCCGGTGACTACCTCGGCTATTATGGACTTGCATGCGCGAGTGGGGATGCTTACGCATGCTACGCAAAGGGAATTGCGTCCGAACATTTGGAAGGTGTTTGGGGCCTGGTGAATTGGGGGAAGTTGACGACGGAACGGCTTCAGAGCTTTGCGGTAAAATATAAGGGACGCGAGCTTACGTCTGAAGAGATGGCGAACATCCGTATCAATTTGGCAGGCGCATATGCCGCGTTATATAAGCCTTCGTTTGGCGAAGCTCGCTGGCCGCTGGAAAGTGAAATAATTGAGCTTCATTGGAGTGTTTTCGAAAAATTCAGCTTGCCTCCACAAACCTTTGGTGGAACTCCGATTTGGGGAATGGGTGAAGACTTAACTCAATTCTTGACTGACTGGTGCCCAAATTGCGTTCAGGACAGATAGAGGCTTTCAAAAACATGCGTAGCGCGGTGTATTCCGTTGCCCGCGGTGCATCTCGACATATCTTAAGAATGTTAATTGTGTCCGCGCTCAATACTTGTATTTTCTACATCATCTTTAGGACTTCAATCTTCCCAGGGGGGGGGATCCCACTGGTGATACTGACAGCATTGATTAGTCAGGTATTCGTTTTAGTTGGCTACGCAATGTTTTTTTTGATCTTCGCGACAATGAAGCGCTTAGGGTGGTTGGCGAGATTTCATCCACTCGGCGTGTACATCGCTTGTTTTGTTGGCTACTTGATAGCATCATATTTTCTCTATAATGAACTCTCCGCCGAACTTTTCCATATCGACAAGGCTTTTGCGTTGATTGATATCATCCTCATTGGTCGCCTGAACCGAGACTCCGTTCATTCCGCAGTATCAGCGTTATGATCTTCACAAGGCCTCTACGATCACTTTCAGTTTTTGTCATCCTTGTCTTTGTGACCCTCTCCACGGTGTTGCAGGCCAGCGCGTCTGCGACTGCCTATGGCGGCAGCTTTGGCGATGCGTTCAAAGGCTCGTTCATCAACTCCGTCGTGGCGCTTGGGCTGGCCGATGCGCAGACCGGGATCGGGGGGATATTCGAGGGCGGCAAAAACGGCGGCGAGGGCTCGCTCGGGCATGTGCTGCTGCACGGGCTCGCCGGCTGTGTCGCGGCCGAGGCCCAGGGCGCGGATTGCGCCGCAGGGGCGGCAGGCGGGATTGCGGGGGCGATCTACTCCGGTATGCAGAAAGCGCCGGAGCGGGGAAGCTACGCCAGCGATGCGGCCTATCAGGCGGCTTTCGCTTCGTGGAAGACAGATGTGTTGGCCAAGGGCGAGCTTGTCAGTCTTGGGGCCGCGTGGATAGCGTCGGGCGGCAAAGCGGAGAATGTGGGCGCGGCCAACCTCGTTTCAAATTCGGCGATTGCCAACAACTACCTCTACCATGAAGAGGCGGCTCTGCGCGCACGCTCGCGGCAAGAACTCGAAGCGTGCACCTCCGCACCTGACAGTTGCTCAGATCAACGCATCAAGGAGCTGATGGGAACCATTGCCGCGCTCGACAGCGTGGACGCGGCGCGTGACCTCGAATACCGCAATGCCTGCACCAACGACGGAACTCTTGCCTGTCTGGCAGCGAGACGCCGCTACATCGATGCGCAGGCGTCTTTCATCGAGGCAAATCGGACCCTGGGCGATCAGGGCGACCTTGCTGAATACGGCGACATCTTTGCCGACATACAGGCGGAATTCCAGTCGGGCCTTGCGACGGATCGCCTTGCGGTCGAGGCTGGCATCCAACGTGGCATCGACTTCACGGCCCGCAATCTCGAGGCGCTCGGGTCAGGTGCCGCAGGCGGTGCGGTCGTAGCCACGGCATATTTCGGGGGGGCGGCGCTTGCAGGTTGTCTTGCAAACCCGGTCTGTCGCACGGAAGTGTCGGTCGCTATTGCCGAAGCCGCCGCAGGCGATGCCTTGGGTGGAGCTACGCTGGTTCCAGTGGTCGTTGCCGGGCGTGTTGCCTTGACGCAGGGTGATACGGTTGTCGGGTTCATTGATGAGGCAACACATACATTCTCGCGCAGCGCAGACGTTCCTTATGACCCTAGGGCTGTGCGAGAGGGCATTGTTGCACAACAGCGGCTTGAGGTGTGACTTCCCCTTTCCCCGTCGACTTTACGCCACGCGGACGATCTCGGCGGTGCCGAGTGCGTTGAAGCGGTTGATGAGGGCAACGCGGATCTGGAT